>NZ_JAKRGI010000003.1:0-320502 GCF_022347625.1 Vibrio sp. Of14-4 | reverse complement strand
GACCCACCTGATCCCATGCCGAACTCAGTAGTGAAACGCAATAGCGCCGATGGTAGTGTGGGGCTTCCCCATGTGAGAGTAGGACATCGCCAGGCTTTATATACCTTGCTTGAGACATAAATCTTGAGCAATATTATGCTGATATAGCTCAGGTGGTAGAGCGCATCCTTGGTAAGGATGAGGTCCCCAGTTCGAGTCTGGGTATCAGCACCAGCAAAGAATTTTTCTTGGCAACCATAGCGCTTTGGACCCACCTGATTCCATGCCGAACTCAGAAGTGAAACGAAGTAGCGCCGATGGTAGTGTGGGGTTTCCCCATGCGAGAGTAGGACATTGCCAGGTTCTTATTTAGACTCAATAGTCTAACCAGTGTGGAGCGGTAGTTCAGTTGGTTAGAATACCGGCCTGTCACGCCGGGGGTCGCGGGTTCGAGTCCCGTCCGCTCCGCCACTCATTCTAAACCCCAGCATGCATGCTGGGGTTTTCTGTTTTAAGAGCATCGACTTTAACTCGCTCTTACTAAGAAATACTTTTTTGAGAGTAGTATTGTTTGTCCTCCCAACGGATCATGGTCAAGCTACCTCCCCACACACACCCTGTATCTAAGCCTATAACTCTTTTTCCTTTATAACCTTCAAGCGCAGCCCAATGGCCAAAAAGAATCGTTTTCTTGATTTTCTTTTGTCGTTTGAGCTCGAACCAAGGCTGCAAATTACTTCCGATCAAATCTTTAGGGGGGCGTTTACACTCCATATCTAAACTAGCATCTGGAAAGCAGTATCTCATTCGAGTGAAAGCGTTAATGATAAAGCGGTATCTTTCAATACCTTCCAGTGTGGGACACCATAGATTAGGCGTGTTGTTATACATATTTTCGATAAGCCAAGGCCATTTATCGCTTTTTAGTATAGCCTCCACCTCTTTTGCACACTTTTTCGCGGTTGATAAATTCCATTGAGGAGTGATCCCTGCGTGACAGACAATAAACTCCTCATGCTCGGCAAGCAGAGGTTGGTAGCGTAGCCAGTTTAGTAACTCATCACGATCATTGGAGTCTAGAATTGCTCCTGTGTTGTCTTTTTTCTTGGCTTGATGGATTCCGAGAGACACAGCAAGGAGGTGTAAATCATGATTACCTAAAACAACTCTAGCACTGCTCCCCAAACTTTTTATAAAGCGGAGTGTTTCTAAAGATTTAGGGCCCCTTGCAACTAAATCTCCTGCTACCCAAAGTACATCATTATTCGCGTTAAATTTGACTTTTTTGAGCAGTAATTGAAGCTCATCAAAACAACCTTGAATGTCACCGATAATGTAGTTGGACACAACCAATCCTATGTTGTAATTAATTAAGAATGTTTGGTAATGCTAACCGAAATGGCTCGATTTCTGTGATGAATTCTTTACCTTTCTCATCCAGCAAAATGTATTGACCTTGCATAACGCCTACTGGTGTTTCAATGGCAGTACCACTACTGTATGTGTATTCATCATTACCGGAAATAAAAGGTTGTTGGCCAACTACGCCATCACCTTCGATAGTCATTTGCTTTCCATTAGCATCAGTAATGAGCCAGCGACGACTAATAAGCTGAACAGTTTGGTTGCTTAGATTCTTTATCGTAATGACATAAGCGAAAACATAGTGTTTCTCATCTGGCTGAGACTGCTCTGATATGTATTTGGTGTGGACTTGGACTTTAATACAAGGGGTAGCTTCCATTGGGACTCCTGCGTATTAGTCAAAAATTAGAGTTGCCTTACTACAACTCTAATTATACGAGTGTTATTTATGATTTGCGTCTAACCAATTCGCTAGATCAACAAACTGCTCTAGAGTTAAGTTTTCCGGACGCATACTTGGGTTGATACCAAGCTCCTCTAATACATCTGCACTTACCAATGACTTATAACAGTTTCTTACGGTCTTACGTCTTTGATTAAATCCTTCCCTACACACTCGATCTAACCAGTTAAGGTTAGTTGCAGGGTATGGGATTGTCTCATATGGAACGAGGCGAACTACGGCTGAATCAACTTTAGGTGGTGGAACAAAAGCGGTTGGGGGAACTTCTAGTACAGGAACAACCTTACAATAGTACTGAGCCATTACCGTCAAGCGACCATAGGCTTTTGTTCCTGGCCCTGCTGCTAATCTGTTCACGACTTCTTTCTGCAGCATAAAATGCATATCTTGAATATCTTTGTGATATTCAAATAGGTGGAACATCAGTGGGGTGGAAATGTTATACGGCAGGTTACCAAAAATGCGTAGCCTGTTATTAGGTTTCACTAGTTGTGTGAAGTCGAAGCGCATTGCATCGCCTTCATGTATAGTCAGCTTATCTGCAAGTTCTGGGTGTTGTCTCAATCGTTCAGCAAGATCTCGATCAAGTTCGATGACTGTAAACTTGTCGACTTCTCGACCAACAGGTTCGGTGATAGCCCCCAAGCCTGGACCAATTTCAACTAAATTTTGTCCTGGTTTTGGGTTGATTGCAGATACGATTCCATCAATGATATATGGGTCGTTCAAAAAGTTTTGACCAAAGCGCTTTCTTGCTTTGTGTCCTAAATGGACATCGTTTCTCATATTTTTCTCAAGTTAACTTATTTTATTCTCGACCAGCTCTATTGCTTGAGTCAGTGCCGTTGTAAAACTTCCTGTATCAGCTTTGCCTGTTCCGGCCAGTTCTATTGCTGTACCGTGATCAACGGATGTCCTAATAAAAGGTAAGCCTAAGGTGATATTCACTGACTTACCAAATCCCTTATATTTTAACACGGGGAGCACTTGATCGTGATACATTCCTAATATAGCGTCCGCGTCATCCAGATATTTACGGCTAAATATAGTGTCAGCAGGAAGTGGGCCTGTTAGGTTAATACCTTCCTCTGCTCGGATATCATCAAGTGTTGGGCTTATGGTATCTATTTCTTCACTACCCAAACAGCCGTTTTCACCTGCGTGTGGATTGAGCCCACAGACATATATCTTGGGTAAGGAGATGGAAAACTTACTGATCAAATCTTGGTGAAGAATACGGATAACATTACGTAAGCGATCAGCGCTAATGGCTTTTGACACTGCAGATAGTGGGATGTGAGTGGTTACTAGTGCCACTTTGAGCCCTTCGGTGGCGAGCATCATCACAACTAGAGGAGTGTTTGATATTTCTGCTAGATATTCTGTATGCCCACTAAAAGGGACCCCTGAATGGTTGATAATCCCCTTGTGTACGGGCCCCGTTATCAGAGCGTCAAATTCGCCACTTAAGCAGCCCAGAGAAGCACGTTTTAAGGTTTCTAATACATAATGACTGTTGCTTGAGTCTAGATGCCCAGGTATAACGGGTGATACTAGCGGGATATGTTCGACAACTAAGGTTCCTGCCGTTTGAGGAACTGGCAATGTCGATGAGTTATAGTCAATAAGTTCCACTTCTATATTTAGCTGTTTAGCACGCTGCATCAACATGTTTTTGTCTGCACATATGATCACTTGGTGTGGCCAGTCTTTTTGTGCGAGAGAAAGAGCGAGGTCCGGTCCTATACCTGCCGGTTCACCTGCGGTAACTATAACTCGTCTAGTTGTCATTTTGGTCATCCTTGACGATTTCTACGAAAGCGCTCGCCCGTATTTCCTGTAGCCAAGCGCTTGCTTCTTCATTGAATTTGCGGTTAAAGATAATTCTATAGGCTTTGTTCTTTAAAGCCGAATCGGTACGGTCTACTTCTCTTCTGTCCATAACTTCAAGAATATGCCAGCCGTGGACAGTCTTAAATGGTTCACTGATTTGTCCGATACGAAGTGAATCTACCTGATGTTTAAATTCAGGAACATAGATGTCAGAGGTTTGGTAGCCCAATTCGCCTTTTTGGCCAGCAGAGCCGGGATCCTGACTATATTGCTGAGCCATTTCGCCAAATGTTGCCTCGCCAGCTTCAATTTTACGAGTAATTTCGAGCAGCTCTCTTTTTACGCCTTCATCACTCATAATGACGGTAGGTTTTATAAGGATATGCCGCGCTTTTACTTCTGTGACTGCGACGGTTTCTAGGCCTTTGACATCTTCAATCTTTAAGATATGAAAACCTACTCCACTGCGAAATGGACCAATTATACTCCCTTTGCCTTGCAGTTTGATTTGATCGGCGAAGATGGTTGGCATTTCTTCTTTCCTCATCCAGCCCCAGTCACCTCCTTGCAGAGCTTTAGGGCCTTTAGAGTATGTGTATGCCATAGTTTGAAAATCTGCACCTGCATTTAGCTCATTTACAATTTTGTTTGCCTGCGCTTCGATTGTGACTTTATCCTTATCCTCGTTAACTCTGAGTTGAATATGTCCGACTTTGTACTGTACTGTCGCATTAGTTTCTTTAGCTAAAATGTCAGCAAGGTTATCCACTTCGGCTGGTAATATATTGATGCGACGACGAACTAATGCATTACGCGCTTCACTCGCAGCTATTTCCTTGCGTACTTGCTCTCTAAATTGAACGTAATTTAGGCCTTCTTTCGCTAAAGAAGAGTTCAGTTCTTCAAGCGTTTGTTTGTTATTCTTAGCAATATCTTCGATCGCTTTATTTAGACGATTGTCATCGACACGCACTCCAATCCTATCTGCTTCCTGCTGTTGTATGGTATCTACAATCAACTTTTCTATTACTTGTTCGCGAAGTGTTGCATCATCAGGGAGAGTTTGTTGATTATCCTTAGCGTTTGCGCGGATAGTTTTTAATGATGTTTCAATATCACTTTGCAGTACAACTCCAGTGTTAACAATGACAGCAACACCATCAAGCTCTGAAGGTGCTGCTTGCACAGCTTTTAGTTGGCTAGCAACAAAAAGCCCAAGGAGAATTTTATTCCAAAGTTTCATGTGATTACCTGTAAATAGTCCTGCCTGTGTTAAAACATCAGGTCTTTAAATTAGTTATTTAGGAAAAATGGGCGTCCATAGCCAAGTGAGTTATTGTCACTACTTTCGCTTACTGCACCTGAGTTTGAGCCTATACTCGTTCCAAATCCAATAATGCCAAAGTTGAAGCTAAAGTTGTTTTCATAAGTTGGTGTTGAATTTGGGTAACTTGAAAAATTCGGACTCCAGTCTTTGAGTTGGTTGCTATAGCTAAAGCCAATGTACCAACAATCGGAACGATATTTTATTCCAGCCAACCATTCCAGGGCATTACTGGTGGTGAGATCGTAGAAGTACTGGCCGCTTGCGCTCCACTTAGGTGTTAGTTGATAGCTAGCAAGTAAACCAGCTTGAGATATGCCATTTTCTGTTATTGCATCTAAATCATTGATACTGTCTAGAGTATTATCTATGTATTCTCGAGTTACGTATCGGTAATTCCCTTGTACATAACCTTTGTCAAAGCGGTATTCGAGGGTGCTGTTTGCCAACTGTAGGTCGCTGGTATCAACATCATATTGTATCCCACCATGATAGAATAAGTAGTCGTCATAGTTAAAATCCATCTCGACAGCCCAAGCTGAGTAGTTAGATTTATTGTTTTCGTTACTTAAAGTAGAGTTTTTGGTGTTTTTGGTGTCTTTGTCAATATAGAAAATTTGCCCAAAGGAGATGTTCAGTCTTTCTTTATAATGATTGTCAAAAAAACGAGTAGAAGCACCATAGCTGAACTGATTTGCAGCAGCTATACGATCGACACCGCTATACTTCCGGCTTCGAAAAAGACCGTAATAGTCGGTTTGTAGCAGTGTAGTGTCGTATAAGTAGATATCGCTTTGGTCTTTTTCTGGTACATATAAGTACTGGACTTGTGGCTCTAAAGTCTGTGTGTAGTTATCAAAAATAACGGTATCACGCTCAAGGGTAATGCCTGCATGTGTTCTAAATTCGGGAATTACGCGCGAAGTTGACTCTTTTAAATTATACCCTTCATCAGACAGCTCGGTTAGATCCAAACCACTTAAGTCTTGCTGGTAATAAGTTCCAAGTAATCTAGCTTCTGTTGTCCAGCTACCCCAAGAGGACGCTACGGGAATTTTTATTCCAGGTTCAATGTGAATCCGAGTAGCGGATGGTTTTTCAGGATTATCGGTATCAAATTTAGATATATGACTTTTAAGGTCTAAGTCAAGGTAACGCATAACCTCTGGAGAGTAGTAATTAAAACTAAGTTGAGGTAACAGGCGATATGGGGTGTTATCGCTTTCTGTTAAAAGTTGAAAATCTCGGCTTAAGATAGAGGCATCCCAACTTGCTGAGCGATAAGTAATAACAGCTTCTTGGATGAGCTGTCCGTCAGATTGATTGCCTAAACTGGAACCTGTGTCTGAAAAGTAACGGATGTCGCTAACTTTGGAATAATCAATTCCTAGCTTCCAATTATCGTTATAGATGCCTGAATGTTGCCATTGAATACCCCAGCGATCGCCTTGTTCTGGGTATTTCTTATCGTCGGGCAAATATTCAGATTTAATCGTACTGAAGCCTAAATCTGATAGATAGCGGAATTCACTGTTTAGCTGAGTGCCACGATTTTGCATCGATTTAAGCGTTGTTTTCAAATCGTAGTCTGGTGCTAGGTTCCAATATATAGGGACTTCCATTTCGAAGCCATCGCTTGACCCATAGGAAACAGTAGGGTAAAGAAAACCGGTCTTACGGGTGTCACCAATTGGAACCGTTAGAAATGGTAGGTAAAAAACAGGTACGTTTTGAATTTCAAAACGTGGATTATAAAAAGTGGCTTCTTCTTCGTTTTGGTCAATATCGATGCTCGATGCTCGCATGCGCCAAGAGCTGTCTCCTTCTGGGCATGAAGTAATAGTACCATCTTCTACTTCGTAGACTGCTTTTCCTGTTTTGGCTACATATACAGCCTCACCGCGTCCTGGCTCGCACAAAAACTGATAGTTAGTATTTTCTAGAGTGACTTCTTCAGAGCTAATATTGTGTATGGCCTTATCTGAGATGGTTTTTATTTGCCCATCACTGAATATAACGTTTCCTTCTGCAACGACGATATTATCTTTCTGATGTACGGTGACGTTATCTGCTTTCATACGTTTGTTACCTTGAACAACGGTAACATTACCTGAATATGTTGCCTTATCGCCGTTTATTGCCTCTAAGTGGTCAGCATCAACATTGACGGGTTGTTGTTTATTTTCAGACTCTTCATTATTGACCACACATTGGTCAATAGGGTCTAATGTCTGACACTGACCAATAAAGGGCATCGCTTGTGAAGATGCTGCCGCGGACTCTTCAGCATTCGCTTGAGATATAAGAAAAGCGGCGCTAATTGAACTGGCTAACAAGGTACGAGGAAAACGTGACATCGAGTTTGACTATCCTGTTGAACTTGATATATCCGGTGAATAGATGACCGAATGTAAAATTAAACGGTCCCTATGATAAAGGAATTTAAAGCTTACAGCACTATCAGACTGCTTTATGAAGAAAAAATTCAGAGATTGAGAGTAAACAATGCATATTTTCGGCAAAATACTGGGTACTTTTTTTGGCTTTCTTATGGGAGGACCATTTGGTGCTATTTTCGGCTTATTTCTAGGTCACCAGTTCGATAAAGCTCGTCGCTTAAAACTGGCTGGTTTTAGTTCAGATTTTGGTTCTGGCCCGAGTCAAAGCGAAAGGCAGGCTGAGTTCTTTAAATCTGCGTTTGCGGTAATGGGACATGTGGCAAAAGCTAAAGGCCAAGTCACACGAGAAGAAATCCAGTTAGCGACAACCATGATGGAGCGAATGAGTTTACACGGTGAGCAGCGTAGGGCTGCGCAAGAGGCTTTCCGTGAAGGTAAAGAGCGTGATTTTCCCTTAGAAACAGTTTTGGAACGCGTGCGCATCTCTGCGGGTGAAAGATTTGACTTGATGCAGTTTTTTCTAGAATTGCAGATTTCAGCAGCATTTGCTGATGGGGATATACATCCTAGCGAAAGGAGTGTGCTGCATAAAATCGCTCAAGGTCTTGGCTTTTCATCTCAGCAGCTTGAACAACGTTTAAAAATGCAGGAAGCCGCATTTCGCTTTCAACAAGGAGGAGGCTTTGGTGGGCGTTCTGCTGGTGGGCAGTCGCGAGGTTCTGGCGGAAGTTGGCAACAAAATTCATCGGCCAACCAGCTTAGTGATGCCTACAAACTCCTGGGTATAGATAGCAGTGCGGATGCTAAAACTGTCAAACGTGCTCATAGAAAACTAATGAATGAGCATCACCCAGATAAGCTGATGGCCAAAGGGTTACCACCTGAGATGATGAATGTTGCTAAAGAAAAGGCTCAAGAGATTCAAAGTGCTTATGATTTAATTAAAAAATCAAAAGGTTTTTAGGCAAAGAAACTTGATATCTAAAGTAAAAAACCTGATGAGGTTCATCAGGTTTTTTTGTGTTTGGTGGCCCCTCGCAGATTTGAACTGCGGACCAATCGATTATGAGTCGACTGCTCTAACCACTGAGCTAAGGGGCCTTTGTAGGTCAACGATTATAGGGGATGATGATAGGGCTGTCTAGACACAAAATAGGGTAAATTAGCCTATATTTTATCCACTTAAACCGTTTGGTTATAAAAAAGGCGAGCATGTGCTCGCCTTTTGACCATGGTGTTTAATTATTCATCTAAGAAGCTGCGCAGTGTTTCTGAGCGGCTTGGATGACGAAGCTTACGTAATGCTTTGGCTTCGATCTGACGGATACGCTCTCGAGTGACATCAAACTGTTTACCAACCTCTTCAAGAGTGTGGTCAGTATTCATATCGATACCAAAACGCATACGAAGAACCTTAGCTTCACGAGGTGTAAGACCTGCTAGAACATCTTTTGTCGCAACTTTTAAGCTTGTAGAAGTTGCTGAGTCTAGAGGAAGCTCCAAGGTTGTATCTTCAATAAAATCGCCAAGATGCGAATCTTCATCGTCGCCTATCGGCGTTTCCATTGAGATCGGCTCTTTAGCAATTTTTAGTACTTTGCGAATCTTATCTTCCGGCATTTGCATGCGTTCTGCCAATTCTTCTGGAAGTGGCTCTCGGCCCATCTCCTGTAGCATTTGACGAGAGATACGATTCAGTTTGTTGATCGTTTCGATCATGTGTACTGGAATTCGTATTGTTCGAGCTTGATCGGCAATAGAGCGAGTGATTGCTTGTCGAATCCACCAAGTTGCGTAAGTCGAGAACTTATAGCCACGGCGATATTCAAATTTATCAACTGCTTTCATCAAGCCGATGTTACCTTCTTGAATCAAATCCAAGAACTGCAAACCACGATTGGTGTATTTCTTCGCGATAGAAATAACCAGACGTAAGTTAGCCTCAACCATTTCTTTCTTAGCTCGGCGGGCCTTTGCCTCACCGATAGACATACGGCGGCTAATATCTTTGATATTTTGTACCGTTAGAGAGGTCTCTTCCTCAATCATTTTCAGTTTCATGATTGAGCGACGTATGTCTTCTTCGCTGCGTTGAATTTTTTCTGCGTAAGGCTTATCAGAAGATAAAATTTCGTCTAGCCATGCTTCGCTTGATTCATTACCAGTAAAGAGCGTAATGAAGGATTTTTTCGGCATTTTACCGTATTCAACAGACGCCTTCATGATCAAGCGCTCTTGAGTACGGACGCGCTCCATTGAGGTGCGCAACTCGTCAACTAAGTAATCAAACTGCTTAGGAGTCAGACGGAATTCTTTGAACACATCCAGTACAAGCTCGTGAGCAATCTGAGCTTTTGGACTTTCATTGCCGTACTCATTACACGCCAACTGAAAATTTTGGAAGGTGTTACGCAGTGAGGTAAACTTCTCAAGGGCGAGTTCAGGGTCAATGCCCGTTTCTTCTTCCTCTTCGTCGCTATCTTCACTGTCTTCATCGACGTCTTCATCATCTTCGTCTTCTAAGTCTGACTCAGCAAGCTCTGAACCTATGTGGGTTGCAGTTGGTGCAGCTGTTTCATCAGCATCAGGGTCGACGAAGCCGGTAATGAGGTCAGTAAGGCGCAGTTCCTCAGCTTGAACTTTATCGAATTGCTCAAGAATATAAGGAATGGTTCCTGGGTACTCGGCTACAGCATTTTGAACTTGGTTAATACCATCTTCAATGCGTTTTGCAATATCGATTTCGCCTTCACGAGTCAGTAGTTCTACTGTTCCCATTTCGCGCATATACATACGCACTGGGTCCGTGGTACGGCCAATTTCATTTTCTACGCTAGATAATGCGGCAGCAGCTGCTTCAGCAGCATCCTCATCGGTAATAGTATCATCGTCATTCAGAGCAAGGTCATCGGCATCAGGCGCAGTTTCAACAACTCGGATGCCCATGTCGTTAATCATTTGAATGATATCTTCAACCTGCTCAGAATCTACGATTTCTGCTGGCAGGTGATCATTTACTTCTGCGTAGGTCAGATAGCCTTGTTCCTTGCCTTTAATGACAAGTTGTTTTAGCTGTGACTGCGGATTTTGATCCATAGACGGTATCCAACTTAGTATCTGGTGAAGGAATTAGTATGCGAGTGCAAACCACCCATAATAACACATTAATTCATTGCTGACTATTCGAACAGGGTTACGCTTTTAAATCTAGCATTAAAGCTAGCAGCTCCCTTCTTTCTTCGGTTGATAAACCGACACTTCTTTCTTTGGCCTGCAAATCTTCAATTTGCTTTTCGACACACTGGGCCAATATTTTATCCAGCGAATCTAAAAAAATATCTTGTTCATTATCTTCATCGAGCGGGATTTCCCATCCAGCTAAACGAGACAGTAGAGCTTCATGGCTCGTGTTACGCCAGTATTCAATTAACTGGCCTGTGTTTATATTGGGGTGCTGATGGCAGTATTCAAGCACCTCAATGAATAATCTTAATCCTGGAACCGATAGTTCTCTAACTGGGGTTAAATCCGGCACCATTTGAGCATAGTTCGGATTTTGAATAAGTAACGCTATCACCTCACGCATTGGTGTTCTTTTGATGTCTTTATGAGGGGTAGGTTTTGTATCAGCTGTTGCAGTTATCAGTGAATTGAGAAACTTCTGAAGTTGAAAATCGCTCCAGCCTGTACCCAATGTTAATTCTTTCCATAAATATGCTTGCAGCGAGGGATCGGTTGCTTTGTTCAGTAATGGGGCTGCATTTGTCGCTACATAGGTCCCCCAGCGTTTAGGGTCCGAATCCGGAGCATCTTTTTTAATTTCGGCTAGCAAGAAATCAATCAATGAATCTGCTTTATCTATTTCTCGCTCAATTGCCTCTTTGCCAAACTTTCGAACAAAGCTATCTGGATCTTCTCCATCAGGCAAAAACAAGACTTTAAGTACTTTATTGGCGTTTAGAAATTGCAGGGCATTTTCCATCGCTCTTCTAGCAGCTTCTCTGCCTGCTCGGTCACCATCGTAGCAGCAAATGATAGTGTCTGTTTGTCTAAATAATTGGCGTATGTGATCGTCTGTTGTCGCGGTTCCAAGAGACGCTACCGCATAATCGACACCATATTGAGCCAGAGCCACCACATCCATATAACCTTCAACAACCAATATCTGTGGTGGTTCACGGTAAGCCTGCATGACTTCGTATAGACCGTATAACTCTTTACCTTTGTGGAAAATGGGTGTTTCTGGTGAGTTGAGGTATTTTGGGGTCCCATCACCTAGGATTCGGCCACCAAATCCAATGACTCTTCCGCGCCTATCATGAATAGGGAACATGACTCGGCCACGAAAACGGTCATAACGGCTACCTTTATCGTTTTCGATTAGCATTCCGCCGGAGACGAGCATAGCTTGGGTTTGTTCTGTGTGTCCAAAATTTTTACGGACTAAATCCCACTCATCAGCCACATAACCAATACCGAACTTTTTGACTATCTCTCCAGTTAGGCCTCGATCTTTTAGGTAGTCGATAGCGATCTTACTTCCGGAGTGCTTTAATTGGTCTCGGTAAAATTGAGCAATGCCTGCCATCAAATCGTAGAGGTTACGTTTTTGCTCATTATTGGCTTGAGGAACACTTGAGGCGAACCTTCCACCTTGGCGTTGTTCTCTTGGTACATCTAACCCCAGATAAGAGGCAAGTTCATCAATCGCTTCTGGGAATTCTAATCTTTCGTACTCCATCATAAAGTCGATAGCGTTGCCATGGGCACCGCAGCCAAAGCAATGATAGAACTGCTTTTCTTGGCTTACACTAAATGACGGTGTTTTCTCATTGTGGAATGGACAGCATGCGCCGTAGTTTTTGCCTTTTTTCTTTAGCTTTACTCGAGAGTCGATGATGTCGACAATATCCAGTCGAGCGAGTAGGTCATCGATAAAGCTTCTTGGTATCTGTCCCGCCATAAACCTCTAGAATACGAAAAAGAATAATAGGCTAGATACAAACAAGCCGCGCTTTCCCAAGGTTAGCACGGCCTGTTGTAATGTGTATTGAGTAATTATCCGAGCTTAGCGCGTACTAAACCGCTGACTTTACCCATATCTGCTCGCCCCTGAATCTTTGGCTTAAGCACAGCCATTACTTTACCCATGTCTTGCATGCCCGCAGCACCTGATTCAGTAATGGCATTGGTGATCAATGCCGCTACTTCAGTTTCACTTAGCGGTTGAGGCATAAATTCCTCAAGTACAGTAATTTCAGCTTGCTCGGTGTCGGCAAGATCTTGTCGACCTGCAGATTCATATTGAGCGACAGAGTCGCGACGTTGTTTAACCATCTTAGTTAACACAGCAAGAATATCGTTGTCAGTCAGAGTTATCTGTTCGTCAACTTCACGCTGCTTAATCGCAGACAGAGCTAAACGTATAGTGCCAAGGCGCTGTTTGTCCTTGGCTTTCATCGCTATTTTTTGCTCATCTTTGAGAGTATCAATCAGAGCCATAACTAAATTCCTTTATTGGACTTAGTTATTAGTACAGGCGAACGCGACGAGCGTTTTCGCGAGCTAGCTTCTTAGCGTGACGCTTTTGAGCCGCTGCTTTAGCGCGTTTGCGAACTGTAGTTGGCTTTTCGTAGTGCTCACGACGACGCACTTCAGAAAGGATACCTGCTTTTTCGCAAGAGCGTTTGAAACGACGTAGAGCAACGTCGAACGGTTCGTTTTCACGTACTTTAACTACTGGCATATGCCTTTCACCTCAGGGGTTATTCATTAGTGCTGATTTTAAAGTACCTAGCTGTACTGCCGGTTCTATTATCAGCTTGATCAAAAATGGTGCGGAATTTTAATCCGATCGTATAGGCTTTGTAAAGCCCTTTGTCGTTTAATCAGTATACAAAATTTGTTTGCTAAGCCAAGCCAAGGTAAGATTGCGCCAATTTTGAATCGTAGAACAAGCTATCTAGGTTAAACCATGCGCATTATTGGTATTGAAACCTCATGTGATGAAACAGGCATCGCGATATATGATGACGAGAAAGGACTGCTTTCTCACAAATTGTACAGTCAAGTTAAACTGCACGCCGATTACGGTGGTGTCGTTCCAGAGCTTGCTTCTCGTGATCATGTTAAAAAGACTATTCCGTTAATTAAATCGGCCATGACAGAAGCAGGTTTGACATCTAAGGATATCGACGGTGTCGCGTATACCGCAGGACCTGGTCTGGTTGGAGCCTTGCTAGTAGGGGCGACCATAGGCCGAAGTCTTGCTTATGCTTGGGGAGTACCTGCTGTTCCTGTACATCATATGGAAGGACATTTATTAGCACCTATGTTAGAAGATAACCCGCCACCTTTTCCCTTTGTTGCTGTGCTGGTGTCTGGAGGACACTCTATGATGGTTGAAGTCCGAGGGATTGGTGAGTACAGGATTCTAGGTGAGTCGATTGATGATGCTGCTGGTGAAGCCTTTGATAAAACGGCTAAATTGATGGGACTTGATTATCCGGGAGGCCCTCTTTTATCTAAGTTGGCAGAAAAAGGTACGCCTGGGCGCTTTAAGTTTCCTCGCCCAATGACAGATAGGCCGGGTTTAGATATGAGCTTCTCGGGGTTGAAAACATTTACAGCTAATACCATTGCTGCCAATGGCGATGATGAGCAAACGCGAGCGGATATTGCGTTAGCATTTGAAGAGGCAGTCTGCGCAACCTTAACCATAAAATGTAAGCGAGCGCTTGAACAAACGGGATTGAAGCGGATCGTTATTGCTGGTGGTGTGAGTGCTAACCGCCGCTTGCGTTCAGATTTAGAGCAGTTGGCCAGTAAGATTGGTGGAGAGGTATATTATCCACGAACCGAGTTTTGTACCGACAATGGTGCAATGATTGCCTATGCAGGTATGCAGCGGCTAAAAAATGGTGAAACGACGGATTTGTCTGTGCAAGCGAACCCACGCTGGCCAATCGACCAATTAAAACCAATCTTGTAGTCCAATTTTTATAGCAAAGCCACTTACCTCAAAAAGGTGGCTTTCCCATCATTTCCAATACCTCAATAGCTTTTGAGTGCCATTGTAATCCTTGCTCATCTTGGTAGGTATTTTTGATTAAAATGAGAATAATTATGTCCAAATTTACGCTAGATGCTCAGAAAATGGCTTATACAGATATCGGCCAAGGTCCTGTGATTGTTTTTGGTCATGCATATCTGTGGAGCCGTGAAATGTGGGCTCCCCAAGTCGAAGTATTAAGCAAAAAGTATCGCTGTATAGTGCCAGACTTTTGGGCGCATGGGGACTCTGATTCTGCACCTAAGTCAATGAGTTCTCTTGTGGACTACGCCAAGCATCTTGTTGCTTTAATGGACCATCTAAATATTGAACAGTTCTCTATTGTTGGTATGGAACTGGGTGGGATGTGGGGAACTGAAGTTGTAAGCTTTGTTCCCCATAGAGTGAAGTCACTCGTTATGATGGATACTTTTGTTGGTTTGGAACCAGAAGTTGCTCATAACAAGTATTTCTCTTTGTTGGATATGGTGGAGTCTTTACAGATGTTCTCTGACTCCACTATTGAATCCTTTTTGGCTCTTTTTTTCGCTTCTGAGCATCAAGCGGCTGAGTTAGTAGCACAATTTCGTACGAGGTTGGCAAGCTTAAAAGGTGAGCGAGCGATAGAAACGGCCCGAATAGGCCGCATGATATTTGGGCGCCGAGATCAGGTTGAAGATATAGAGATGTTTGCATTACCGGTATTGATTGCTGTTGGGGAGAAAAATGTACCTCGGCCAGTCCTTGAGTCATACCTTATGCATGATTGTATTACTGGCTCTGAGTTTGTTCAGATACCAAGTGCTGGACATATATCAAACCTAGAGCAACCTGAATTTGTTTCAAAAATGCTGGATGACTTCTTCACCAAGCTCTATCAATAAACAATTTAGAGTAAGTGTGAGAGATATTAGAGTTAAATAGAATTTTTTTCGTTGATTTTTGGCTCAGAGCCGTCGAGCAAGCGCTTAATGTTTTTGTGGTGACGGAAGATAATCAGACATGCCAGCATAGCGACAGGTAAGGTGTATTGGGGCTTTATCATCCATGTATAAAGTGGAGCAAGCAAGACTGTGATTATTGCAGCGAGAGAAGAATAGCGAAATAACACGATAACTAACAACCAAGTAGCAATGAGCAGGCATGATAACCCCAAGCCTATTGGAGCTATGGACCCTAGAGCGGTTGCAACCCCTTTACCGCCTTGAAAATGGAAAAAAATGGGGTACATATGACCTAGGCATGCAGCGATGGCTATGACACCAAGCAAAATGGGTTCAATATGAAAAAAATATCCTCCCCAAACGGGAATGGTTCCTTTTAGCATGTCGCATAAGAGTACTGCGAGTGCGGCTTTTTTGCCTCCTAGCCTTAGTACATTTGTCGCCCCTGGGTTATGAGAACCTACATCACGTGGATCGGGTAATCTGAGTAATCGACAAATAAGAATAGCGCTCGAGACCGAACCCAATAAATAAGCTGAGATGATCATGACAATAGCGATAGTGGTCATAGTGTCGTTACTCATTATAAAAAGGTGTTAGCTGAGCAAGTAATTGATATCATATAGCGCTTACAAGGCTCAAACTACTCGGATTTTGGTGTTTGGGACAAAAATAGTACGACTTTTTATCATATTTGGGTATCCGACCTCTAATTAGGAATCAAAATGCATGGATAAAGTGTTTATCGAGCAGTTAGAAGTGATCACGACGATAGGCGTGTACGATTGGGAACAAAGCATTAAGCAAAAGCTGATTCTGGACATTGAAATGGCCCACGACAATCGGGTAGCAGGTAAAAGTGATAATGTCGTTGATGCTCTTGATTACGCTAAAGTAAGCTCGGCGGTTCTTTCTCATATAGAATCTGGTCGTTTTTTACTGGTCGAGAGAGTGGCAGAAGAAGTCGCTGAATTAATTATCAGCCAGTTTGCTGTTCCTTGGGTGAAAATTCGATTAACAAAACCTGGAGCTGTTGTTCAGGCATCGGGTGTGGGGGTCATCATTGAGCGAGGCAACCCATGACAAAAGTATACATTGGTGTTGGCTCCAATATAGAGCCGCGCAAACATATCGAGGTTGCAATTAGTGCATTACACGAGATTGGTCAGAACATTCGCTTGTCGACTATCTATAAATGCCCAGCGGTAGGCTTTGATGGTGACGCTTTTTACAATTTGGTTGTTGAAATGGAAACCTCGCAAACTTTAGAAGAATTTGTGCAGCAGCTGCGTGATATAGAGCTAGAGTGGGGTCGTGAGCGTGACTCTGAAAAACTTCAGTCTCGCACAGTTGATTTGGATATTATTTTGTTCGGCCAACAGGTATCTAAACAGTCACCAGAGCTACCTCGCAGTGATATCTATAAGTATGGCTTTGTTATAGAACCACTTCGTGAATTATGTGCTGAACTTCGCGTGCCCAATGATGGACGAACTATTGATCAAATTTGGTCAGAACTGTCTTACCCAGAACACCTAAGTGAAATAGAACTTTGGTTTAATCACCCTTCTAACTGAGAATTTAATGAGTTATTTTGAAGCTTTTATTCTAGCCTTGATACAGGGCTTTACTGAATTTTTACCCATTTCTAGCTCTGCACATTTAATTTTGCCTTCTGCAGTGCTCGGATGGGAAGATCAAGGTCTAGCCTTTGATGTAGCTGTTCATGTGGGTACCTTGGCCGCAGTAGTGATTTATTTTCGCCATGAAGTTGTTGCCTTATTTAGTGCCTTTGTAGCTTCTATCTTTAAAGGCGATCGCAGTAAAGAAGCCAAGCTGGCTTGGATGATTGTTATTGCAACCATTCCTGCTTGTGTCTTTGGCTTATTAATGAAGGATATCATAGAGTTATATTTGCGCAGTGCTTGGGTTATCGCTACCACAACCATTATTTTTGGTTTGTTGCTTTGGTACGTTGACAAAAATGCGAGTCTTGTTAAAGACGAATATCAGGTCGACCGAAACAAAGCAATATTGATTGGTCTTGCGCAAGCAATAGCTATGATACCTGGGACTTCTCGCTCTGGGATCACGATTACAGCCGCGTTGTATTTAGGCTTTACGCGTGAAGCAGCGGCTAGGTTTTCATTCTTAATGTCAATTCCTATTATTTTGCTAGCTGGTGGTTATTTAGGGCTAAAACTTATCAGTAGTGGCGTGGCTGTGGATACAAACATGCTCCTCACTGGTATCGTTACTTCCTTTGTTAGTGCTTATTTATGTATTCACCTGTTTCTTAAACTTATATCGCGTATGGGAATGACGCCATTTGTAATTTATCGATTGGTATTAGGTTTAGGGTTACTCTTGTTTTTGTTACAGCGCTGACCTTATTGAGCCCTCTATACCATTATATCGCTATACAAGTGGTATTATGGTATACATGAGCTTCAAATTAATGTCATTGTTATAACTAGTTATGCGAATTTTTGCCCTTTTTTTATTACTATTATTAGGCTGGCTGCAGTACACGTTGTGGCTGGGGAAAAATGGCATTTCTGAGTTTAAATCTGTCCAAGCAGAGATTGAAGTACAGCATCAGGTTAACGGTAACCTGCAAAATAGAAATAGCGAAATGTTTGCTGAGATTGATGATTTACGCCAAGGGTTAGATGCGATAGAAGAGCGAGCTCGCCATGAGCTGGGCATGGTTAAAGATGGTGAAACCTTTTATCGAATTGTTGAAGAGAATAACTGAGTATGACGCAAGCTTCTTCCATTATTGCGATTGTTCCAGCCGCTGGTGTGGGGCGCCGTATGGGGGCAGAGCGCCCCAAGCAATACCTTCAAATAAACGAAGCAACGGTACTCGAGCATACAGTATATAAATTGTTAAGCCATCCAAATATCGCCAAAGTTGTTATCGTGGTAGGGAAAAACGATCCTTATTTTTCACGTTTATCTTTAGCCCAAGATGACAGAGTTGCCGCCGTTATTGGCGGTGATGAACGAGCGGACTCTGTTCAGGCTGGTGTCAATTTTGTACGCAATAATGAGGAGTCTGGCTGGGTTATGGTTCATGATGCGGCTCGGCCTTGTATTAACAATCAGGACATAGACAACTTGATTAAGGCGTCATTAAACCATCCAGTTGGGGGCATACTTGCCGCTCCTGTGAGAGATACGATGAAAAGGGCCAATCGTTCCGGTGATATCGAAAGTACGGTTGATAGAGAAAGCCTATGGCACGCATTAACTCCGCAAATGTTTCGTACTGAGCAACTAGCGACAGCTTTGGAACAGGCTTTATCTAAAGGTGTTCATATCACGGATGAAGCGTCTGCCATGGAATGCTCAGGATTGTCACCCGCGCTTGTTCCGGGTTCGGCAGAAAATATAAAAATCACTCAACCTGAAGATTTGGCTCTGGCTGAGTTCTACCTTACCAAGAATAAAGGATAACTTATGATTCGAATTGGCCATGGTTTTGATGTGCACAAATTTGGTGGTGATGGCCCAGTTATTATTGGTGGTGTTGCTGTTCCATATGAGTATGGTTTGTTAGCTCACTCGGATGGTGATGTTGCTTTGCACGCTCTAAGTGATGCGTTACTAGGCGCTATAGCGGCAGGCGATATTGGCCGCCACTTCCCAGACACCGACGACAAATGGAAAGGCGCTGATAGTCGAGGGCTATTGCGCGATGTTTATAAGAAAGTTAAGCAAATGGGATATGTACTCGGTAATGCGGATGTAACCATTATTGCGCAGGCTCCCAAAATGGCGCCGCATATTGAAGCTATGTGTCGAGTTATCGCAGACGATCTTGAAACCGACATTGGCAATGTGAACGTGAAAGCGACAACAACTGAGCGTCTTGGATTTACTGGACGTAAAGAAGGTATTGCAACTGAAGCGGTTGTCGTACTTGTAAAGAAATAACAAATGATTCTGCCCTGAGGAAAGCTCACGGGTTTATATAGTGGTAATGGTATGACCGATATTTTGTCTTCTTTGGCTTATTTGTATGGCCGCCCCAATTCAACCGGAAAATTAAAAGTTGAGCCAGAACATTTTCAGGTAAGTGAAGATCTAGGCTTTGATTTCTCCGGTGAAGGCGAACACCTTATGGTTCGAATTCGAAAAACAGGGGAAAATACAAGCTTTGTCGCGAATGAATTAGCCAAAGCTTGTGGAGTTAAGTCAAAAGATGTCAGCTGGGCAGGATTAAAAGATCGCCATGCCGTTACAGAGCAATGGCTTAGTGTACATTTGCCCAAGGGCGGAGATCCAGACTTGCGCTCTTTCCTGACTCAGTATCCTAGTATAGAAGTGGTAGAAACTAGGCGTCACAATAAGAAGCTTAGGCCTGGTGATTTAGTCGGAAACCATTTTAGCGTCACACTGACTGAAGTTAGTAATGTTGAAGATGTTACCCAGCGCTTGCAAGCGATTAGTTTGGATGGTGTGCCTAATTATTTCGGTAGTCAGCGTTTTGGTAATCAGGGTAATAACCTTGAAGAGGCCAGACGCTGGGGAAGGGAAAATGTCCGTACTCGTAATCAGAATAAACGCAGCCTTTATCTTTCCGCCGCTCGCTCATGGATTTTTAATACAATTGTATCAAAACGCATTGAAAAGAACTTGTTCGATCAAGCGGTTGCGGGGGACTGCCTTTTGACAGATGAAGGCATCGTTTTAGCTGAAGCACAAAAACTGGTCGCCTTAAATGAAAGCATCCGCGAAGGGAGTATGTCTATTACTGCGGCTCTGGCCGGTGACAATGAGTTACCTACGGTTTCCGATGGCTTCTTAATCGAGCAGCCTCAGCTGGATGTTGAACCTGATTTGATGGCGTTAATTCGAGGCAACCGAATGCGGCATGAGAGACGAAGCATAGTCCTTAAGCCGCAAGACTTAACATGGAGAGTCGATAGGGATTCAGTTAAGTTAAACTTTTCTTTAGATGCAGGTTGCTTTGCGACGGCGCTGATTCGAGAGCTGATACAAGAAATAAAAGTGGAGCGCAATTACCAATGACTGATAAAGTTTTGAAAATATTGCTCAGTAACGATGATGGAGTGCATGCCGAAGGCATACACGCCATGGCAGACGCGCTGAGTAATTTGGCGCACGTGACTATCGTCGCTCCCGATAGAAATCGCTCTGGAGCATCAAACTCGCTTACCTTGGAGCAGCCCTTGAGAGTAAAGGCTTTATCTGAGCGCGTATACTCAGTCCAAGGAACGCCGACTGACTGTGTCCATTTTGCGCTAAATGAATTAATGAAAGATGAACTTCCAGATTTGGTCTTATCTGGCATCAATCATGGCGCCAATTTAGGTGACGATGTGCTCTATTCAGGCACAGTAGCGGCGGCGATGGAAGGCCATTTTCTAGGTGTTCAGTCGATAGCATTTTCTTTGGCGGGAAAGGTGAATTTTCAAACAGCTGCTATTGTTGCAAAACAAATGGTGGAGCAACACCTTAAAGCGCCTATCCCAACCAACAAGCTACTTAATGTGAATATTCCGGATTTATCCTTGGATGAGATTAAAGGGAAATGTACGACTCGTCTGGGTGCTCGTCATCATGCAGAACCCATGCTTAAACAGCAAGATCCGAGAGGGTGTGATATATATTGGTTAGGGCCTCCTGGTAAAGAGCAAGATGCGGGAGAGGGGACGGATTTTTATGCCATTGAGCAGGGGTTTGTTTCCGTCACTCCAATTCAGGTTGATCTCACTGCACATGAGTCACTGCCTACGATGAACCGCTGGTTACAGGACACGTACCAATGACAAACCCCAAGGCTGATAAGTTAGTTGACTTTCTGATTGAGAGTGGCATCCAAGATAGATTTGTCATCAATGCAATCCATTCCATTCCTCGTGAGCAATTTGTATCTCAAGCAATGCAACATCAAGCCTATGATAATAATGCTTTGCCGATTGGGCAGGGGCAAAGTATCTCTCAGCCCTATATGGTCGCAAGGATGACTGAACTATTGGAACTGACACCGGAGAGTAAAGTTTTAGAAGTCGGCACAGGGTCAGGCTATCAGACGGCTGTCTTGGCTCGATTAGTCGAGCATGTTTATTCTATAGAAAGAATAAAACTGTTGCAGTGGGAAGCGAAGCGTCGGCTCAAGTACCTAGATATATATAATGTTTCCACCAAGCATGGTGATGGTTGGCAAGGATGGTCAACAAAAGGCCCCTTTAACGCTATTATTGTTACTGCCGCAGCTGCATCAATCCCGCCAACCTTACTTGAACAGTTGGACGACGGCGGTATTTTGGTTATTCCCGTAGGTGAGGAGGAGCAAAGTTTGCTTAAAATTACCCGCTGTGGGGACGATTTCCCTTCTGAAATTATAGAAGATGTGCGTTTTGTTCCCCTTATTGCAGGTGAACTTGCTTAACTATGATCCGCAAGACAGAGTCCATTCTTTTTGTTATTCCATTTGTAAGCGCAATGCTTATTGGATGTAGTGCTCATTTCCCAGCCCCTGTTTCTGGATTAAATAAAGATTACACAAATATCTCTCGTGGCAGTTACAGGGGGAGTTACTATCAAGTGGAGAAGGGTGATACCCTGTATTTTATTGCATACGTCACAGATAAGGATGTAAATGACATTATTCGTTACAATGATTTAAAAAAGCCTTACACCATCTATCCTGGTCAAAAATTGAAACTTTGGCAGCCGGTCTATAAAGCACCAGCTTACGGTGGGGCGGGGGCTGTAGGCGGATCTGTACCCGTTACACTAGCATCGACATCTGCGATTAATACAAAATCAAGTAAAGACTCTAATCAAGCAGTTAGCAGAAACAAGGAGAAAGTTGCCCCCATATCTCTCCAAAAAGCTACTGTGAACAAGGTTGATCAATCTTCAGCAAAGGAGTATGTTGGAGCTAAAAGTAAAACAAATGTTAATAAACCCGTCAGTTATGCGAATCCAAACAGTGAGAAAATTTCTAAATGGTTATGGCCAGCCAAAGGGAGGGTAATTAAAAATTTCTCAGCTGGAGACCAAGGCAACAAAGGTATAGACATTGCAGGACAGCGAGGTCAACCGATATCGTCGACAGCTAATGGAACCGTTGTATATTCGGGTAATGCACTCAAAGGTTATGGGAATCTTGTGATTATCAAACACAACGATAACTACCTCAGTGCTTATGCGCATAATGAACGGTTGCTCGTGCACGAAGGACAAAGTGTAACAGCAGGCCAGAAGATCGCAACGATGGGCAGTTCTGGAACTAACAGTGTTCGACTACACTTTGAAATTCGTTACCAAGGTAAGTCAGTGAATCCTAAACGCTACTTACCCTAATACTTTATAGATTTATAGCGGCATTAAAATAGATGCTTCGCTAGATCGCCAGGGGGAGGCGCTATGAGTATCAGTAACACAGCAACGAAAGTCGAAGAGTTTGAGCTTGAAGCAGAAATGGAAGCGATTCAGGCTGATGATTCCACAACCACGGGCAGTGCCCAAGCCGAGGATGCAAAAGAAGATTTTGATGTATCTGCTAAGAGTTTGGATGCAACCCAACTTTATTTAGGAGAAATAGGTTTTTCACCTCTGCTCACCGCAGAAGAAGAGGTACTATATGCTCGTCGTGCTCTTAGAGGAGACGAAGCAGCTCGTAAACGTATGATTGAAAGTAATCTTCGTTTAGTGGTGAAAATATCTCGTCGATACAGTAACCGTGGTCTCGCGTTACTTGATCTTATTGAAGAAGGCAACCTAGGTTTGATCCGAGCGGTCGAAAAATTTGACCCTGAGAGAGGTTTTCGTTTTTCAACTTACGCAACATGGTGGATAAGACAAACCATTGAGCGTGCTTTGATGAATCAGACTCGGACCATACGCTTGCCCATTCACGTCGTAAAAGAGCTTAACATCTATTTACGCACAGCCAGAGAGCTATCTCAAAAGCTTGATCATGAGCCTACAGCGGAAGAGATCGCACTTCAACTAGATAAGCCGGTTGATGATGTCAGTAAGATGTTGCGTCTTAATGAGCGCATCAGTTCAGTCGACACTCCAATTGGTGGAGATGGTGAGAAAGCATTACTTGATATCATTCCTGATGTAAACAATTCAGACCCCGAAGTTTCTACTCAGGATGATGATATTAAGTCATCATTGATTGATTGGCTTGACGAATTAAACCCAAAACAAAAAGAGGTCCTCGCGCGTCGGTTTGGGCTATTGGGTTATGAGCCTTCAACTCTAGAAGAAGTTGGGCGTGAGATTAACCTTACTCGAGAAAGGGTAAGACAAATACAGGTTGAAGGTTTGCGTCGCCTAAGAGAAATCCTGATTAAGCAGGGCCTCAACATGGAGAGTCTATTCAGTATTAATGAAGAGTAGGTGAGCTTAAGTTTAGAAAAGGCCTTGATGTGCTCAAGGCCTTTTTTATTGGTCGTTATTTATCTTTATTCTTGCAAGGGTAAACTTTAACTAATTTGATGCGGTTTTCTTCTAGGTCAACGATTTCCATTGGATGGCCTGAAACTTGAACACTGATATGGCTTTCTGGTATGTCTTCCAAATGCTCTAATATGAGTCCATTTAATGTTCTTGGGCCATCTGTCGGTAATGTCCACATTAGCCCTTTGTTGATGTCTCGGATGTTTGCACTGCCTTCTATCAAAAAGCTTCCATCGCCTTGAGGTGTAATTTCATCAGACAGACTTGGAGTGATTGAAGTCGTAAATTCACCAACGATTTCTTCCAAAATATCTTCAAGAGTAATAAGACCAATGATATCGCCGTACTCATTAACAATCAGGCCAATACGTTCTTTGTTGCGCTGAAATTTAAGCAATTGAATATTGAGAGGCGTGCCTTCTGGAATAAAGTACACCTCGTCAGCAGCACGCAGTAAGGTTTCTTTGTTGAACTCATTCTTCTCCAGCATCAGACGATAAGACTCTCGCAGTCTTAACATGCCGACTACTTCGTCGATTTGATCTCGATAAAGAACAACACGGCCATGTGGGGAGTGAGTTAATTGTCTTACTATGGACTTCCAATCATCATTTATGTCGATACCAGTAATTTCATTCCTTGGAATCATAATGTCGTTAACAGTCACATTCTCCAAATCGAGAATCGAAATCAACATATCTTGGTGTCGTCTCGGAATAAGGCTACCAGCTTCGTTAACCACAGTACGTAACTCTTCAGAGCTTAAATGATCATCACCACCATGCTTGGCTCTGATCCCTAACAACCGGATAAAACCATTAGTGATGAAGTTAACCAACATGACTAATGGCGACAGCAATTTCATTAATACGGTGAGAAGGATACTGCTCGCGTATGACACTCGCTCAGGGTAGAGAGCTGCAAGAGTTTTAGGCGTAACCTCAGCAAATACGAGGATAACCATAGTTAATGCGCCTGTTGCTATCGCTACGCCGATATCGCCGTACAGACGCATACCTAAGATGGTTGCGATAGCGGAAGCTAAGATATTAACTAGGTTGTTGCCGATTAAAATTAGCCCAATGAGTCGATCAGGGCGTGCCAGAAGTCTTTCTACACGTTTAGCGCCTTTATGGCCATGGTTAGCTAGGTGTTTAAGCCGGTATCGGTTCAAAGCCATCATGCCTGTCTCTGAACCTGAAAAATATCCTGAAATAACGATAAGACACGCGAGTAGGGCAAATAATGCACCCGTTGATATGTCGTCCAAAGCTGAATGTTTCCTTTTGAGGTTTGGTTAATTTATGACCTAAGCCAAGCGTGAAGTCAATCTCAGGTTATAAGTAAAACATTGTAAAAGAAAGGCGTATTGTGTGCACTCTTAATTATCAATTAGTTAAGAATAATTTCACGAACAAATCGACTTCCGAAGTAGGCTAAGGTCAACAAAGTTGCGCCAGCAACGGCAAACCAAGTCACCTTACGACCTCGCCAACCCTTTTGGTAATGACCCCAAAGTAAAATTGAATATACGATCCACGCGATAAAAGACAGAACACCTTTATGTGCTTTGCCTTGCGCGAACATATCCTCAACAAAAATAAACCCTGTTAACAGAGTCCCTGTAAGCAGAAGATTACCGATCAGGATAATTTTAAACAATTGCCTTTCGACCATTAATAGCGGCGGTAAATTTGGGTTGATACTCAATGCTTTTTTCGATTTTAGTTTGTGATCAAGCCAAGCTAACTGAAGAGCATAAAGCGCACCGATAGTTAAGGTTGAATATGAAAAAAGTGCCAAGGAAATATGGATGAGCAGTTTTGGGTCTTGTTCTAAATGAGTAATGAAGGTACTGGGTAAGAAGGCCGCTGCAGATAGGTTAATCGCTGCAAAACAGTAAACAACAGGAAGCAGAAACCATAAACGCGTTTTTAGCATTGCCAAACTTAACACCAAAGAAATAATGAAACTTATCAATGAGGCGACGTTGAGAATACTGAGGTTTTGCCCGGAGCCTTCAATGATAAGATCGCCCAACAACCAAGCATGAAAGGCCAGAGCTAAAAATGCACTGGCTGATACCGTTTTGGTTCGAATGCCGACCTGATGTACTAGGCCTGGAACTATGGTTGCGATTGCTAAAACATAAAGTATTGCAGCAGCAACGGCGATGATGTTGTCCATGCTTCTCTGTTATTTGGTGAATTTTTGATAAATTATACCTTGCATCAAAAGCTTGGGCTATGACTTATATAGCTGATTTGCGTGTTATGAGAGATCAAAAGTTACTACAGCAGTGCAAAGCAGTGCCTGGCTAAGGTATACTCACAATAATTTTGTCGCCAATCAACAGGCGGTGGCATTTAGGGTCGCTCAGATAAAGAGACTAAGATGTTTGATAATTTAACGGATCGATTATCCAAAACCCTGAAGAATATCAGTGGTAAAGGTCGCTTGACCGAAGACAACATAAAAGACACATTGCGTGAAGTACGTATGGCTTTGTTGGAGGCGGATGTTGCCCTTCCTGTCGTGCGTGATTTCGTAAAACGGGTCAAAGAAGGGGCGGTTGGCGTTGAGGTTTCAAAGTCTCTAACTCCTGGTCAAGAATTTATTAAGATTGTTCAAGCCGAACTTGAAGCTGTCATGGGTGAATCTAATGAGGCGCTCAACCTAGCAGCTCAACCGCCAGCCGTTATTTTGATGGCCGGTTTACAAGGTGCGGGTAAAACGACCTCTGTTGGTAAACTGTCTAAATTATTAACAGAGCGTGACAAGAAGAAAGTTCTTGTTGTTTCTGCCGACGTATATCGACCTGCTGCGATCAAGCAGTTAGAAACACTTGCATCAGATGTAGGTGTTGATTTTTTCCCATCTTCAGCAGACCAAAAACCATTAGATATAGCTAATGCTGCGATAGACCACGCCAAGAAAAAGTTTTATGACGTTTTGCTTGTTGATACGGCAGGCCGCCTAGCTGTCGATGAGCAAATGATGGCTGAGATTCAGGAGCTTCATACGGCAATTACTCCTGTTGAAACACTGTTTGTTGTTGATGCGATGACAGGACAAGATGCAGCGAACACAGCAAAAGCGTTTGGTGATGCATTGCCATTAACAGGGGTTGTTTTGACCAAGGTAGATGGTGACGCTCGCGGTGGTGCTGCATTATCAGTGCGCCATATCACGGGAAAACCCATCAAGTTTTTAGGCGTTGGTGAAAAAACGGATGCTCTAGAGCCCTTTCACCCTGAGCGTGTTGCCTCTCGCATTCTTGGCATGGGAGATGTACTTTCTCTGATTGAGGATCTACAACGCAACGTTGATACCGAAAAAGCAGAAAAACTGGCTAAAAAGTTCAAAGAAAAGAAAGGTTTCGATCTTGAAGACTTCCGTGAACAATTGGGGCAGATGCAGAATATGGGTGGCATGATGGGAATGCTAGACAAACTGCCTGGCATGTCACAGTTGCCTACGGATGTAAAAGATAAAGTTGATGATAAAATGTTCAAACAGATGGAAGCCATTATCAACTCGATGACAATGAAGGAGCGTCAACGTCCTGAACTTATTAAAGGT
This sequence comes from Vibrio sp. Of14-4, assembly GCF_022347625.1. Taxonomy (NCBI): domain Bacteria; kingdom Pseudomonadati; phylum Pseudomonadota; class Gammaproteobacteria; order Vibrionales; family Vibrionaceae; genus Vibrio; species Vibrio sp. Of14-4. The sequence goes on along the minus strand of NZ_JAKRGI010000003.1, from coordinate 293,111 downwards.
TCTCGTAAAAAACGCATTGCCGCTGGCTCAGGAACGCAAGTTCAAGATGTGAACCGCCTACTCAAGCAATTTACTCAAATGCAGAAGATGATGAAGAAAATGCAAAAAGGCGGCATGAAAGGCATGATGCGTAACATGCAAGGTATGATGGGTGGTATGGGCGGAGGTGGCTTCAATCCATTTGGTCGATAGTCGATAACCCATTAAAAATTCAAGGTGTTATATAGTTCATAAAATGGTTACTGCTTTATCTAATGATAAAGTGGCACTAGATTGGTGAAAAAATAGCTAAATACCTTGCAATACTGCGGAATAAGAGTAAAATTCCGGAGCTTTATTTTGGCACGAGACCCCAAACTGTTTCATATGAGCAGTCCTTGGGGTTAATTTTATTTTTGAGAAAGCAAAGAGGACGACATGGTAACCATTCGTTTGGCACGTCACGGCGCGAAGAAGCGTCCATTTTATCAAATCGTAGTAGCGGACAGCCGCAATGCTGCAACTGGCCGTTTCATTGAGAAAGTGGGTTTCTTTAACCCAACGGCTAAAGGTCAAGAAGAAGGTCTACGTCTAGACCTAGATCGCGTAAACCACTGGGTTGGTCAAGGCGCATCTCTATCTGACCGTGTAGCTAAGCTAGTAAAAGACGCTCAAAAAGCGGCTTAATTCTTAATTCAAGAAGAAGTAATTAGCTTATGTCGATGAAAGGTAAAGAAACAACGAGCAGTGATAAGATTGTAGTAGGTAAGCTTGGTGCTTCTTACGGCATTCGTGGCTGGCTTAAGGTTTTTTCCTACACAGACAATACTGAAAGCATATTTGATTACTCACCATGGTTTATAAACCAAAAGGGTGAGTGGGTTGAGCAAAAAGTAGAAAGTTGGAAGCGCCATAACAAAGGTTTGGTGGTAAAACTTGAGGGTCTAAACGTGCGTGAAGATGCACAGTTATTGACTAACTTTGAAATTGCTATTGATCCTGCTGTATTGCCGGAATTGCCAGAAGATGAATTCTACTGGCGTGATTTGATTGGAATGCAAGTAGTAACCGATAAAGGTTACGATTTGGGTATAGTCTCTGACATGCTTGAAACGGGTTCCAACGATGTTTTGGTGGTAAAAGCAAATCTAAAAGATGCTTTTGGTCAAAAGGAACGACTAATTCCGTTCCTTGAAGAGCAAGTGATCAAACTTATTGATCGCCAAGCTCAACGGATCGAAGTTGACTGGGATCCTGGATTCTAACTCCAAGTAACGGAGCAATTGAACCAAGTTTATATTGGTGAAAACATGTGGGTTGGCATAATTAGCCTTTTTCCAGAAATGTTCCGCAGCGTTACTGACTATGGGGTAACAGGTCAAGCGGTTAAAAAAGGTCTTTTGTCAGTTGAGACATGGAATCCTCGCGATTTCACTCATGACAAACATCGTACCGTCGATGATAGGCCTTACGGTGGTGGCCCTGGTATGTTGATGATGGTTCAGCCTTTGCGCGATGCTATTCATGCAGCTAGAAACGCCTCACCAGGTAAGACGAAAGTTATCTACCTATCTCCTCAAGGTCGTAGACTTGACCAAAAAGGAGTGGAGGAGCTGGCAAAAAATGAGAATTTACTTCTGATTTGTGGCCGCTATGAAGGGGTAGATGAGCGTGTCATCCAAGCTGAAGTTGATCAAGAATGGTCAATTGGAGATTTTGTGATGACGGGTGGTGAAATACCAGCCATGACGTTAATTGATTCTGTTTCACGGTTTATACCGGGAGTGTTAGGAGATTTTGCGTCGGCAGAAGAAGACTCTTTTGCTAACGGTTTGTTAGATTGCCCTCATTACACGCGACCAGAGGTGTTAGATGGTCAACCAGTACCTGAAGTACTGACATCTGGCAACCATAAAAACATTCGTCGCTGGCGACAGAAACAGTCGTTGGGCCGTACTTGGCTAAGAAGACCAGAGCTCCTGGAAAACCTAGCTCTGACTGACGAACAGGAACAATTACTGGCTGAGTTCATAAAAGAACATCAAAAGCAGTAACCTATTAAATTTAGTATCAGTTTATTCTAGGAATATTGAAAATGAGTAACATCATCAAGGCTCTTGAAGAAGAGCAAATGAAAAAAGATCTACCTAACTTTGCACCTGGTGACACAGTTGTTGTTCAAGTTAAGGTTAAAGAAGGTGAACGTGAGCGTTTACAGGCTTTTGAAGGCGTTGTAATCGGTATCCGTAACCGTGGTCTACATTCTGCATTCACTGTACGTAAGATCTCGAACGGTGAAGGTGTAGAGCGTACGTTCCAAACTCACTCTCCAATGGTTGATAGCATTGAAGTTAAGCGCCGTGGTGCAGTACGTCGTGCCAAGTTGTACTACCTACGTGAGCGCTCTGGTAAGTCTGCTCGTATTAAAGAGAAACTTGCTAAGAAGTAATGCTTTAACTAGCGTTCTCATCGTATCAGCGGAGGCCAAGTGGCCTCCGCTTTTTTATTCTTTAACATAATGGTTTGAGCTAGGTTAGTACTGCTCTTCTGACCAACCGTCAGCATCAGACATATCCGGTGCGCCGGGAATGGAGTTTTCCTCATCTGCCCACCCACCAAAATCTATCATTTGACACTGCTTACTGCAGAAAGGACGATGAGGGCTGGCTGCTCCCCACTTAACATCTGTGCCGCATTTTGGGCAAGCAACCGTAAAGACTTTGGACATAATGACTTCTCTAGAAAAAGATTTATCTTAGCTACACACAGCTAATTGGAACTCGATATTATCGCAGGAAGCTTGGCCTGAGGCAAAAAAGATAAATTTGATTGCGAAACGATTCTTGTGGCCTGAAATCATGGGGTACACCCCATACTCCATTGGGATTTCAAGGCGGAGTATATTGGCATCCTCTGCATCGCTCTGATAAAAACCAGAACGTGCTTCTTGCGATTGGAGATGTCCGGTCTCACGTGTCAGACGCAGCCAAAGCTTGAGCGCATCAGTAAGAGGTTGTAAGTTTTCTATCCATTTACGGCTGTCTTCAATTTTCTGCTCAATGGGAAGGTGCAACCAATGGTGGAGCGCTGGTAAATCGAAGCAACACGACCCCCCAGGCAAATTGAATCTTTGCCTAATCGTGCTGAGAAAACGGTCTTCTTTAAGGCTTTGACCAAAACGCTCTGCTGCCATTAGTTTGCTGTGGACCTCATCAACTTCGGCTAACACGTTGTTGAGCATTTTTTGATCTACACCTTCTACGTGTAGCCATGAACGGTAGGAAAGGCGCTGTTTTTCGATATCTTTAGCTAACTCACTTTTTAGTTGTATTTGTTCAAAGATTTCAAGTAAGTCAAAAAGTGAGCGAAAGAACAGCAGGTGCTGCATGTCATCGCTAAATTGGGATGACATATTTAGTTGAGTGAGCAAGGCTTCAACTCGTAGATATATCCGAGTTTTCTCATTCAATGGATGTTCAAAGTAGTGCGTTGTCATTCCATGTAGCCTTTGATTATTCTTCCCTTATTCTGACCGATTTCCCATACTTAATTCTAGATACTTTTTATGTAATTCTGTGATTTCAGGCAAAAGATCCTTGTTTGTCGTATCATTCGTTATTACATCATCTGCAACACTGAGCCTATCACTGCGACTTGCTTGCGTTGCAATGATGGCTTGAGCTTGTTCAAGCCCCACCTTGTCCCTTTCCATTGTCCTTAGCAACTGGGTTTGTTCATCAACATCAATTACCAAAACTCTGTCAGTCAAGTTTTGCAGCTTGTTCTCAACCAGCAATGGTACCACGAGCAACACATATTGTGATGACGCCTTGGCAACATCTAACTGCATTTTTTCCCTAATCATAGGGTGAAGTAGCGCATTGAGCCATGTTTTGTCTTCTTCACATTCGAAGACCTTATTTCTTAGTTTAGCTCGGTTTAATGTTCCGTCACTCAATAAGATATTAGAACCAAAACGAGATTTTATCGCTTTTAATGCTAATGAATCTTTTTCGACGACTTGTCTCGCTATGATATCAGCATCAATAATCTCTATATCAAAGTGAGCATTAAACAGATTTGCCACTGTGGTTTTTCCACTTGAGATCCCCCCAGTAAGCCCGACAACAAAAGGCATCTTAGACTCCAATAATTGTAGTGAAGTACCAGTTTATAATACTTTCTCCCCAGATAGCACTTGCCCAGCCTGCTATGGCTAGGTAGGGCCCGAAAGGAAATGCTTTGTCTATGCCTTGCTTTTTTAAACCTAATTGAATGAGCCCAAATATGAGACCAACTAGAGACGAAAGTAATACAATAATGGGTAGGTACTGCCAACCAAGCCAAGCTCCTAATGCGGATAATAGCTTGAAATCACCATAACCCATTCCTTCTTTTCCTGTGATAAGTTTGAAAGCCCAGTATACAGACCATAGGCATAAGTAACCTACAATAGCTCCAATCACTGAATCTTGTAATGATACAGGGCTTATATCGAGGAGAGATAAAGTGATGCCCGACCAGACCAAAGGCAGAGTCAGTTGATCTGGCAATAGCATAGTATCTAAATCAATGAATGTTGCAGCGATGAGGACAAAGGTAAAAAAGAGCAAAGCAATGGCGAAATAACTCAACTCGAACTGATACGCTATGGTCAAGCTGAGTAGTGCAGACAGCAGTTCAACCAAGGGATAACGAGCGCTTATCTTGGCTTGGCAATAATGGCATTTTCCTTTGAGTAGTAGCCAACTTATTAGTGGAATGTTGTCACGAACACGAATCGGCGTTAGGCATTTTGGGCAATGAGAATTCGGGGTACTCAGGTTATACTCACCTGAAGGCGGCTTTATTTTGTATTCGGGAAAGCAATCTGCGCATTCTTTGCGCCATTCATGGTCCATGATCTTAGGCAAACGATGAATGACAACATTAATAAAGCTTCCTATGATTAGGCCAAATAAAGTGGCTAAGGTTGGGAATAACCAAGGGTGATAAAAAAACAGATCCATATGTAACTCAGCCGATTTAGGAAGTAGAGGTGACTTAAGGAGACTATATTAGCTCATTACGTTAACTAAGTTAAAGATGGGCAAGTACATAGCGGTCACCAAAACTGCAACAATTGTTCCTAGTACCACAATTACAATAGGTTCAATTGCCCGACTCAGATAGTCGATAATTTTTTCAATCTCATTTTCACAGTCATCCGCGACACGATTTAGCATCTCTGCAAGGCGCCCAGATTCTTCACCTAGCATAACCATTTGCATTATAAATTCGTCAAAGGCTCCACTGCTGCGCATTGCTTGGTGTATTGGCACGCCAGAATCCACTTCTTGGGTAACCGTATACATTGCTGTTTGATAAAATGTATTATCAAATGTCTGGGCCGCTGCGTGTAAACTCGGCGTAATTGGAAGACCGGAATCAAAACAGGTTGCTAGTGTTCTAATAAATTGGCTAAGACAAGCCAAGCGATACAATTTGCCGAACACAGGTACCTGGAGCTTCATTGTGTCTAGCTTTTTTTTCCAGGCGATTGAGTACCTGTATCCAAGTCGTATCGATACTATGAGGAGTACAAAACCAAGAGTAGTGTGCAGTCCGTACTTGATCGTCGTTTGTGAAAGGTTAATGACTTGTTGAGTAAACCATGGCAAGGGAGCGTTATAGCTTTCAAACATGCGCTCAAGCTCAGGAATAACTTGAGTGAGTATGAGGATAGTGACAAGCCACGCTGTCCCAAAAACCAAGCAGGGATATATACTGGCCCCCACAGCTTTTGAGCGAATATATTCTATCTTTTCTCTATGAGTTGCTATGCGTCGTAAAGATTCTGCTAATCGTCCAGAACTCTCACCCGCATGAATAATTGCGAGATATAAGGAATCAAAATGAGTGGAGGATTCTTTCAGCGTTTGGGTGACGGATAATCCTGATTCGAGCTTTTGACGTATCAGCCATATAACGGATCTAATTCCTGCCTTGGAAAGATTGTTTGCAATAAGTTTGAGTGAAGTTGTGATTGGTATTCCGGCATCGATCATACTAGCCCATTGGCGTGTTAGCAGCGTGACTTCCTTTGCGTGGACCCTCTCTCGTATTTGACGGTAAGCAGGGAGCCTGCGCTTTAAAATAAAGCTTACATCAATACTTTGATCATCAAGATAAGCAAGAACTTGATAGCGACTAATCGCGAGCATTGTTCCTTGCTGTTTTTGATCATTTGAACTAAATCCACACCAATAGTAACGGCTTAACTTGGGTGCTGACATACGGGGATTACACCTCATGGAGCTAGAATACGTTGCAGTTCGGCATAGCTAGTTATTCCTTGGTTAACTCTCTCTAATCCAGACTGATAAAGCGTTTTTATATCTTGCTTTTTAGCCAGTTTATCCAATTGGTGTTGAGCGTCTTTCTTTAAGATCGAATCGCTTATCTCTGGAGTGATACTAAACATTTCATAGATACCGATTCGGCCTAAATATCCATTATTGCAGGCACTGCATCCATGGGTACTGGCTTGATAAAACACGGTGTAATCGTCTTTCGATAAACATTCGGGTATTGGTGCAGGAATCTTACACAAAGGGCACAGACGACGGAGTAATCTTTGGGCAATCACTAGGCAAAGCGAAGCTGCGATGTTATGTGGTTCTATGCCAATATTTTTTAGGCGAGTGATTGCTTCAGTGCTTGAGTTTGTGTGCAATGTCGCCAGAACCAGATGGCCAGTTTGAGCGGCTTTAGTTGCTATATCTGCTGTTTCTTTATCTCGTATTTCGCCTAGCATGATGACATCCGGATCCTGACGAAGAAAAGCTCGTAAAGCTTCAGCGAAGCCAAAACCAATTTGAGGCTGGATCTGAACTTGATTGATACCTGATAAGCTTATTTCAATTGGATCTTCCGCAGCAGAAATATTGAGACGTTCACTATCGAGTATGGATAAACCGCTGTATAAAGATAAGGTTTTACCACTCCCTGTTGGTCCAGTAATCAGAATAAGACCTTGAGGTTTCTTTAATGCTTGCTCATAAATTTGGCGTTGTGCTGTGCTATAGCCCAGAACTTCAAGATCTAAGCTAGTGACTTGGTTATCTAAAATTCTTAATACTAACTTTTCGCCCCACATGGTGGGTAGAGTTGAAACACGAATGTGTACATCATTTGATTTGGTTAATCTATGAGTAAGACGACCATCTTGAGGTAAACGACATTCAGAAATATCCAGTTGCGATAAAATTTTGACTCTTGCGACAAGCCTTTTGCAAATTTGATGTGGTGGTTGGTGGACCTCAACTAATATCCCGTCGCAGCGAAACCGGATTCTAAACCAGTGTTTATAAGGTTCAAAGTGAATATCAGATGCTTTTTGGCGAACGGCTTTAGAGATGATCTGATGAATGTAGCGACTAGTATGCGATTCATCTCGCTGCGCCTCATCTTTTACTTTTACCTGATTGATAATTAAATTATCGAGTTCGTGAAAATCTATCTCTTGGTTGTTGGAGGAGAGGTGAGTCTTTTCTGTTGCATACAATGAACTGGCTGGTTGTTCGTTAATAACATTGGCATTAAAAAGTAATCTTGGAAGTCGGCTCATCATTAGCTCCCGGGGCACCAATATTCACTGTCAGTTCCTGCGCAATTAAGGCTCCAAACCAAACCATTGCTGGATTCTTGGCTTGTCAGAGAGAGGACCGAATCTGAGGGTAGAGAGCCTTTTGAACCTATGGTGACGGCCTTGATTATTGTATCGCCATTATCCGATAGAGCTTCTATAGAATAGCCATTAAAGATCTGCTGAGAGGGTATTCCGTTTTGCCCTGAAATACAGCTAGCAGGCGAATCAGTGGTTGAGATGCAAATACCGACTGCCATTTTCATCGCTGACATGGTTGATAAAACTTCACTAGCGTGAGCACGCTTGGTGTAGTTTTGGTAACTTGGAATAGCGAATGATGACAAAATTCCTATGATAGCGACAACTATCATCAATTCTATGAGAGTAAAACCTAGTGATTGCTTCCTTTCTGGTGCCATCATTAATCATTTACTTGAAGAGGAAATGACATTCACTATATGAAAGTAAGCCTATTTTATCCTTGATAATAAAGTAGATAATTGAAGTTTATTGGCGGAATTAGTTTGTTAGTTACACGCATGTTACACAAGGCAAGGAAATGGTGTTAGTTGAGGCTTTCTATCAAGGTAAGGAGCAAGAGAGATTGGTCATCTCTCTTGCTGATTGTTATTTAAAGCGCATTGATAGGTCAAGTGCTTTGATATGCTTGGTGAGGGCGCCCACTGAAATATAATCTACGCCTGTTTCCGCATACTCTCGCAATGTCTCAAGTGTCACGTTACCTGAGTTTTCCAGTGCTGCGCGACCTGCGTTAATTTTGACCGCTTCACGCATCATGTCTGTAGTAAAGTTGTCCAACATAATAATATCAGCACCAGCTTCAATTGCTTCGGTGAGCTCTTGTAGGTTTTCTGTTTCAACTTCAATAGGTTTACCTGGGTGAAGCTGTTTTGCAGTGAGTATGGTCTGAGTAATGCCACCATTGGCAATAATATGGTTTTCTTTGATCAGATAGGCATCGAATACACCAATACGGTGGTTAAAACCCCCTCCACATGCAACCGCATATTTCAGAGCGCTTCGCAAACCTGGAATGGTTTTTCTAGTATCGAGAAGACGGCAGTTGGTGCCTTCTAATTGCTTGGCGTACAGAGCGGTTGTGGTTGCGCAGCCTGACAGCGTTTGTATAAAGTTCATGGCATTTCGTTCACCAGTAAGAAGAGCTCGTGATGGGCCAGAGAGGTCGCAAAGGACTTGGTTTGGCTCGACTCTATCGCCATCTTTAACATGCCATTCAATGCTTACGTCGCCGCCCAACTGTTTGAACACTTCATTGGCCCATTCACTACCGCAAAATACTCCATGTTCCCGAGTAATGATACTTGCTTCATTATGCGCATCTACCGGAATTAAACTAGCGGTAATATCTGCGGCTGGGTTAAGTGTGCCACCTAAATCTTCTTTGATTGCTTCAGTCACTGAGCGAGAAATTTCTTTTGGTAGCTGTTGTTTCAAATACTCGAGGCGTTCGTTGCTGTTGTGGGTGTTTTTCATCACAAATTTAATAGGCAGTTTTACATGAGTGGATGCATAATACGATGACTAGCAGGGAAATTCAGCCATTATTCTGGTATTTAGTGTTCGACAATATAAAATCAACAACTTAAAAATAAACTAGGTGATAGAGATGATAGATGGCAATGGTTGGTATAAAGGAGCGAGGCATGTTCCCTCTCCGTTTTCTGATTCTAGGCCGGATATTGAAGATATCTCCTTGTTGGTGATCCACAATATTAGTTTGCCACCGGGTCAGTTTGGTGGGCCATATATAGAACAGCTGTTCACAGGTCAACTGCAGCCCACAGCGCATCCTTTTTTTGCTGCCATATACCAAAGTAGGGTTTCGGCTCATTGTTTGATTAGGCGAGACGGTGAAGTTGTCCAATTTGTTCCATTTACCGCTAGGGCTTGGCATGCTGGTATTTCAAGTTTTGCTGGACGAGACAAGTGCAATGATTATTCGATTGGTATTGAGCTTGAAGGCAGCGATTTTGTTTCTTATACCGATCAACAATATCAGGCATTGAGCATTTTAACTAACAGCATACTAGCTCGCTTCCCCAAAATTATTTTGCCGAGAATTACAGGGCATCAATATATCGCGCCAATGCGTAAAACGGATCCGGGTTTGGTTTTTGATTGGCAACGTTATCGTAATGAATTGAAGAGCTAGCTCTTGTCCAAGGGATGAGTGAGACATGAGATAACCCTTCATTGCAAGAGAGGTTGACGTCTTTGTACAAGTTTTATTATGCCGTCAGAGAGTTTGTTGATACTCTACCAAAACTTGCTCAATCCATGTGGCAATGCGTTCATCACTGAGTTCATATTGTGAATCTTCATCCAAGGCTAGGCCAACAAATTGCTTTTGATCTGCGGTAAGTGCCTTAGATGCGTCGAATTGGTAACTTTCATCATTTGGCCAGTAACCAATAAAATTAGCGCCTACTTTTTCCAATTGTTCGTGAAGCATACCCATCGCATCTAGATACCACTCACCGTATCCTTCTTGATCACCTAAGCCGAATAAGGCAACGGTTTTGCCACTAAGCGATAAGCTAGCAATATCATTCCAAACTTCATCCCAATCTTCTTGAATTTCTCCAAAATCCCATGTAGATATACCAAGAATGAGCAAATCATAGTTTGCCATTTCAGTAAGAGGAGTTTGTTTGACATTGAAAATATCGACTAAGTCCTCACCTAAAATAGCTCGCATTTTTTCTGCGGCCATTTCTGTATAGCAGGTAGTTGAACCGTAAAACAGACCAATCTTCATTACTTTCTTTTTCACTTATTACGACTAATAGCGAATTCTAACCATAAAATGGCGAGCTTTGCAGCGAATATGCCGAATAAAAAGTAATTTTTATGGCTTTATTACCTCACGCCACTTACATTGAGCACATATCTCATCAATAAGGATTAATGTGTCAGACAATATTTCTTTTGAACAGGGTATAATTGAGCAGTTTCTTGATGCGATGTGGATGGAAAGGGGACTGTCTGAAAATACCTTGGCCTCTTATCGTAACGATTTGTCTAAGCTAGTGAAATGGATGTTAGATAATAACTACCGGATTGATTTTATTAGCTTTTCAGGGCTCCAAGAGTACCAGGGTTGGTTAATGGAGCAGGGGTATAAACAGACGTCTCGCGCAAGAATGTTGTCCGCGATTCGGCGTTTATTTCAGTATCTTCATCGTGAAAAAGTGCGCAGTGATGATCCTAGTGCACTTCTGGTCAGTCCCAAACTACCCAAACGTTTACCCAAAGATTTGAGTGAAGAACAAGTTGAAGCGTTATTGAATGCTCCTGATCCTAATAATGCGATGGAATTAAGAGACAAAGCCATGCTTGAGTTGTTGTATGCAACTGGCCTTCGAGTGACAGAGCTGGTGAGCCTTACCATGGAAAATATTAGTCTGAGACAGGGTGTTGTGCGTGTCACGGGTAAAGGTGGAAAAGAGCGTTTGGTCCCGATGGGAGAAAATGCGGTTGAATGGATTGAAACTTTTATGCAACATGGGCGGTCTGAGTTGCTAGGAGAAACAACGTCTGATGTGGTGTTTCCAAGTAAAAGAGCGCGTCAAATGACACGTCAAACATTTTGGCATCGGATCAAGCATTATGCCATTATGGCCGGAATTGATACCGAGTTGTTGTCACCACATGTACTGCGTCATGCATTTGCGACTCATTTGCTTAATTACGGCGCAGATCTTAGGGTTGTACAAATGTTATTAGGACATAGCGATCTTTCGACAACACAAATTTATACTCACGTGGCGACCGAGCGACTAAAACAGTTACACAGTGAGCATCATCCAAGAGCATGAGGGAACACCCTTTTGCAGTAAATTATAAGGTGAATTCAATGAGCGTATTACGCCGAATGACTCTGCTTACCCTTCCATTGTTAGTCGCTGCTCAGGCAGTGACTGCGGCAGAGACTAAAGTAGATAAAGCCCAGCTTGAAAAGCGATTCTCTAAATTAGGGCTAGAAATCAACAAGGTAGTACCCGCCGATATCAAAGGTTTGGTTGAGGTACAAACCAGCGGTGGAGTTCTGTTTGCTTCGCCAGATGGCGAGTATTTTTTAGCCGGCACTTTGTACAAGTTAGACAAAGATGGCCAATATGAAGATGTACTTGCAAAGCGTCAGGCTCCTATTAATGCAGCCAAGATCAACAAATTCCAAGATAGCATGATTGAGTTCAAAGCTAAGGATGAAAAATACGTTGTCACTGTATTTACGGACATTACCTGTGGTTACTGTGTTCGTCTGCACAATCAGATGAAAGATTATAACAACTTAGGTATCACGATTCGCTATATGGCCTATCCACGCCAAGGTGGAACAGGTTCAGTTGCCGACCAAATGGCAAGTATTTGGGGAGCGAAGAATCCTCAAGAGGCAATGCATGACGGAAAAGTGAAGCGTGAATTCCCCGAAAAGAGTAAAGACTTTGCTAAAAACCAAGAGATCATCAAGAAGCATTATGCTTTGGGTCGAGAATTAGGCATTAGTGGAACACCAGCGATCTTCTTACCTGGTGGAGAAATGGTTGGTGGTTACCTTCCGCCTGATCAAATGCTAAAACGTTTGCAACAGACTGAAAAGTCATAATCTACTGTTGTCATACTGAAAAGTAGAGAATCACCTCAATGATAGATGGATTGATTGAGGTGGTTATTTTCCGACTTCTCTTTGCCTCGCCATAAGATATCTGCTCAACGAAACATTTATGATAGAAATCCAACGTCGTCCAGAAATGGATCTTACTATGCTTGAGGCTGATATTGCGCCTCTTCTCAAACGTATCTATATTTCGCGTGGTATCACTTGTCCACAGCAACTAGACACTGCTGCTCGCGCTCTGCACTCCTATCAAAAGTTAGATGGTATTGAGGCAGCGGTAGCTATCTTGTATCAAGCAATCATAGACAACAAACGTATTATTGTGGTCGGCGACTTTGATGCGGATGGGGCAACCAGTTCGGCTTTGTCTGTGCTTGCGCTTCGAATGCTTGGCTCAACCAATGTAGATTATTTAGTGCCCAATCGTTTTGAAGATGGCTATGGTCTCAGTCCTGAGGTGGTCGACCAGGCGATTGAAATCGGCGCTGAAATTATCATGACGGTTGATAATGGTGTGTCCTCTATTGAAGGCGTGCGCTATGCCAAGTCACAAGGCTTGACTGTGCTGGTGACCGATCATCACCTGCCTGGAAACGAACTTCCTATCGCTGATGCCATGGTTAACCCGAATCTTGAATCTTGCGCTTTTCCATCAAAAGCTTTGGCTGGAGTAGGGGTTGCGTTTTATCTGATGATGGCTTTGTGTGTCCACATGCGCAAACTAGGCTGGTTTTCCCAACAAGGCATGCCAGAACCAAAATTAATGGAGCTACTTGATCTGGTTGCGCTTGGTACCGTGGCTGATGTTGTCCCTCTGGATGAGAACAATCGAATTTTAGTTCATCAGGGATTGCAACGTATACGGGCGGGTAAGGCTAGACCAGGAATTCAAGCGTTAATAGAAGTAGCAAAGCGTGATGCAAGAAGGTTGGTGGCGGCCGACTTTGGTTTTGCACTCGGTCCGAGAATTAATGCCGCAGGACGTTTGGATGACATGTCATTTGGTGTTGAACTTTTGCTCACCGATAACATACATGCAGCGCGCCGAATGGCGAGCGAATTAGATGGCCTCAATCAAACTCGCAAAGAAATTGAAGAAGGGATGAAGCAGGAGGCGATGGCATTTTGCGAGCGTTTACAGTTTAGTGATGATGCTATGCCTTATGGATTAGTGTTATTTCAACGCGACTGGCATCAAGGTGTGATTGGTATTTTGGCATCTCGAATCAAAGAAAAGTTTCATCGCCCAGTGATCGCTTTTGCTGATGGCGGTGAAGGTACGTTGAAAGGTTCATGTCGTTCCATTCCTGGTTTGCATATGCGTGATGCACTCGATCGTATAGATACACAGAATCCCGGTTTGATCATTAAATTTGGCGGTCATGCGATGGCAGCTGGATTAACCATTTTAGAACAGGATTTTGAGCGTTTTTCGCTATTGTTTGATGCAGGAGTAAAAACAGAGCTTGATGAAGCAGCGTTAAAGGGCGTTATTCTCTCTGATGGAGAACTTAAACCAGAAGAGTTTTCAATGCATACCGCTGAATTACTTCGCTCTGCTGGACCTTGGGGACAAGCTTTCCCAGAGCCAGTGTTTGATGGAGAGTTTAAACTGCTCCATCAAAAGTTGGTGGGAGAAAAGCATCTAAAGCTTATGTTGGAGCCGCTGCATAAAGGTCATCCAACCAATATTATGTTGGATGGGATTGCTTTTAATGTTGACCTGCGCCGCTGGCCAGATGCATCCGTTAAAACGGTTCGTTTAGCATTTAAACTTGATATCAATGAATTTCGGGGTAACCAGTCCTTGCAATTAATGATTGACCACCTTGAAGCAAAGTAAAGGTTACATCTATACCTCCATCATGGCTTTCTGAATTAGACCTTCCTATCATAACTGAACTGGTTTTAGTCAAGTCAGTTCAGTAACTTACTTTTCCATTTCTTCACAATGAGTTGTCAATTTTGATAAATAAACCCTGCTGATTTATTGAAACTTAGCTTTGGTATCTTGTTCTAAAATCGAGTTGCAGCGTCATTCAAGATACGCATGTATATTTGTTGTAATTGGTCTGACCAATTGAGTTACTGTTTTAATCAGCTATTGTTATCAAAGTGTTGATGGTTATTCGGTTCAATGATATGGGTCAATTTATGACTGGAACTTGCGTTTTAATTATGTTAATTTCGTCGCCAATATGAAATTGGTAATACCAATTGACTGCAAAGAGTAGAAGAACAAAAATATGGCTTATCAAAGGATTCGTCAGCCGAAACTTTCCGATGTTATTGAACAAGAGTTAGAGAGGCTGATTGTGGAAGGAACCTTATCTCCAGGGCAGCAGTTGCCTCCGGAGAGAGAACTAGCAAAGCAGTTTGATGTTTCTCGCCCCTCAATCCGAGAAGCCATTCAGCGTCTAGAAGCCAAACGTCTTCTCACACGTCGTCAAGGTGGTGGGACTTTTGTTAGCGAGAAAATTTGGACGAGTTTCTCCGATCCTCTGCTAAATTTACTGTCTAGCCACTCGGAAACACAGTTGGATTTGCTTGAAACGCGTCATGCGATGGAAGGTATCTCCGCTTACTTTGCAGCAGTTCGTGGAACCGAACAGGACTTTACGCGTATTCAAGCTTGCTTGAAACATATTAGCGAAGAACAAACCAAGAAGAATGTTGAGGCGGAAGCAACGGCGGTTATGCAGTTTCTCATCGCTTTAACTGAAGCAGCTCACAATGTGGTTTTATTGCACATTGTACGCAGTTTGGCGCCGCTATTAGAGCAAAATGTCCTGCAAAACCTCAAACTCTTACATCGCCGCGATGATGTGGTTGAAAAAGTAAGTAAACATCGAGCTAATATTGTAGATGCGATTGTTTCAGGTCAGCCTGAGAAAGCACGTGAAATGTCACATTCACATTTAGCTTATATTGAAGAAACATTGTTGGATTTGAGTCGTGAAGAGTCTCGTCGAGAGCGTTCTTTACGTCGAATTCAGCAGGGTAACGATTCATAACATCGTTACTTATAATAAGTAGATCCAACCAACAGAAGGATAGATCGCCATGTCTGATATGAAGCATGACGTAGATGCACTCGAAACTCAAGAATGGTTACAGGCCCTTGAGTCAGTGGTACGTGAAGAAGGTGTAGAGCGTGCTCAGTTCCTACTAGAGCAAGTTCTAGACAAAGCACGTCTAGACGGTGTTGACATGCCAACTGGAGTCACAACGAATTACATCAATACGATTCCAGCAGATCAAGAACCCGCTTACCCAGGTGACACAACCATTGAGCGCCGTATTCGTTCCATCATTCGCTGGAATGCAATCATGATCGTTTTACGTGCATCGAAGAAAGACCTTGACCTAGGTGGTCATATGGCGTCTTTCCAGTCTTCTGCTGCGTTCTACGAAACATGTTTCAACCACTTCTTCCGTGCACCTAACGAAAAAGATGGTGGTGACCTAGTTTATTACCAAGGTCATATCTCTCCGGGGATCTATGCGCGTGCTTTTGTTGAAGGCCGCTTAACTGAAGAGCAACTTGATAACTTCCGTCAGGAAGTGGATGGGAAAGGTATTCCTTCTTACCCACACCCTAAACTTATGCCTGAGTTCTGGCAGTTCCCAACGGTTTCTATGGGACTTGGCCCTATCTCTGCTATCTATCAAGCTCGTTTCCTTAAATACTTAGATGGTCGTGGTCTTAAAGATACTTCTGAGCAGCGCGTTTATGCCTTCCTAGGTGATGGTGAGATGGATGAGCCAGAGTCACGTGGTGCTATCTCTTTCGCAGCTCGTGAAAAGTTGGACAACCTTTGCTTCCTTATCAACTGTAACTTACAGCGTTTAGATGGCCCTGTAATGGGTAACGGTAAGATCATTCAAGAGCTTGAAGGCCTATTCAAAGGTGCTGGCTGGAACGTGGTCAAAGTTATTTGGGGTAACAACTGGGATTCTCTACTGGCTAAAGATACCACAGGCAAATTACTTCAACTAATGAACGAAACAATTGATGGTGATTACCAAACGTTCAAAGCTAAAGATGGTGCGTACGTTCGTGAGCACTTCTTCGGCAAGTACCCAGAGACAGCGGCACTTGTTGCTGACATGACAGATGATGAAATCTTTGCGCTTAAGCGAGGTGGTCATGAATCATCTAAGCTTTACGCGGCATACAAAAATGCTGAGCAGACCAAAGGTCGTCCAACTGTTATTTTAGCTAAAACAGTTAAAGGCTATGGTATGGGTGATGCAGCTGAAGGTAAGAACATTGCTCACCAAGTTAAGAAAATGGACATGACTCATGTTCTGCATATGCGTGACCGTTTAGGCCTACAAGATCTATTGACTGACGAAGCTGTTAAAGATTTGCCATATCTGAAGCTAGATGAAGGCTCAAAAGAGTACGAATATCTGCATGCTCGCCGTAAAGAACTTAAAGGTTATACACCTCAGCGTCTGCCTAAATTTACTCAAGAACTCGCGCTACCTGAACTCGAAGAGTTTGGTCCTCTGTTGAGTGAACAAAAGCGTGAAATCTCTACTACAATGGCCTACGTTCGTACCTTAAATATTCTGTTGAAGAATAAGGGCATTGGTAAAAACATTGTTCCAATCATCTGTGATGAAGCTCGTACCTTTGGTATGGAAGGTCTATTCCGTCAAATCGGTATTTATAACCCACACGGTCAGGAATATACGCCTGAAGACCGTGGTGTTGTTTCTTACTATAAAGAAGCAACCTCGGGCCAAGTACTGCAAGAAGGTATCAATGAGCTAGGCTCTATGGCTTCTTGGGTTGCTGCAGCGACCTCATACAGTACTAACGATCTGCCAATGATCCCATTCTATATTTACTACTCAATGTTTGGTTTCCAACGAGTAGGTGATATGGCATGGATGGCTGGTGACCAACAATCACGTGGTTTCTTGCTTGGTGCGACTGCCGGTCGTACAACACTTAATGGTGAAGGCTTACAGCACGAAGATGGTCACTCACACATTATGGCAAATACGGTACCTAACTGTATTTCTTACGACCCAACTTTCGCTTACGAAGTTGCAGTCATCATGCAAGACGGTATTCGTCGCATGTACGGTCCAGAGCAAGAAAACGTGTTCTATTACCTGACACTGATGAATGAAAACTACGCAATGCCAGCAATGCCAGAAGGTGCGGAAGAAGGTATCCGTAAGGGTATCTACAAACTTGAAAGCTATTCAGGTAAGCGTGGTAAAGGTAAAGTTCAATTAATGAGCTCTGGTACCATAATGAATGAAGTGCGCAAAGCGGCGCAAATCTTGAGCGATGATTACGGTATTGCGTCTGATGTTTACTCGGTAACATCTTTCAATGAAGTAACTCGTGATGGTCAAGCAGCAGAGCGCTTTAACATGCTACATCCTGAAGCAAAAGCTCAAGTACCTTACATTACCAAGCTAATGGGTAAAGAGCCTGCAATTGCTGCAACTGACTACATGAAGAACTACGCAGAGCAAGTTCGAGCATTTATGCCTTCTGAATCATTTAAAGTTCTTGGTACTGATGGTTTCGGTCGTTCGGATAGCCGTGAAAACCTTCGTCGTCACTTTGAAGTGAATGCAGGCTACGTTGTGGTTGCAGCGCTAACAGAACTTGAAAAGCAGGGTAAAGTTGATAAGTCAGCGATCACTGAAGCGATCAAAAAGTTCGATATCGATACTGAGAAAACTAACCCGTTGTACGCTTAATTAGAAAGGTAGATAAGAAATGGCAATCGAAATTAATGTACCAGATATCGGTGCGGATGAGGTTGAAGTTACTGAAATTCTTGTAAGCGTTGGCGACAAGGTTGAAGAAGAACAGTCTCTAATTACTGTTGAAGGTGACAAAGCTTCTATGGAAGTTCCAGCATCGGCAGCGGGTATTGTTAAAGAAATTAAAGTCGTTGAGGGTGACAAGGTATCGACTGGCTCACTGATCATGGTATTTGATTCTGAAGACGGTGCAGCAGACGTTGCCCCTGCAGCTGTTGCCGAAGCGCCTGCGGCTGCTCCAGCATCATCTGAACTGAAAGAAGTTCATGTACCCGATATTGGCGGTGATGAAGTTGAAGTAACTGAAATCATGGTTGCCGTTGGTGATAGCATTGAAGAAGAGCAATCTCTTCTGACTGTTGAAGGTGACAAAGCTTCGATGGAAGTACCTGCACCATGTGCTGGTACTCTAAAAGAGATCAAGGTTGCAACCGGTGATAAGGTTACAACGGGTTCTCTTATCATGGTGTTTGAGGTCGCAGGTTCTGGTGCTGTAGCAGCGCCAGTCGTGGCAGATGCGCCAGTTGCTGCAGCACCGACAGCTTCTGCAGTAAAAGAAGTGAATGTTCCAGATATTGGTGGCGATGAAGTTGAAGTAACTGAAATCATGGTTGCTGTTGGTGATACAGTGGAAGAAGAGCAATCTCTAATCACTGTTGAAGGCGATAAAGCTTCTATGGAAGTGCCTGCCCCATTTGCAGGGACTATCAAAGAAATCAAAATCTCAACCGGTGATAAAGTATCGACTGGTTCTCTGATCATGGTGTTTGAGGTTGCTGGTGCAGCCCCTGTAGCCGCTACTACTTCAGCTCCAGCTCCAGCTCAAGCGACAGCGCCTGCTCCAAAAGTAGAAACTCCGGCTGCAGCTCCAGCCGCAACTGGTGACTTCCAAGAAAATAATGAGTATGCGCATGCATCTCCTGTCGTTCGTCGTCTTGCTCGTGAGTTTGGCGTTAACCTAGCTAAGGTTAAGGGCACCGGTCGTAAGAGTCGCATCCTTAAAGAAGATGTGCAGTCTTATGTGAAAGAGGCGCTCAAGCGCCTTGAGTCCGGTGCAGGCGCTGCATCAGGCCAAGGTGATGGCTCTGCACTTGGCCTACTACCATGGCCAAAAGTCGACTTTAGCAAGTTTGGTGAAACTGAAGTTCAGAAGCTTTCTAAGATTAAGAAGATCTCAGGTGCAAACCTGCATCGTAACTGGGTAATGATTCCTCATGTTACACAGTGGGACAATGCTGATATCACCGAGCTAGAAGCCTTCCGTAAAGAACAAAATGCGATCGAAGCGAAGAAAGACTCGGGAATGAAGATCACTCCTCTAGTCTTCATCATGAAAGCTGCAGCGAAAGCGCTAGAAGCTTTCCCAGCGTTTAACTCTTCAATATCTGAGGATGGCGAGAGCATCATTCTGAAGAAGTATGTCAACATAGGCATTGCAGTCGATACGCCAAATGGTCTGGTTGTTCCTGTGTTTAAAGACGTGAACAAGAAGGGCATTTACGAGCTGTCTGAAGAGCTAATGGTGGTATCTAAGAAAGCACGTGCAGGTAAGTTGACAGCAGGTGACATGCAAGGCGGGTGTTTCACCATCTCTAGCCTTGGTGGTATCGGTGGTACTGCGTTTACCCCAATCGTAAACGCGCCAGAAGTGGGCATCTTAGGTGTGTCTAAGTCTGAGATGAAGCCTGTATGGAACGGCAAAGACTTCGAGCCGCGCCTGCAGTTACCTTTGTCACTATCGTACGATCACCGCGTCATTGACGGTGCAGAGGGCGCTCGCTTCATCACTTACTTGAACGCTTGTCTGTCAGACATTCGTCGTTTGGTTCTTTAACCAAAATTTGTTACCTAGAGGCGGCTGTTTAAGCCGCCTCTGTTACTTAAAACATCTGGCAGTTAAGTGAGGCAAGAGGTTTTCCTCGCTGAATTGTCGGCTAGCTCACAGGCTAAATGGAATTGCTTTTCACACCATTAACATCTCTGTAAACTGTTGGCGGTCTGAAAATAACTGTTTAAAACTAACCACTCTTAAACATAAGAATCAATACCCACTCGCCTGTTAGGGATAATGACTACAAGAGGTCAAAATGAGCAAAGAAATTAAAGCCCAAGTTGTTGTACTTGGTTCTGGTCCTGCTGGTTACTCCGCTGCATTCCGTTGTGCAGATTTAGGTCTAGAAACCGTACTTATCGAGCGTTACAGCACTCTTGGCGGTGTATGTTTAAACGTGGGTTGTATCCCATCGAAAGCACTTCTTCACGTTTCTAAAGTGATTGAAGAAGCAAAAGCGATGGCAGATCACGGCGTTGTATTTGGTGAGCCACAAACTGACATCAATAAAATCCGTATTTGGAAAGAAAAAGTCGTTAACCAGTTAACTGGTGGTCTTAGTGGTATGGCTAAGATGCGTAATGTAACGGTTGTTAGCGGCTACGGTAAGTTTACTGGCCCGAACTCAATTCAGGTTGAAGGTGAGGGTGAATCCACGGTTGTTAATTTTGACAATGCAATTATTGCAGCGGGCTCTCGTCCAATCAAATTGCCGTTTATTCCACATGAAGATCCACGTATTTGGGACTCTACTGACGCATTAGAATTAAAAGAGGTACCAGAGAAACTGCTTATCATGGGCGGTGGTATCATAGGTCTAGAGATGGGAACTGTTTATCAATCTCTTGGCTCTAAGGTTGATGTTGTCGAGATGTTTGATCAGGTTATTCCTGCAGCAGATAAAGACATCGTAAAAGTCTACACCAAGCGTGTTAAAGATAAATTCAACTTAATGCTTGAAACTAAAGTGACAGCAGTTGAAGCGAAAGACGATGGCATCTATGTGTCGATGGAAGGCAAGAAAGCTCCAGCGGATGCTGAGCGCTACGATGCTGTTCTAGTTGCAATCGGTCGTGTACCAAACGGTTTGTCACTTGATGCTGAGAAAGCAGGCGTTGAAGTTGATGAGCGTGGTTTTATTAATGTCGATAAGCAGCTTCGTACTAATGTGCCTCATATTTTTGCTATTGGCGATATTGTTGGCCAACCAATGCTGGCTCACAAAGGTGTGCATGAGGGCCATGTAGCGGCAGAAGTTATTGCTGGTAAGAAACATTACTTTGACCCTAAAGTCATTCCTTCAATTGCTTACACTGAGCCTGAAGTTGCTTGGGTTGGTAAGACAGAGAAAGAAGCTAAGGAAGAAGGTATCAAGTACGAAGTTGCTACTTTCCCATGGGCGGCTTCTGGTCGTGCAATTGCTTCTGATTGCTCAGATGGTATGACTAAGCTTATCTTTGATAAAGAAACTCACCGTGTGATTGGTGGCGCAATTGTGGGTACCAACGGTGGAGAGCTTCTTGGTGAGATAGGCCTAGCGATTGAAATGGGCTGTGATGCTGAAGATATTGCTCTTACCATTCACGCTCACCCTACGCTACATGAGTCTGTTGGTCTAGCAGCTGAAGTATTTGAAGGTTCAATCACTGATCTGCCAAATAAAAAAGCAGTGAAAAAGAAGAAATAATTTTCTTCTAGCCTCAACAATACAGCCGCTGAAGTATCAGCGGCTTTTTTGTATCGTATGGATCACAGATACAAAAAAGCCGAGTCTCTAACAGGACTCGGCTTGGACTTCAGTTAACGCTTATTTATAGATACAAAGCATATCTAGGTAGCTTTGTGTTAAGCGGTTTACTGAGTCATCATCCTGTGTACGATTTGCCTGTACAAACAGTGAGTAACAAATGCCATGGAATAGCGTTGCTAGATCCGCAGGATCATGAGTATCGCAGACTTCGCCTCTTTCGATTGCTTTAACAAACATATTTTGAACTAACAGTTGGTTAGTACGGTTTGTTGACACGAACAGTGGCCAAACTTCATCACGCGTTGAAGCGCTCCACTCGAACCATACTTTTAGCCAGTGGCAGTCATTAACCACGAGATCGACCATAGCAGAAGTTAGGTTACGAAGGTTTTCTTTCGCATGAATGTCCAAATCGATGTTGTCTGATAGGAAGTTAGAGAACTGACGTACAACATAATTTAACACATCATCGACCAAGTCTTCACGGGTCGGGAAGTAGTTAAATACGGTTGCGACAGAAACTTGAGCAATTTCTGCTATGTCTGCGTGACCACCACGGCCGATACCACGACGAGCGAACACCTCTAGTGAAATTTCCATTAGTTGTTGCTTGCGTTTTTGTGGAGAAAGACGCGTACGCGGTCTTTTAGCTATAGAATCCATAGTTATATTTCCTTGCCAATTGAGTTGTATATATGGGCTTATGCCCTAATTAGAATATTATTATTGCTTTCGCAGGTATGAGTGTAATGGTGCATATCAATTAGGTCAACGATTTCAGTTTATTTAATAATCATTTTTATTAATACCGTGCTTGAGATCATGTAGTTGCATATATTTATTGCAGCCTTTAATCAAGCAAACGTTTTACCTGTGACATAGTGATGATAAAATATCTGCCTGAATCTTGGGTTAGTGCCGAATTCCTGCCTAATGAATTTCCTTTAAATGAAAAATGAGATTGATATGAAGCATACAGTAGAAGTAATGATTTCTGAACAAGAGGTTCAACATCGGGTCAATGAATTAGGAAGAGAGATCACGGCGCATTATCAAGGGAGTGAAAATCTAGTACTTATTGGTTTGCTACGAGGCTCATTTGTGTTTATGGCCGATTTGGCGAGAAAAATCGAATTAACGCATCAAGTCGATTTTATGACGGCTTCTAGCTATGGCAATAGTATGGAAAGCTCTCGCGATGTAAGAATCCTTAAAGATCTTGATGATGATATCAAAGGCAAAGATGTACTAATTATCGAAGACATTATCGATACAGGAAACACGCTCAATAAAATACGTGAGATATTGTCCTTGCGTGAACCTAAGTCTATTTCTATTTGTACTCTTTTAGACAAGCCTTCACGTCGTGAAGTTGAAGTTCCTGTGGATTGGGTGGGTTTTGCTATTCCTGATGAGTTTGTCGTAGGGGTTGGTATTGACTATGCACAAAATTACCGTCATTTGCCATATATAGGGAAAGTGGTTCCCCAAGAATAAATAGACTGATTTTAAGTCAGTTAACAGCCCTGACTTCAATAGGCAGGGCTAAATATCGACAAAAGCAAGCTTAACCCAGCACAGGTGAAGCTAAAATCTTATTCAATGCTTCTTGATGTCCAGACTCGAGAGATTCGCGACTAGAACAACGAACGCCTAGGTCTTGTAATTTACCATTACCTATACCATACACAACGCCATGGATTTCGATCTCTTGACCGCGTTCCCAAGCTCCTTGCAATATGGTCGAGTTCCCTAAGTTATAGACTTGTTCAGCAACATTAATTTCACACAGTTTGTCCCCCCACTGATCACGTGGTAGAGATTCGATATGGTGTTT
Source organism: Vibrio sp. Of14-4 (assembly GCF_022347625.1). Taxonomy (NCBI): domain Bacteria; kingdom Pseudomonadati; phylum Pseudomonadota; class Gammaproteobacteria; order Vibrionales; family Vibrionaceae; genus Vibrio; species Vibrio sp. Of14-4. The sequence continues at coordinate 269,622 of NZ_JAKRGI010000003.1, read as the reverse complement.
GTATTTATGGTAGTTATCGCGAATATGAAGTAGCCAGTTATTGATAAGTCCTAACTGAGGATTGTCGATTGCAGCGTTGACGCCACCACAACCATAGTGACCACATACAATAATATGCTTGACCTTAAGCACTTCAACTGCATATTGCACTACGGATAAACAGTTAAGATCAGTGTGAATAACTTGGTTAGCTACATTCCTGTGTACGAAGAGCTCGCCTGAATATAAGCCAGTAAGGCGCTCGGCTGGAACTCGGCTATCAGCACAGCCAATCCAGAGAAAGTCGGGACTCTGTCCCTCTTTTAGTTTTGCAAAGTACTCTGGTCGTTCAGCCTTAATGGATTCAGACCACTTTGAGTTGTTTTCAAAAAGCTGTTTTATTTCCGGCATTTTACAATTTTTCCTTAACGAACCTTGCTCCACTATACACAATGTTCGGTCGCCATTCCTGCTAAATTGTACTCATCATCCACTCATCTGATGTCTCTTTAACCCTTTTAGATAAAGGGTTTAAGGGCTTTTTTCTGTCTTTTAGGGTTACTTTTCAAATATATTCCACATTTCTAATTTATTCGAAATAATGGTTGTTTATACAGATGTTCGGCGATAAACTCAGTGGCAGCTGTGGTGATTAGGAAGTTTTTGGTCACTCTTTTTGTCGGTTTACTTTTCCAATACTTCTACCACAAGACATACGACCTTTTATTAGCAGTGAATACTATGTACGCATTAGAAATAGAACAGCTTCGTAAAACATATTCGGGTGGGTTAGAGGCGCTGAAAGGTATCAGTCTCAATGTGACTGAGGGAGACTTTTATGCTCTTCTTGGACCTAATGGTGCCGGAAAATCAACCACTATTGGTGTGATTTCATCTCTAGTAAATAAAACATCTGGCAAGGTAAAAGTATTTGGCTATGACATTGACCAAAGCCTTGAATTGGCCAAACAGCATTTGGGCTTGGTCCCTCAAGAGTTTAATTTCAATCCGTATGAAACCGTAGAACAGATTCTCCTGCAGCAAGCAGGGTATTATGGTGTTCCTCGTGCGCTTGCTAAAGAAAGAGCACAAAAATACCTAACTCAGCTTGAATTATGGGACAAGCGAAATGAACGTGCTCGTCACCTATCGGGAGGTATGAAAAGGCGATTGATGATTGCAAGAGCTTTAATTCATGAGCCTAAGTTATTGATTTTAGATGAACCTACTGCTGGTGTAGATATCGAACTTCGTCGCTCTATGTGGGAATTCCTTAAGAAAATTAATCAACAAGGTATCACTATTATTCTCACCACGCACTACCTCGAAGAGGCGGAAATGCTATGTCGAAACATTGGCATTATCAATAAAGGCGAACTGATTGAAAACACCACGATGAAAGACCTATTGAGTAAGCTTGACGTTGAAACTTTTATTTTGGATTTAGAGGAAGACACGGCAGAGCCTAGGTTAGAAGGGGTGGTTAGTCAGCGTTTACAAAATGGGTCGCTAGAAATTGAAATAGAAAAAACGCAGGGTTTAAATAGAATTTTTAGTCAATTAACCGATCAGGATATCAAGGTCTTATCGATGCGCAATAAAGCCAATCGCTTGGAAGAACTCTTTGTCAACATTGTTCAGCAGGGAGAGCAGTAATATGTATCGTCTATATTGGACCGCTTTTTGTAGCCTTTTGGGTAAAGAGGTACATAGATTTACTCGAATCTGGGTTCAAACACTAGTGCCTCCTGCTATCACTATGAGTTTGTATTTCATTATTTTTGGTCGTTTAATCGGCTCGCGAATTGGTGAAATGAATGGCTTTAGTTATATGGAGTATATTGTTCCAGGCCTTATTATGATGTCAGTGATCACCAATTCTTATTCCAATGTCGCTTCGTCATTTTTTAGCGCCAAGCTTCAAAAAAATATTGAAGAGCTTCTGGTCGCACCTGTGCCCAATTATGTGATTATATTTGGCTATGTGATGGGAGGGGTTACTAGGGGATTATTGGTTGGCTTTATTGTTACCTTGGTTTCGCTGCTGTTTGTGGATTTACAAGTCGACCATTGGGGTATTATCTTTCTTACCGTATTTATGACGTCAATTGTTTTTGCGCTTGGCGGCCTAATCAATGCTGTATATGCAAAAACATTTGATGATATCTCGATTATCCCAACTTTTGTGTTGACTCCACTTACTTATTTAGGCGGTGTGTTTTACTCGATCAGCTTGTTGCCTGAGTTTTGGCAGGGAGTATCGAAAATTAATCCCATCGTATATATGGTCAATGCATTTCGTTATGGATTTTTGGGTATTTCCGATGTCGGAATTGTAGAGTCATTCAGCGTATTAGCTGTATTTGTGATTATACTATACTCTGTTGCGCACTACCTAATTACCAAGGGAATTGGACTAAGAAGTTAGTGTTTTATAGCAAAAGGAAAGGCTGGGATAGTTGCCCAGCCTTGTAAAGAATTATTCAAGTTATTCGGCGCTTTCGGAGGACGATTCTACATTCGCTTCTTCTTTGGTATCAGTTATTAGATCGACAACTTGATTATCGATTAGGCGAGCTTGTCCCAAAAATGCTGACATTAAAATAACGACTTGAGTAGTCTCTGTACTTACCACGCCTAGACTATTTGCATCGCGAATAAATATTTCGTCAGGTTGGAGCCCTGCGGCGCGAAGCTGATCGCTTGCATCTTCGATAATTGAGGCATAGTCGTCACGCCCTCCGCGTATCGCGCTGCTTATCCAGCGCATGGTACGAGCCAAAACAGGAGCACGCTGGCGCTCATCCATGGTTAATAGATTATTGCGAGAGCTCATGGCAAGGCCATCCATTTCGCGAACGGTCGGCACGTTGACGATCTTTATATCCAGTGCCAAATCTTCAGTCATCTTTTGAATAACAGCGAGCTGTTGGAAGTCTTTTTCACCAAAACATGCAACTTCAGGCTGAACAATGTTGAACAACTTGGTTACTACGGTTGCAACACCGCGAAAATGCCCCGGTCGAGAAACACCTTCGAGGATGTTTGACAGCCCAGGCACATCGACAAAAGATTGTTTGTCTGTTCCGTTTGGGTAAATGACATCGGGTGTCGGCGTAAAGACAATTTCTATGCCTTCATTAGCTAACTTGCTTAAATCATCTTCGAGTGTTCTAGGATAGTTGTTTAAGTCGTCACTACGCTCAAACTGCATAGGGTTCACAAAAATACTCGCGACAACAATGTCAGCATGCTCGCGAGCCTTACGCATTAGAGTTAAGTGGCCCTCATGCAAATTACCCATGGTTGGCACAAAGGCAATGCTACGGCCATCACGTTTGTACTGCTTGATTTGCTCACGAAGTGTGGCAATCTCAGCAAAAGTTTGCATTAGTTCGCTCCTTACGCAATGGTGTGGGCTTGACTTGGGAAAGTACCACGTTCAACTTCGTCTTTGTACATGGCGACCGCTTTACGCAGATCTCCAGTTTCAGCAAGGAAGTTCTTTGAAAACTTAGGCATGTAGTTTGCCGATATACCGAACATATCATGCATAACTAGGATTTGCCCGTCCGTGGCATTACCTGCACCAATACCGATAACAGGAACATCACAGATATCTGTGATACGAGCTGCTAGCTCTCTAGGAACGCATTCCAATAGAATTATTTGAGCCCCTGCTTCTTGTAGCGCAATCGCATCACGGACGATTCGTTCCGCTTTGTCTTGCTCACGCCCTTGTACTTTAAATCCACCAAAAATATGGACTGATTGTGGTGTTAACCCCAGATGAGCACACACAGGTACCGCACGTTGTGTTAATACTCTTACTGTATCGACCAGCCAATCTCCCCCTTCAATTTTGACCATATTGGCTCCGGCTCGCATTAGCTTAGCTGCACTATCGCAAGCTTGTTCAGGTGTTGCGTAGCTCATGAAGGGCATATCAGCCATTAATAGGCAATTTGGGCTACCTGCTCTTACACAACGGGTATGATAGGCGATATCTTCGATTGTAACTGGTAATGTATCAGGAGCGCCATGTAACACCATGCCTAGTGAATCGCCGACAAGAAGAACAGGCATCTCTTCACTTTCAAACAGCTGGGCGAAGCTCGCATCATAGGCGGTGGAAGTGGCAAATTTACGACCTTCCTGCTTCCATCTCATCAGATCAGATATGGTAACTTTTTTCATGATTTTTCCTTTCAGGGCTTGGCTATTATTGCCAAACACGCAGACCGTTTTTCGAGACAACTGATAGCAAGTCATCTAGTCTGGTCCCACATGGGAGAGTGATACTTGGGGCAATTTCAGCTAGTGGGTAGAGTACAAACTCGCGCTCTTTCATCCCATAATGAGGAATGGTTAGGCGCTCAGAATCAATCACCTCATTGCCGTAAAGAATGATGTCTAAATCCAAAGTGCGAGGTCCCCAGCGCTCATCTTTACGAACACGTCCTTGCTCTAGCTCAATGGCTTGTGTGCAGTCGAGCAATTGTATTGGTGTTAATTGTGTCTGGATTTTGACGACGGCATTAATGTAATCAGGTTGATCTTGTGGCCCCATAGGCGTGCTCGTATATAGCAAAGAGCTACTGATCAACTCAGATTTCGGCAACTCTTTAAGCGCGTCAATTGCATTGTTTGCTTGCGCTACTGGGTCAGATAAATTGCTCCCAACAGCGATGTAGACCGTAGTCATGAAGATGAAACCTTGTTTTTTTTGTTACGATACGGCTTACGACGACGCTTTTTACCTTGCTCTGGTGTGTCTGATTCTAAATCAGAGACCATAGCTTGTCTCATTTCGCGTCCCGCATTTTGGAATGTCTGCCACCATTTGGCGAGTTGTTCGGTTTCGCCAGTCTCTATTTCTCCTCGCATTTCGAGGAAATCAAAGCCAGCCCTGAACTTGTTGAGTTCCATCAACCGAAAAGCTCGCTTACCGTTTCTTCGTGGCAGGCGAAGCTGTAATTGCCAAATTTCTCGAATTGTTGCCGTATGACGACGAGGTATGGCGATGGTACGTACTTGTTCATCGAGAATATAGTTGCTCGCTTCCATAATAGCATCGTATTCAGATAGCTTACGTTTGGCCATTAGCATGTCAGCGCGTGCAAGAAGCGGGTACCAAAGCATAGCGGCGAACATGAAAGCAGGGTTTATACGCTTGCCTTGTTCTATGCGTATATCAGTAGAATCTAAGACTAAATCCAACATTTGCTCAGTCTTTGACGAATAGTCTTGCGTAAAGTCACTGGCAATTAGAGGAAATAATTGTTGGAAGAGATTGTACTCACGCATCAGATGGTAAGTTTCTAATCCATAGCCAGACTGCAACATTTTGAGAGATTCTTCATATAAGCGTGCGGCAGGTATGTCTTGCAATAGGTGCGACATGTCTTCAATCGGTGCCGCTGTATCTTCTTCAATATCGAAATCTAACTTCACAGCAAAACGAATCGCACGCAGCATACGGACAGGGTCTTCACGATAGCGAGTCTGCGGATCGCCAATCAGACGAACCAGTCTATCTTCAAGGTCTTCATGCCCACCTGCGTAATCATGGATGGAATAATCACCTATGTTGTAATACATAGCGTTGATTGTAAAATCACGACGCTCAGCATCTTCATCTATGGTGCCATATACGTTATCGCGTAAAAGCATGCCTTCTTTTGACTGCTGCGAGACATTTTTTGTGGTTTCTTGGTGGTGACCACGGAAGGTCGCCACTTCAATAATGTCTCTGCCAAACATAATATGCGCCAAACGAAAGCGGCGACCGATCAGGCGGCAGTTTTTGAATAGCTGGCGTATTTCTTCCGGCGTTGCATTGGTGGCAATATCAAAATCTTTAGGATTTTGATCCAGTAATAAATCTCTTACACCGCCGCCGACCAGAAAGGCCTCAAAACCAGCGCCATGAAGTCGATACAACACCTTCAGCGCGTTATCACTAATCTGTTTACGAGAAATGTTATGTTCTTGGCGTGTGATGACGTTCAGAGATAACTCTGGATAGACGTCGTTTTTATTGGGTGTTTGGTCGTTTTTATTCATCTGCATCAATTACTCGTATTTCTGGCGGCTCTCATCACCAGTACTCGAGTGTGCCTATTTTGGCCTGGCTTATGGTTCCGTTTACACTATTCGGGCTAATTTCGCGGCTAATGATAGCCTACAGTGAGCTATTTGAGAATCGCGGTGTTATTTCAGTTGCATCTGGTAGTTGTTCAATTCTCCAGTTTGCGATACCCCAATCAATGATCTCTCTCACATTACTCTGCTTAATTTCCTTATTTAATTCAAAACCTAAAAATTGCATTGCATCGATTAAAGTGGGTTTAGGTTGCTTTAGGTCAATGGCGGGTGCGTGATTTTGTTTGGACAGTTTTTGACCCGACTTATCTGTAGCTAACGGTAAATGTATGTAATTGATGAGTGGTTGATTAAGAATATGATACAAACTTATTTGTCTGCCCGTCGGCTCAATTAAATCAGAGCCACGCACCACTTCGGTCACGCCTTGAGTAATATCATCAATCACCACTGCTAGATTATAGGCAAATAGGCCGTCTCTGCGCTTAACAATAAAGTCCTCTCGTGCAAGCTCGGGAGGAACGGAAAATTGGCCATGTTTCCTATCATCAAAGCTTTCTACTGGGTATGTCATAAGCAATCTAATGGCGCAATTACCATCGTCTATTAACTTTTTATCGCGGCAATTTCCAGTATAAAACCCGCCCATAGCTTTAACTTGCTTGCGAGTACATCTACAGTAGTAAGCTTGGCCGGAACTTAACCAGCTATCCAATTGTGCTTGATAAAGGGCATGACGATGACTTTGATAAACCACATCATCATCCCATTCAAGATGGTAAGCTTCTAAAGTACGTAAAATAAGATCGGCCGCACCTTTGACTTCTCTTGGAGGGTCTAGATCTTCAATACGCACCAGCCATTTACCTCGTTGAGATCTTGCCTGGAAGTAGCTTCCTAGTGCAGCGACAAGAGATCCAAAGTGCAGTGGACCTGAAGGTGAGGGAGCAAAACGGCCAATATAAGTCATCTGATATTCTTTTTTAACAAATCAAAAAGGGAGCAATTGCTCCCTCTATTACTCGTGTTGCTTACACTGCTAGCCTTGCATTTGCTTTTCTTTAATTTCTGCTAATGTTTTGCAGTCAATACATAAATCAGCGGTTGGGCGAGCTTCTAAGCGACGAATACCGATTTCGACTCCACAAGATTCACAGAAACCAAATTCGTCTTCTTCAATCTTATTAAGCGTTTTTTCAATCTTCTTAATAAGGCGACGCTCTCTGTCTCGATTACGAAGTTCTAGGCTGAATTCTTCTTCTTGAGAGGCACGATCTACGGGATCTGGAAAATTCGCAGCTTCATCTTGCATGTGATGCACAGTGCGATCAACTTCTTCCCTGAGCTGGTTTCGCCATGCGGCCAAAATTTTCGTGAAATGAGCCAACTGCTCTGGTGACATATATTCTTCACCAGCTTTCTCTGTATATGGCTCAACCCCTGCAATGGCTAGGATGCCTAGCGCTTTTTTCTTTGATTCTGGCATGCAGCATCTCCTACTTACACCTGATCCACTGCGCTCGCAGTTGGATTTTAAGGCGGCTATCTATAGCAAAAAGAACAAAGTGAGGCAAACACTCTAGAGTAAACTTGCTGTCAATGTGAAGATGACACCATTTTTTCTCTTAACCAATGAAACGAATAGGTTTTACTAGTTTTACCTCAGTATTTGAAAGCTGTGCTGCATAACACAGTATTTCAACGCCTTGTTCTTGTGCGTTCTTCAATAATTTTGAATATTGTGGGTCTATATGGTGTGCAGGAGAGACTTTTTCAATACCAGAATGCAAAACTGTGAATAAAAGTACTGCTCTGTGTCCATTTTGAACCATTTTTGTGAGCTCTCTCAGGTGCTTCTGTCCACGGGTAGTTACCGCATCTGGAAAGTATCCTTGGCCTTGATGCGCTTCATCAAGTAATGTCACGCTTTTTACTTCTATGTAGCAGCTTGGGTGCTTGCTTGACGTGAGAAGAATATCAATTCGACTATTTTCATCGCCGTATCTAACTTCTGTTTTGAGTTGTTCGTAGCCAGCTAGCTCGCGGATTATGCCTGTTTCTATCGCTTCTACTGCGAGTTGATTCGCTCGAGCCGTATTCACACAAATTGTGTCGCCTTGATTGGTTTGGGTTAACTCCCAGCTGTGCGGATATTTACGCTTGGTATTGTTAGAAGTTGAATACCAAATAGTATCTCCAGTTGTTGCACAGCCTGTCATGGCACCAGTATTTGCGCAGTGTATGGTAATCTCTTCATTATCGGGTAAGCGGATGTCAGCAAGGAAACGTTTGTAGCGTTTAATCAATACTGCGGGTTGTAATTGAGGTTGAAACTTCATTTGAGACTGGATTTATGTACAATATTTATATTATTACATCATAAGGTTTAACCCTTGTCACAGCTTCCTATAGAGAGCGTGATGCCAGAGTTATTGTCTGCCATCAAAACTCATTCCCAAGTTATTCTTAAAGCCGCACCAGGTGCAGGTAAGTCGACCCACCTTCCGTTAAAGTTATTAACCGAAAATGTGGTTGATGGAAAGATCATTGTGTTAGAGCCAAGGCGGCTAGCTGCACGTAATATCGCCTATTATCTTGCTCAGCAGCTCGGAGAAAGCATCGGTCAGCGTGTTGGTTATCGAGTGAGAGGGGAGTCCAGAGTTAGCAGCAACACTCAGCTAGAGATTGTAACTGAAGGTATCTTAACCCGCATGATCCAAATGGACCCCGAGTTGACTGGTATCTCCTTGGTCATTTTTGACGAATTCCATGAGCGTAGTATTCATGCAGACACCGCTCTTGCGTTTTCTCTCGAAATTCAGGATGTACTGCGAGAGGATCTCAAGTTAGTCATCATGTCAGCGACTATAGACCTTGATGCTATCAAGGTGTTGATGCCCAATGCTAAGTATATTGAATCTCAAGGCCGAAGTTTTCCAGTTGAATATCGTTATCACCCTTTAAGACCTAATCAGGGGTATGAGCAGGTGATGGTGGCTCAAATTCACAGTTTAATCGACAAGGAAACAGGGTCATTACTGGTATTTTTACCCGGCATGTCAGCCATTAAGCGTGTTGCTGAGGGCTTAACCAGTTTGCCCAGTGATGTCGATGTTTTCCCTTTACATGGACAATTGGATTTTCAACAGCAGCAGGCAGCAATTCAGACTCCTACTAAAGGGCAGCGTAAAGTGGTGCTTGCGACCAATATTGCTGAAACTTCTTTGACCATCGAAGGCATACGTATAGTTCTCGATTCAGGTTTACAGCGCACTGCGAGATTTGATGTTAAAAATGGGGTAACTAAGCTCGAGCAAGTTCGTATTGCGCAATCATCAGCAGAGCAAAGAGCGGGGCGAGCAGGGCGATTGGAGCCGGGTATTTGTATAAGGCTATATTCTGAAAGTTCGTTAAATCAGCAGCCCTATGTGCCTCCTGCTGAGATATTGTCTTCAGACTTGTCGAGTTTAGCGATAGAGCTTGCCCAATGGGGGGCTACTGAGCCATCGGAATTAAAGTGGCTGGATATTCCTCCACAAGCAAGCTTTTTACAATCTAAACAGTTACTGGTGAATCTGGGGTTATTGGATGATAAGCATCAATTAACAAGTCGAGGCAAGGCCGCTTGTGATCTTGGGGTAGAACCTAGAATTGCAGCTATGTTAACTCATTCAAATAGCCCCGCATGGCTCTCCACAGCACCTGTAGTGGCGGCCTTATTGGAATCACCTGAGCGCAATATTGTCAACTTTATACATTCGGTTGAGAGCTTCAAGCGAAGAAAACATTCTCAGCAAAAAATGGTACATCAACGAGGTATGGCTTTATCTCGCAAGCTTAATGTGAGCTTTTCTACCGACTCTATTGACGAATCTTTGGTAGCCGTCATATTAGCCGCCGCTTTTCCTGATCGAGTCGCTCAGCTGCGCAGCGGAAAAACAGGGAAGTTTTTGCTTGCCAATGGGCATGGGGCTGAATTGGCGGAAGAGGAAAAATTATCTACTTCAGACTATCTAGTCATCGCAGACCTTATGCGCACCCAATCCGGTTCTTCACGTATCTTTTTGGCTGCGGAGCTAGAATTACTCTCCGTGAAAAAGTGGTTCCCTGACCTTCTCAAAAACAATGATCATCTTGATTGGGATGATGAAAAAGGACGATTGATCGCTGAATCTCAACAGTGTATTGGACGCTTGGTTGTCGAGCGAGCACCTTTGCCGACACCTCCTCCTGAAAAAATGACCCAAGCTTTACTCAACTATGTAAGACGCAAGGGACTGGCTGTATTAGACTGGTCTGATAATAGCACGCAATTACTTGAACGCATTCGCTGCGCTGCTGATTGGCTACCAGAACAGCCATGGCCAGAAACGTCGGATGCACAATTATTGAAAAACCTTGAACACTGGTTGGAGCCATACTTAACTGGAGTCAACTCATTGCAAGCAATGAAAAAAATTGATCTTGAGCCCGTATTAATGTCCTATCTTTCTTGGCCACTTAACAAGAACATAGATCAATGGCTACCCGTTTATTATTTATTACCCACGGGAACGAAGAAAAAGATTCGCTATAAACAAGGCCACGAGCCTATTTTGTCTGTACGAATGCAGGAAATGTTTGGTCAACAAGCGTCGCCTCAGATAGCACAGGGAAGAAAAAAATTGCTGGTGGAATTGCTTTCACCCGCGCAGCGCCCATTACAAATAACAAGCGATTTGGCTAGCTTTTGGGCGAGTGCATACAAAGAAGTACAAAAAGAAATGAAAGGACGTTACCCCAAGCATGTATGGCCTGATGATCCAGCTAATCATGTGGCGACGACGAAGACTAAGCGACAACTGAACTCATGAGCAAGAAAACAACCTCTAAAAGTAAACAACCTAAAACCACGAAAAAGCCATCTCCTAGGAAGAAGAGCTCAAAGAAGAATCAACGCAACTGGCTACAAATAGTTTGGAGTGTAGCTTGGAAGGCAAGTCTTGCTGGCTTAGTCGTGATTGTCTTCATTGGTGTGTATCTTGATAGCGTGGTAAGGCAGCGCTTCGAAGGTCAGTTATTTGATTTACCCACTGTTGTGTATGCGCGAATTTTAAATCTTGCTCCTGGTGACCGTATATCAATACAAGAAGTGCGCAATGAGTTAGATGTACTCAATTATCGTAAAGTGCGCCATCCTCGCTACCCCGGGGAATATTCATCCTCTTCGACCAAGATTGAATTGTTTCGTCGTCCTTTTGAATTCACCAATGGCCCTGAACCTGATCGTCATGTGATGCTTCATTTCGATGCTCAAAGTCTAACGCGGATTGAGTCATTAGAGAAAGCAGGTGATCTTGGCTATCTGCGTATTGAGCCCAAAATGCTGGGGATGTTAGAAAAGGATCATGACGAGCAGCGCTTATTTCTCAGGCGAGATCAATTTCCTGAGATCATGGTTGATGCGCTACTTGTAACTGAAGATAGAGACTTTTATCAGCACGATGGTGTTTCCCCGCTTGCCATTGCTAGAGCTATGGTTGCCAACTTGAAAGCTGGTAGAACGGTTCAAGGTGGAAGTACTCTTACTCAGCAGCTCGCGAAAAATATATTTCTATCTAGAGATCGAACATTATGGCGTAAGCTGCGTGAAGCTTATATGGCTTTGATTATTGATTATAGATACAGCAAAGATCGCATTTTAGAAGGTTATCTCAATGAAGTTTACCTAGGCCAAAGCCGAGGTGAAGCGATTCACGGGTTCGGCCTAGCCTCCCGGTTGTATTTTGGTCAGCCTATTCAGGAGCTGCGAATAGACCAGCTTGCTCTGTTGGTAGGTATGGTAAAAGGCCCTTCCTATTACAATCCGATTCGTTATCCGGAAAGAGCGAAAGAGCGACGTGATCTAGTGCTACGCTTGATGATGCAACAGGATGTGTTGACTGCAAGCCAGTACGAAACGGCAGTTAATCGTCCATTGGACATACAAGACAACCCCCGAATTGCAAGCCGTCAGCCTGCTTATTTCCAGCAGCTTAAAATCGAGCTTAAAGACAAAGTGGGTGGGGTATTTCAATCAGATTTAGGCCTAAGGGTATTTACTTCTCTCGATCCTGTCTCCCAGCAAGAGCTAGAACAAGCGATTGCCAGAAAGATTCCTCAATTAAGCCAAGTGGCGGGGAAATCTTTGGAAGGCGCTGCGATTGCCGTTGACCGCCATACAGGTGAAATACGCGCTATGGTTGGAGGAAAACGTACCGGTTATGATGGCTTTAATCGAGCCTTGAATGCTAGCCGACAAATCGGTTCACTGGTCAAGCCTGCTGTTTATTTGACAGCCTTAGAGCAGCCCCAGAAGTATAACCTTGCAACCACTTTACATGATAAGCCGATCAGTTTAAAAGGCTCAAAAGGGAGCGTTTGGTCGCCACGAAACTATGACAGAAAATTTAGAGGTGATGTGCCATTGTATTTGGCGTTAGCTAAATCACTCAATGTTCCGACAGTAGAATTAGGCATGCAATTGGGTATACCTAAAGTTATTGAAACTCTCGAAAAACTCGGCGTGGATCCTGATGAAATTAGGCCAGTGCCTTCGATGTTTCTCGGCTCTTTCACTTTGACGCCTTTTCAAGTTGCTCAAATGTATCAAACCCTGACGAATTCTGGTAAACGCTCGCCATTATCAGCATTGCGTTCAGTGGTAGATAAAGAGGGTAAGGTGTTATTCCAGTCCTTACCTCGAACATCTCAGACCATAGATCAGCAAGCCGCTTGGCTGACCACTTATGCTATGAAACGTGGTGTTTTGGAGGGAACAGGGCGATACCTTAATAGTCAATTTGGCTGGGCTGCATTAGCGGGAAAAACGGGTACGAGCAATGACACTCGTGATAGTTGGTTTGTTGGGGTCGACGGTCGAGAAGTAACAACCATCTGGCTCGGTCGAGATGATAATCAGCCAACCAAACTGACGGGCTCCAGCGGTGCGCTTAGAGTGTATGCGGAGTATTTAAACCATCGCATTCCGGAAACATTATCCTTACCTTGGCCTAAAGGTATTAGTACTTTAGGTTTTGCTTATACTGATAATGGAAGTCTCGAACTGGATTGTGGTAATGCCTTCAAGCTTCCTATGTGGGATGTTAATAATCAGCTGAAAAGTCAGTGTGACAGCCAGCCAACTCAGTGGATTAAAAAGTTATTTAGTTGGTAGAAGCATGTTGAACTCAGTGAAGGTATTGCGAAAAGGGAACGGTGTAGTGAAGAAGTTATTGTGCTTTTTACTTGTCTATATGGCTGCGCTTCAAAACGTGATGTCGGCGGAAAAGCCAGACAAACAGAAAGAGGTTGAACGGCCCAAAATTGCAGTCGTTCTTGCTGGTGGTGGTGCAAAAGGCGCTGCGCATATTGGTGTGTTAAAGGCGCTAGAAGAGCTTAAAATTCCGGTGGACTACATTACTGGAACCAGCATGGGAGCCTATGTTGGTGGTTTGTATTCAACAGGTATGAGCGCGGATGAAATCGAGAGTTTTATTACGACCGTCGATTGGAATAATGGCTATCGTGACAGAGTGGATCGCAGTGAACGTCGTGTGCGAGACAAAGAGTATGAAGACAGGTACCAACTGACGACCGATTTAGGTCTTCGTTGGGGAGAGATTCATGCAGCTCGTGGAATTGTGCAAGGTCAGGGGATGCTCAAAATCTTACGTGAGACTTCTGGTAACCTCCCTCCTTTTACTTCTTTTGATGATCTAGCAATACCTTATCGTTCAGTTGCCACTGACATTATAGAATTAAAACCTGTCGTGATTGGTGATGGGTATCTTGTTGACGCCATGATGGCGAGTATGTCAGTGCCCGGTGCTTTGCCTCCCTATGAGCTTAATGGGCAGATGTTAGTCGATGGTGGTGTTACGAACAATATGCCTGTTGATGTAGCAAGAGCCTTGGGTGCTGATGTGGTTATTGCTGTTGATATCAGTACTGATTATCGAGAAGAAGAGGAGTTTACGACTTTATTCACTGTCGCTGATCAACTGTCAAATTATTTAGTTCGAAGCACGACAAATCGTCAAGCTAAAACACTGACAAGCAAAGATGTTTTCCTTCAACCCAAAGTGGGTGATATGGAAACGACGGAATTTGACAAAATGCCGTTCGCTTTTCAGCAAGGTTACAAAGCTGCCATTGCTAATGAGACAAAGCTTAAGCGCTATAGCGTATCATCATCTGAGTATCAGGATTACATCGATCATAAAGAAGACGCGCGGCGAAAGCTTCGTTATGGTGATGAAATTACGGTCGAAGAAATCGTTATTCATAATCACAGTCACTACAGTGAAGAAGCGTTAAGAAAGTACCTTAAACTTAAGCCAGGCCGACGTTATGCAACGGCTGAGATAGAAGCGAGCGTCCAAAGTCTTTATGCGCTAGATCGATTTGAACTTATCACTTATCGCTATGAAGAAATTGATAATCAAAACACCCTAGTGCTTAATATTCGAGAAAAATCCTGGGGGCCAAATTATGTTAACTTTCGCTTTTTTCTAGAAGATGATTTTGAAACAGATAGTCAATACTCGATTGGCGTTTCAACCAATTTCACCGATTTAAATTCTTTGGGGGCTGAATTCAGGCTCAATATCGAGATGGGCTCGGACAAACTTGTCTTGGGAGAGTTGTACACTCCACTTTTGTTCAACACAGATTTCTTCACCACGGTTACTGGGTCTTACAGCAGTGAAAAAGTCAATATTCCTAAAGGAGGAATGACAGATACCTCGTTAAGTGCAAGTCGAGACTATATTCCAGTGGCATTCAATGAATGGGGAGCCGAATGGGCGCTTGGTTATCAAAATGCATTGTGGAGCAGGATCAAGCTTGGGGTTCGATATACAGATGGTGTTGGAGAGCTTGCTTCTCTCCCTTCTCTAGGTAATTCCTCCTATAAACGGGTTGGAGGCTTTATTAACTATCGAATAGATACCCTAGATAACTACAGTTTACCGAGTAAGGGCTGGTTTTTAGACCTAGATTATTTGGTATCGCATGATGACAGTGTTGGTGTTACGGGCAGTGTCTTCGAGGGACATAATGAAGATACGGCTTTCGAGTATGGGGCTAAGGCAATATATGCGCACAGTTTTTCCCGTCATACGCTAGTTGCCAATGTAGATGTTGGCGTGGTAGAGAGTAAAAATTCTGCGTTAATTATCAACCCTAAAGAACTGGGTGGCTTTTTAAACTTATCAGGTATCCCTCGTAACAGTCTCATCGGGCAGAATAAAATCTTTGGTAGTTTAGTTTATCGTTATCGCTGGTTTGATAATGACTTTGGCTTGTTTTCATCGCCATTCTATCTGGGAGCGTCATTGGAATATGGGGGAGTTTGGTCAGATCCCAGCATTAGCGCTGATAAAGCCCCTCTCTATGGTGCAGGGTCTGTTTTCTTTGGTGTGGACTCGCCTGTCGGGCCTATTATGGTTGGATATGGAAGGACAGAACAAAATTATGACTCTTTCTACCTTATTATTGGGACCAGTTTTAAATAATTATCCCATAATAAGTAATGTGAATCACAAGCAGATAGGGTGAGTGAATTGGAGAACAAAGTAAAGAAAATCATGGGACTTTAGTTATAACTTGCTATGTTGGTCAAAATGATGAGATTTTAATTTATCGTTAAATTTGCTATCCTAGCGCCCAAAGTTTGGTCTTTTTGATATAAGTTCTAAGCTAAGAACATGATTATCGAGAACCAAGTTTCCAAGGATGTTTACTTCGTTAATTTTGAATAATAGTAATAATAACGAAGAAACCGCAATGAGAGGAAAAAGTCGTGCTTGAAGCCTATCGTAAACACGTCGCAGAGCGTGCTGCTGAAGGAGTTGTTCCGAAACCACTAGACGCTGAACAAGTTGCTGGTCTCGTAGAACTTCTAAAAAATCCGCCTAAAGGTGAAGAAGCCGTACTTCTTGACCTATTAGAGAATCGTATTCCTCCCGGTGTTGATGAAGCGGCTTATGTTAAAGCTGGTTTTTTAACCGCAGTCACTAAAGGTGAAGTGACGTCTCCATTAGTCAGTCGTGAAAAAGCAGCGCAGCTGCTTGGTACCATGCAAGGTGGATATAATATCGCGCCCCTTGTCGACCTTCTTGAAGATGATGCTTTGGCTCCAATCGCTGTGGAAGCTTTGTCTCATACTTTATTGATGTTTGATGCATTCTACGATGTAGAAGAAAAAGCCAAAGCGGGCAACACTCATGCTCAAAAAGTCATGCAGTCTTGGGCAGATGCCGAATGGTTCTTGTCTAAACCAGAGCTTGAGAAAAAAATCACTCTTACTGTGTTTAAGGTGACGGGTGAAACCAACACCGATGACCTTTCTCCAGCCCCAGACGCTTGGTCTCGTCCAGATATCCCCGTCCATGCTCTTGCTATGTTGAAAAACGAGCGTGATGGTATTACCCCAGATCAACCTGGTAGCATAGGTCCTATTGCCCAAATAGAAGACCTGAAGAAAAAAGGTCACCAACTTGTCTACGTAGGCGATGTGGTTGGAACAGGCTCGTCACGTAAATCAGCGACCAACTCCGTGTTGTGGTTTATGGGTGATGATATTCCTAATGTTCCAAACAAGCGAGCAGGTGGTTATGTCCTAGGTGGCAAAATTGCACCTATCTTCTTCAATACTATGGAAGACGCAGGTGCTTTGCCAATTGAAGTAGATGTATCCAAGCTCAACATGGGTGATGTGATTGACGTATACCCATATGAAGGTAAAGTCTGTAATAATGCAACAGGTGAGACTCTTGCTGAGTTTGGCTTGAAAACCGATGTTTTGATCGATGAAGTTCGAGCTGGTGGCCGAATTCCGCTGATTATTGGACGCGGTTTAACAGACAAGGCTCGTCAATCTCTCGGTCTTGAGTCATCTGATATTTTCCGCAAGCCAGGCGCTGTTGCTGATTCAGATAAAGGCTACACATTAGCTCAAAAGATGGTTGGTAAGGCATGCGGTGTAGAAGGTATTCGTCCTGGTACTTACTGCGAGCCTAAAATGACCACAGTCGGATCTCAAGATACCACAGGTCCTATGACTCGGGATGAATTGAAAGATTTGGCGTGTTTGGGCTTCTCTGCCGATTTGGTGATGCAATCTTTCTGTCATACCTCAGCGTATCCAAAACCGGTTGATGTTAATACTCATCACACACTGCCTGATTTTATTATGAATCGTGGTGGGGTGTCTCTTCGCCCTGGTGATGGTGTTATTCACTCTTGGCTCAACAGAATGCTTCTTCCTGACACAGTAGGAACTGGTGGTGATTCACATACTCGTTTCCCTCTTGGCATTTCTTTCCCAGCAGGCTCAGGCTTGGTAGCCTTCGCAGCGGCAACTGGGGTAATGCCATTGGATATGCCAGAATCGATTTTGGTTCGCTTTAAGGGCAAAATGCAGCCAGGTATTACGCTCAGAGACCTTGTGCATGCCATTCCGTATTACGGTATTAAGCAAGGCCTTCTAACAGTTGAAAAAGCAGGTAAGATTAATGAGTTTTCTGGCCGAGTGCTGGAAATCGAAGGGGTTGAGCACCTAACCGTGGAACAAGCATTTGAACTGTCTGACGCGTCAGCGGAGCGCTCTGCTGCAGGCTGTACCGTTAAGCTTTCTCAAGCCTCGATCGAAGAGTACCTCAACTCAAATATTGTTATGCTCAAGTGGATGATCTCGGAAGGCTATGGCGATCGTCGTACTATAGAGCGTCGTATTGCGGCAATGGAAGAGTGGCTTGCGAATCCAGAATTAATGGAAGCGGATGCCGATGCAGAATATGCCCATGTGATTGATATTGATCTTGCTGAAATCAAAGAGCCGATCCTTTGCGCACCAAATGATCCAGACGATGCACGCTTGTTATCTGATGTTCAAGGCACGCAAATTGATGAAGTCTTTATTGGTTCTTGTATGACCAACATTGGCCACTTCCGCGCGGCAGGTAAACTGCTTGAGCAATATGGTGGACAACTAGATACTCGCCTCTGGGTTGCTCCGCCGACCAAGATGGACAGAGATCAGCTAACTGCAGAAGGATACTACGGAATCTACGGCCGTGCTGGCGTGCGTATCGAGACCCCAGGGTGTTCCTTGTGTATGGGTAACCAAGCCCGAGTCGCAGACAAAGCGACTGTGATGTCGACGTCTACGCGTAACTTCCCTAACCGTCTTGGTAATGGAGCAAATGTTTTTCTATCCTCTGCTGAATTGGCCGCTGTTGGCGCTATTCTCGGTAAAATCCCAACTAAGGATGAGTACTTAGAATATGCTAAGCAAATTGACTCCACAGCCGCTGATACGTATCGCTATCTAAACTTCCACAAGATGGAAGAATACACCAAGAAAGCCGATAGCGTGATTTTCCAAGAACCAGTGTGAATCAATAGCATTGAGAATAAGAGCGCCTGTTAGCAACAGGCGCTTTTTTTTGAGCTTTTCGAACGGTATCTATATACTTTGCCTTCCTTTTTGCACACGGCATTAATGATGGAATTTGAATTTATTCGCAACACCCTAATGGGCGAATACTATGTGAAGCCAAGTATGGGCCACGAAGTTCTCGGCCGCTGGCTTGAAGAAGAAATTGGTAAAGACAAGCAAAAAATACAGCAAGTGGAAGCGCTTATAGAAGCTATAATCCAATCTCCACTGTTAGAGCATAAGTACCTAGGATGTGAAATATCGCTCATTATTCAAGGTGATGAAGTGACCGTAGAAGAAAATATATTGAGTCATGGAGAATCTATGCCGGAAGATAGTGAATTTGATTACTACAACTGTGAAAGTAAAGCATCTTGTGGGCTGGAGGACTTTATCTCCTTGTTTGAGCAGTGGAAAGCGTTTCTACAGTCCAGATAGATAAAGCGATTTAAAGTTATCGCATCATTATTGTGAAAAGGGCGCACCGATTTGGTGCGCCCTTAGTGTTTCTAATTCTTTTAAAAACATTAAGTTATTATATATCAGATGCTTAATAAGTTGGCACGTAGCTTGGATTAATGGATGTAATTATGTCAGCCTCGAGAGGGTAAGATGAAAATCATTAATGCGATCATAAAGCCATTTAAATTGGATGATGTGCGAGAAGCTTTAGCCGATGTCGGTATAGAAGGAATGACGGTATCAGAGGTCAAAGGTTTTGGGCGGCAAAAGGGTCATACCGAACTTTATCGTGGTGCTGAATATCAAGTCGATTTTTTACCTAAAGTGAAGCTCGAAATTGCAACCCATGCGGATAATGTTGAGCCTGTTTTAGAAGCAATCTCTAAAGCCGCTCATACCGGAAAAATAGGCGACGGAAAAATCTTTGTTTACGACCTAAATCAAGCAGTACGCATACGTACTGGTGAAATGGACGCGGAAGCACTCTAGGCTCGATAGGATTGGAGAATACCAAATGGAACTTACATCAACAGTTGTTGAACTGCGTTACGCTCTAGACACTTTTTTCTTTTTGATTTCAGGTGCACTTGTCATGTGGATGGCGGCTGGATTCGCTATGTTAGAAGCAGGTTTAGTACGCTCAAAAAATACTACTGAGATATTAACCAAGAACGTTTGTCTTTATGCGATTGCCTGCACCACGTATCTAGTTGTCGGCTACAACATTATGTATGTCGATAATACTGAGGGAGGCTGGTTGCCATCAATCGGGGCTCTAATCGGATCGCAAAGTGCTGGTGCTGATCACTCTTTAGAGTCTGACTTTTTCTTTCAGGTGGTGTTTGTTGCTACTGCCATGTCCGTTGTTTCTGGCGCGGTTGCTGAACGAATGAAACTCTGGTCATTTCTTATTTTTTCGGCGGTGTTGACCTCATTTATTTACCCAATGGAAGGCTACTGGACATGGGGTGGTGGCTTTTTAGCACAAGCGGGTTTTAGTGACTTTGCGGGCTCTGGGATTGTGCATATGGCGGGCGCGGCGGCAGCGCTTGCTGGCGTATTACTGCTAGGTGCACGTCGTGGCAAGTATGGTAAAAATGGCGAAATCTACCCAATTCCTGGTTCAAATATGCCGCTTGCTACCTTAGGGACATTTATTTTGTGGTTTGGTTGGTTTGGCTTTAATGGTGGCTCTCAACTAATGGTGTCTGATTTCGAAAATGCCACCGCAGTAGGAAAAATCTTTCTTAACACCAATGCCGCTGCAGCAGCAGGAGCATTTGCTTCGCTCTTAGTATGCAAAACGACTTGGGGCAAAGCCGACTTGACCATGGTGCTTAATGGCGCTTTGGCTGGTTTAGTTGCAATTACTGCCGATCCTTTATCTCCGTCTCCGATCTATTCGGTAGCGATCGGCGCTGTTTCTGGCGTTTTGGTCGTCTTTAGCATCATAGCCCTAGACAAACTCAAGATAGATGATCCGGTTGGTGCCATTTCTGTTCATGGCGTATGTGGCTTTTTTGGTTTGATGGTGGTGCCTTTGAGTAACAGTGATGCCAGCGTTGGCGTGCAGCTATTTGGCGCTGTCACTATATTCTCTTGGGTATTTATCAGCAGTTTAATCGTGTGGTCGGTACTTAAGGCAACTCTTGGCATTCGCGTTTCTGAAGAAGAGGAGCTAGAAGGGATGGATATGCATGATTGCGGTGTTGGTGCCTACCCAGAGTTTGTGACCGTTAAATAAGTCATAAGCTGTTACAAATAAAATACTCAAAAACCTGTCAGATATGGCAGGTTTTGTTGTTTCGATCATTGTGTTCTAAGTCGTGATACATATAATAACGCAACTGATAAACGTTATCATTACGAAATTAAAGGACTGAACCAATGAAAAAAATGCTGACTCTTTCGGCTTTGGCATGTGCTACTTTGGCGCCGATCGCAATGGCTGCTGAAGAAGTAAACGTCTACTCATACCGTCAACCTTTTTTAGTTGAGCCTATGTTTAATGAGTTCACCAAAGAGACTGGCATTAAAGTAAATGTAAAGTTTGCCAAAAAGGGTTTAGCAGAAAAGCTAGCTCAAGAAGGTGAATATAGCCCTGCTGATGTTATTCTAACGGTCGATATTAGTCGCCTTTCTGAGCTGACAGACAAAGGCTTGGTTCAGTCTGTTGATAGTGATGTACTAGAGAAAAATATTCCAGCTCAGTATCAAGATGAGAATAATGAGTGGTTTGCGTTAACCACGCGAACACGCAGCGTTTATTCATCTCGAGAGCGCGTTGGTAAGCTAGGTGATGACTTTACTTACGATGACCTTGCTAAGCCTGAGTTTAAAGGCAAGATTTGTACTCGTAGCGGTAAACACCCCTACAATGTTTCGCTGGTTTCTTCAATGATCGCTCACCAAGGTGAGGCAGCAACGAAGAAGTGGCTGGAAGGCGTTAAAGCTAATCTAGCACGAAAGCCCCAAGGCAATGACCGTGCTCAAGTGAAAGCAATCAAAGAAGGCCTGTGCGACGTATCTCTGGGTAACAGTTACTACCTAGGGAAAATGTATAATGATAAAGAGCAGAAAGCATGGGCGGATGCGGTTTACATTAACTTCCCAGATCAGAAGACTACGGGTACCCATGTTAATATCTCTGGTATGGCAATGGCCAAATACTCACCGAATAAAGACAATGCGCTTAAGCTGATGGAGTTTTTGTCTGGTGATAAAGCTCAGAGCATGTATGCAGAGGTCAATTATGAGTATCCTGTTAAAAATGGTGTGAAGCGTTCAGCGCTGGTTGCATCTTGGGGAGACTTTAAGGCAGACACTATCTCTTTAGATGAAATCGCTGATCACCACTCATCTGCAATTAAACTACTCGACGAAGTAAAATTCGACCTGTAATTGCTCATCATTGCAATTATTTAGCCTCAAGCTGCTGTTGTTATTGGAGCGACTTGAGGTTGCTTCTATATAAGGGTATAAAATACCCTTAGTGTGATAGAGATGCATGACTCATATGCATCTATGATTGTTAGGCAATGAAAGAAAAACTATACCTATGGAAAACCAGTAGTGGGATGCTAGCCTTGCTACTGGTTTTGCCGATCTTGGCAATATTTATGACGTCAATTGGTGAGACAGATGAACTCTTTTCTCACCTTTTATCGACCGTAATGCCAACTTATACTCTCAATACGGTCGCTTTGGCTGCTGGGACTATGCTGCTGTCCGCCGTTTTTGGTATACCCTCCGCTTGGGTAATGGCAATGTGCAAAATCCCAAGTGAAAGGTTTTTACAGTGGGCATTGGTCCTTCCTCTGGCTATGCCAAGTTATATTGTGGGATATATTTTTACCGACTGGCTTGATTTTGCAGGCCCAATCCAAATATTTCTTCGTGACGTTATGGGTTGGCAAGCAGGAGATTATTGGTTTCCTGACATTCGAACCTTGCCAGGCGCCATTTTTGTGTTGGCATTGGTTTTATACCCATATGTGTATTTACTCTGCCGCGCCTCCTTTATGGAGCAGAATGTCTCTTTATTGCAATCGGCTCGCTTGCTTAAATGTTCACCGTGGGAAAGCTTTCTCCGGATATCATTGCCACTTGCCAGGCCCTCTATTGCTATAGGGCTCTCCTTGGTTGCGATGGAAACCATCGGTGATTTTGGCACAGTCAGTTACTTTGCTGTAAATACTTTAACCACGGCAGTGTATGACACTTGGCTCGGCTATTCGAGCCTAACTGCTGCCGCAAAAATATCGGCAATTATGCTGATATTTGTTGTCTTATTGCTCAGCACCGAGCGTTATAGCCGCCGTAGACAAAAGTTGTTTCAAAACCAGTTTAATAGCAGTGAAGACTTTAGATACCAGCTACAGGGCTGGAAAAAATGGTCAGCCTTATTTTGGTGCTGGGGTTTGGTCGTCATCGCGTTTGCGTTTCCTTTAATGCAGTTGATTGTTTATGCATATCAATGCTTTGCTCAAAGTTGGACCCCAGAATTTCGTCAATACGCTTTGAATAGTTTGTATGTATCATTTTCAGCAGCTTTCATTGGCGTTTTTGTTGCTGTCGTGGTGAATTTTTATCATCGTTTGGTCGGAAATAATCAAAGTTTAGTCTTTATGCGTTTATCTTCGTTAGGCTATGCTGTTCCGGGTACTGTACTGGCTATTGGGGTTATGGTCCCGGTTCTTTTTATGGATCATTTGGTCAATGATGTGGCAAAAATGATCAATGTTGCTCAGCCAGGCTTGATATTTTCAGGCTCTATGTTTGCGTTGATCTTTGCCTTAACGGTGAGGTTTTCTGCAGTGGCTATTGGTAGCGTTGAGAGCAGTCTTAACAAAGTCTCTCCTTCACTTGATATGGCCTCACGCACTATGGGGTGTAATTCCAATCAGATGCTATGGCGTGTTCATTTTCCTCTGATTCGACGAGGTGCGTTAATTGCGGGGCTACTGGTATTTATCGAATCAATGAAAGAGCTCAATGCCGCTCTGCTGCTTCGGCCGTTTAATTTTGAAACCTTGGCAAC
The DNA here is from genome assembly GCF_022347625.1 of Vibrio sp. Of14-4. Lineage (NCBI taxonomy): Bacteria > Pseudomonadati > Pseudomonadota > Gammaproteobacteria > Vibrionales > Vibrionaceae > Vibrio > Vibrio sp. Of14-4. Next base: position 246,073 of record NZ_JAKRGI010000003.1, on the reverse strand, counting down.
TTATGTGTATAACTTTGCCTCCGATGAGCAGCTTGAGTTAGCAGCGTTACCCGCAGTACTTTTGGTATTAGTCGGATTGATTCCGCTTGTATTAGTTAATCGTTCACTGGAGCACTCTCACTGATGAGCAAAGCGCTATCTATCACTAATTTAACGTGTAAATATGATCTGCAAACAACCGTGCTTGAGTCCTTGTCTTTGGATGTAAGTCAAGGTGAAATCGTGTGTTTGCTTGGTGCGAGTGGTTGTGGAAAAACAACCTTGTTAAAAGCTATCGCAGGCTTACTGCCGCTAAGCTCAGGGACCATGCGTCTCAATGGCAAGCTAATAGATAACGGCAGCTGCTGGCAGCCACCAGAGCAGCGAAATATTGGCATGATATTTCAAGATTACGCACTTTTTCCTCATTTGACGGTGGAAGAAAATGTGGCTTTTGGTTTAAAAGCATTTAGCAAACATGATAAATCGCTCAAGATCGCGGAAATGCTGGCTTTGGTTCATCTCACAGGATACGAGAAGCGTTACCCACACCAGTTATCAGGCGGGCAACAGCAACGCGTTGCTATCGCACGTTCTTTGGCCTACAACCCTGACTTATTATTGTTAGATGAACCCTTTTCTAACATAGACACTCAGGTTCGCCACGAATTGATCGGTGAAATTCGTAAAATCTTTAAGCAGCAGGGTGTGACGGCAATCTTTGTAACTCATAGTCGTGAAGAAGCTTTTGCCTTTGCTGATAAGATGGCGGTGATGAATCACGGCATCATAGAGCAATATGGAACCGCGAGTGAATTGTATTATCAACCATCAAGTAAATTTGTTGCCGATTTTTTAGGTGGCGGTAGCTACCTGAACGCAAAACGGGTATCGGAGCGAGAGTTTGAAACTGAGCTTGGCCTTGTCGAAGCAAAGGCGCAGCAAGATATCCATATTGATGCTAGGTGTGAATTGTTACTGCGCCCACAGCACATCCAGATTAGTGCGACCGAACAAAGCAGCGTCATGGTACTTGAGCAGCAATTTATGGGAGATCATTGCCGCTATGTTATTGATGCCAACGGTAGCCGATTATTAGCTAGTTCATCGGAACCATTAAACATTGGTCAGCCAGTTTCGGTCAAAGTAGAAACACACGGTGTTTTGGCATTCTAATTCCGCCTTGATCTGACGTTATTAAGTTTTTGTCTTCCATGGGTATCGGTATTGGATATTTTGCTTATCCATTAGTCTCTGATGCTGCTTTAGGCGAGATAAATAATCTTGCCAATTGAGCCCAGAGTTGTCTGTCCAGCAAACTTCAGCAAATGCGGTCAACCTTGGGAAAAGCATATAATCTATTTTGGCTTGTTCTATGGTGTTTTCGCACCATAGAGCGCACTGAAGCCCTAATACCTTTTGATGCATATTGCTCTGTGCTGATATTTGCTCAAGTGGCTGGTAACGGTAAGCTTTTTCTAAAGTTAGTACTCCTGCCCAATCGGAGCCGGGTTCATTAGGCGTGTAGTCTTGTACTAAATCAAAATAGGTATATTGGGCTGGTTGGAGAATCACATTGAAACCTTGCTCAGCGCTATTTATGGCGGCGTTCTCATTAGTCCAAGCAACGATGACAGTATTTGAACTGACTTTATTCCCATTTTTGACTTCTTCCCAGCCAAGCATACGTTTTCCAAGTGATTTAAGCTTATTTTCTGCATATCGGAGAATATGACCTTGAAGCTCATCTATGCTTCGGTAGTGATTGACTTTCATGAGTGTCTGACAAGCTTTACTGTTTTTCCATACACCAGAGGGGACTTCGTCACCGCCCATATGTATCCAAGGTGAAGGGAAAAGCTCCGCAATTTCTTCTAGCACTTTGTCGATAAAAATATAAGTACCACCGAGGGCTGGGGAAAGAGTGTTATCGTGATAGTTTTGGACACTTAGATAGCAAGAGGCGTCTTCGCCATCAGTAAGTAGATGAGGGAGAGATTTTATCGCTGCTCTACAATGCCCAGGGATATCAATCTCTGGTATCACAACAATCGAGCGATCAGCGGCATAAGCGATGATTTCTCGTATCTGGGCTTTGCTGTAGTAACCTTCATGACTTGAGGTAAGATGGCTCAATTGTGGCTCTAAATCGTACTGACTGCCACGTTTTGCACCTATCTGCGTGAGTTGTGGAAAAGCATCGATCTCCACTCTCCATCCTTCATCATCGGTTAAATGCCAGTGAAAATGGTTAAACTTGTAATACGCCAATTGATTAATCAATCTTTTGATTGTACTCACGGAGTGAAAATGACGAGCGCAGTCGAGCATCAACCCACGATAAGTAAATCGTGGATGATCGGCGATTTTGACTTTAGGAACGACGAATTTACCATCTAAGCTTTTAATTAGCTGCAATAAGGTAGCACTGGCGTGGGTAAAACCATTTATAGAGCTAGCCTCTAATTTAATACACTCCGCCTCCACCTCTAAATTATAGTATCCCTCCTCTACGGAAGAATTGAGCGCAAAGAGTATATCGCTGTTACTTTTTCCAATCTGAATGCCAAACATGGCATTGATTTCTTGCTCTAGCCATGTGGCCGCTTTCTCTGCCATGGAAGTTTGGATGGAGATATTGACTTTGTCAGTCAGAGTGATCTCTCCCTCTCGATATTCGATTTTGTTGGGATAAGGGATAAGCCCGGTGCAAGATGCTTCTGGAGGTGTCAAGCAAGCGTCTATTTCATGGACTTTGGCAAGCATCATTGGCTCAATGGCGACTGGCAGTTTCTGGTTTGTGTCTAGGTCAACAACGACTGCCTCTTTTATGCCATGAGCATAGAAGCGAACAGGTGGTGAATTAACAATAAATTCGCAGTAATACTGATTATTTATGTCTAAATTGTCGGTATCTGGCGTGATTGTACAAAAACTTCCTACTTGTTTGATTTTACCATGAGTGATGCTGTCGAGATTAATATTGCGCTCGAAAATAAACTGTAAACACCAGCGTGAGAGTGTGAATTCAGAGACGTTATGCAGTGTTAAGCTGACCAAGCTCTGCTCAGGCTCTTCAGATATAACGGCAAGTTGGACTTGATAGCTCATGCTTTCTCTCTTTTAAATAAATTATGCTCCGGTTTTCCTGCAATGATAATGGCGCCGCTGTCTCCGTTATGCGCGCCTAGGCAAGCACCGTAGGCATCGGTATTCAACACTAAAGAAGCAAAAGGGTGTGGTTGTGATACGAACTCGAACCATGCACTTTTATGTTCAGCGCCAGCAAGCGCTAATCCAAGGTGCATGAAGGCGAATTGGGAATGATCAAGACTTGCACTTTTCGCCGCTATGGATACCGTTTCAATTATAGACTGTAGGGTAAGTCCGACCCCGAGTAGTATATTAGCGCTGCCGCCTTTTGCTTCGCCGAGTAATCTTCCTTGATGATCTCTTATTCTTGCTCGGCAACTGGTTCCCCCGCCGTCAATACCGACATAATATTGAATCATTCTAACTTTCCTCCCTGTTATTAAAATGATGTGATTGGGCGATGACCGCTAGAAGGAACCATGCGCTGTGGGGCAACCATTGTTCTCCCCATCGCCAATTTTGTGCCATATCGTCTTTATGAGGAGAGGGGTTAAATGCTATGCCATGTGGCTCATTTACTCCCGCAGTAATGCCATTACAAATACCTCCTTTGGCATTAAAAAAACCAAGTTGAGGTAAATAATCAGGGTTATTGTGTCCATGTCCATCGAGCATACACATGTCATAGGGGTTAAGGCCTAATAGCCAGTCTATGGCACCTTGAGCATATTGAATTAAGCCATTTTTTAGGGTGATATCCTTGATATAAGGCTGCGCGAAATACGCCATCACAGCCAATGATGATAAGCGTGCATTCTCGCCTTGCCACCAATAACCCGTCTCATTATCTTGCGCGATGAAGAAAGCTTCTCGTTTGTCATGATGCAGATCTTTAACGTATTGGCGTGGATAGCCAAATGGATTGAATACCTTGTGAGTGATGGACAGTTCAAATTGACAGGACTGAACTAGAGTCTTTAAAACGGCTTCACTGAGATTATCTTGTTTATCTATGCTGAGATACTCGCATAGTGCGATTGCAGGCAGGCCTGCTTCTGCCGCGTGAAAGTAAGGCCGAGAGCCATCGTCATTGGCTGACCAATAGTGACTGACATTAGCATCCGATTGCTGACGGATTGTAAGCCTTTCTGCCCAAGTGTGAGCTTCTTCTGCGTAACAAGTTTGATGGGTTGATTTGTATAACTCGACACTAGCAATAAGCGCGCAATACTCATCAATAATATTTTCTTGATTGTCGTTTAGATAATAGTGGTTGTGCTCTTTAAGATGTGCGTAGCCTAAAACAGCCGCTTTGAGGTATTCCTCAGCCGTATAGTCCCTGTCCTTGTTGAGTCTTGCTGCTGCTGCCAATGCAGCGATAGCAAGGCCGCCACCTTGACGAAATCCTGCTTGGTAGTCGTCCGACTTTTGTCCCTGCTGGGTTGAGTAGGAACATACTTCTCTTTCATGAGGATTTTTGGACCACTTATCAAATACAGTGGTATAGAAATAGCCGCTGGTGTGCTGCATTCTGAGCAAAAAATCAGCCCCGAACAAAGCTTCATCTAACATCCTTTGATAGGTAAAATCGGGCAGACTGCGCTGAGTTATTTCAATCCCTTTGACTATATTCCATACCACAATGGGCGTTTGCTGAGGGTTGAAATAGTTAGCATAGGAAAGATGAGATAAGTACTTACTTACATCTCCAGATGCGTCGTACCAGCCACCGTGTACATCAACATAGGTTTGACTATTGAGTAAGCGAACCTGTCTATCTTGCCTATCAAATAGCCCATCACAACGTTGGGATTTGAAATAATGAATCAGATCGGAAAGTGTTGATTGGCACAGCTGGTTATTTGAAATAGTAAATGGTTTGGATTGGCAATGCTGAAATCGCAAATAATATCTGCCAGATACTTGATGGGTGGAAAAGTTGATATGACTGAAATATCCCTGATGCCATTTTTCCACTCGCGCAATCTGCCCTAATGGAAAATGGCCGACACATTGCTTGTTGTCGACATCGATGAGTTCCACTTGAGAGCTTGGTAGCAAAGAATCCTCATCGAGCATCAAAATGGCCTTTTTAGGACCTAGTCTTTCATAACCAATATGGTTGGTCAGGATCTGCATTCGCACCTCTTGGTAGATATTCTCAGTTTGATGATTTGGCTGAAGTTTATTATTGGTGTAAGTGACAGCGAACAAAGTGGTTGCTTGATAGCTGTGTGATCTCCGGCAGTTGTTGTTTGCACTTTTGAGTAGAATGAGGACATCGAGCTGCAAATGGGCAGCCTGAAGAACTCGGCGTCCAAAGGGGAATGTCTCCTTTGTTACCGTCTAATTGGGTATGAATGGATTTACTTGGATCTGGTACGGCAGAGATAAGTAATTGGGTATAGGGATGCTGAGGTTGGTGGATAACTTCTTCTGTATCCCCCCATTCGACCATATGACCGACGTACATAACCGCAATGTCTTCAGCTATATAACGCGCTGTTGCTATATCATGGGTGATATAAAGTAGTGACATTTTTTTCTCAAACTTCATTTCCTCCATGAGATTTAGCACTCCTGCGCGAATAGACACATCAAGCATTGAAGTTGGCTCATCGGCTAATACCACTTCTGCTTCTACTGCAATATTGCGCGCAAGATTCACTCTTTGACGTTGCCCTCCTGAAAGCTGGTGAGGGAACTTGCTGGCTGTTTCTTTCGCTGGAATTAAGCCAACTTGTTCCAACAGTGCATATACTCGATCCTGCAATTCTTTTTTGTTATTTGTTGCGACTTTTTTATGAATTAATAGGGGGCGGGCTAGATGATGAAAAATGTTGTGTGTTGGGTTGAGAGAACCAAAGGGGTCTTGCCATACCATTTGCACCCCTTTTCGATAGCCCTTTAGTTCAGAGCGAGAGCGAAAAGAGGCGAGATCTTTGCCTTTATAGTGAATCGAGCCTGAGTTTGGCGCATACATTTTGGCGATCATCTTGGCTGTGGTTGATTTACCAGAGCCAGATTCTCCAACTACGGAAAGACCACGACTCTTATACATTTTGAAGGACACGTCATTAATTGCGCGCATCATTGGCTGTTTCAATGCGTTACTATTAATCGGAAAGTCTTTAATAAGGTTTTTCCCTTCAACGAGTAGCTGTCCATATTCATCGCTCATTATCGCCTCCTGCTTATTGGTCTTTATCGTCTCAACCTAACACTTGGTTTGAGTGATAGGCTCACCGTAGAGGTGACAGTTAGAAAAATGTTTCGGCTCTATTTGGATTAATTTTGTGCTCTTTTTACGGCAAATGTCTTTAACGTGCTGACAACGAGCTTGAAATCTGCAGCCTGATGGGATGTCTAATAGATTGAGAGGGCTACCCGGAATTCCAGTCAGTTTCGTTTTAGGTCCAGTTAGTGAAGGAAAAGAGTTGCCTAAGCCTTCTGTGTAAGGATGGTAGGGAGCATTGAGAATCTTGTGTGATGGGGCAACTTCAACTAACTCGCCTGAATACATAACACCAATACGGTCAGAAAACTCAACCATGAGTGAAAGATCATGTGTGATAAATAAAATGGCAAAGCCAAACTCTTCTTTTAATGCGTAAATCTTTTGCAAGATCTCCCTTTGTACAACGACATCTAAAGCTGTTGTTGGCTCATCCATAATGATCATTTTGGGATTTAATGCTAGAGCAATGGCAATCACAAGACGCTGACGCATACCGCCAGAAAATTGATGGGGATAATCATTTAAGCGGCTAGGGTGAATATCGACAATCTCAAGCAGTCCCTCGGCTCTTTTTCGCGCTTGATGTCGAGTCATATTGGTATGACACATAATCACATCACAAAATTGTTCTTCCATGGTTAAGACAGGGTTTAAGGCGTTCATCGCACTTTGGAAAACCATAGACATTTCCTTCCAGCGGAATGTCTGCATACGTTCATCGCTATATTTAAGTATGTCGTCACCGTTAAACCGAATTTCACCCGCGCTGATGAAAGCGGGCGGTTTGTGAAGTCGCATGAGTGAAAAAGCCACGGTGGATTTTCCGCATCCAGACTCTCCGGCCAAACCAAATACTTCTCCCGCAGCAATATCAAAACTAACATTGCTACATGCTCTTACATCTCCTGTATCGGTAATATAGTCAACACATAGGTTGCGGATAGAAACGAGAGGGCTAGTCATAGTGATTTTTCTCCGCTGCAAAGTGGGGTTTGTGGTTTGAACTCTTGCAAGGGCGTTTGCTGCTGACGGGATAACTTCTGCCAACGTTTTAGGCCTTTATGCGATCGCAACTGAGGGTTTGCTATTTCGTCTACGGCAAAATTTAGTAAAGCAAGTCCGGTAACAAGAAGAATGAGTGCGGCGCATGGAGCCAATAACTCCCACCAAGCACCTATCAACATAGAGGAGGAGGTTTGTACGTTATAAAGCATGATTCCCCAACTGACCGTATTGGGATCGCCAAGACCGAGAAAAGAAATCGTTGCTTCCATCATAATGGCGTACATAACAGAACCGATGAAGCTTGCTCCAACAATAGGGATTAGATTAGGTAAGATCTCGACGAAAATGATTCGCCATCGAGATTCGCCTAAAACTTCTGCTGCTTTAACAAACTCTTTTTCACGTAATGCTAGAGTTTGAGCACGAATAACTCTTGCACCCCACGCCCAGGCAGTAAAGCCTATGATAAGCGCAATGGTGAGCGGGCCAGCCTCCCCGATAAATGCGGCTAAAACAAATAACAGAGGATATTGAGGTATCACTAGCATGATATTCATTGCTGCGGTCAATATATCGTCAACACGACCGCCGAAATATCCAGCCGAGATACCAATAACAGTGGCAAACAAGCACACACTTAAGCCTGCTCCAAATCCAACGCTTAGGGAAACTCGTGCGCCATGAACAAATTGAGACCATACATCTCGTCCCATCCGTGTTGTACCCAATATATGGTCGGCTTTTTTTGACATGATCAAGGTGCGCCTATCTGTCGCAAGGTTTTTGGCTATCCATCCATCAGGGTGAGATTGGGCTGACTTTACGATAATTGATGGGTATTCATGCGGGTTACCAGTCCGTTTGTTCGGCGCATGTTTGCTTAGTAGTGGCGCCGCTAATGCAATGACAAGAAAGATACCAATAATTAAGCTACCGATAAGAGCTAAGCGGTTTGCGCAGATAAGTCTTAGTAGCACTTTTATCATGAATGACCTCCTTGACGCAGGCGTGGGTCAAGGGCGACATATAAAATGTCAGCCAAGAGATTAAAAAACAGCATAAACAAGGTCATAATAAGAAGCTGTCCTTGCAACACCTGATAGTCACGGGCTTTTATTGCGTTAAAAAGAACAGAACCTAAACCCGGATAGTTAAAAATGATCTCTATGATCAACTGCCCACCGATAGCCATACCAAGAGCCATAGATAAAGCAGTGACACTTGGAAGCAGTGCATTACGAGCAGCATAGTTAAATATCACTCGCTGCTGACTGAGGCCTTTACCTTTGGCCATCGTAATATAGTCTTCAGCAAGCAAGTTGATCATGTTATTGCGCATATTGACCAAGAAGCCGCCAATCTGAACAATTGAGGCGCAAAATAGGGGAAGTACAGCGTGATAGGCGACATCTTTTATAAAACCCCAGCTGGTCCAATCGGGCGTCGTTCCTGCCGTATACGCATAACCAGTGGGAAACCACTTCAAACCAATCGCAAAGACAAACATAGCAATCATAGCGATGACAACCTGTGGTACCGCTTGGATGACAAGCATGCCAGGGGTAATGAAGGCATCGTATTTACTACCACGTTTCCAAGCCGCGTAGATACCCAAGATAGAACCTAGAGAGAAAGAGAGAACCACTGCACTCCCAGCGAGAAAGAGAGACCAGCCAAAAGCGCCACCAAGTAATTCACTGACAGGCAGCGGATAAAACTGGATGGATGTGCCTAGCTCCCAGCTCAGGATATTTTTCATGTAGGCAATATATTGAACAAACAGTCCGCCATCGACAAACCCAAGAAGCTCTTTCATTGCCGAAATTCGCTCAGGTGTCACCTGCACTGAAGCATTGGCAAACATCATAGTGACAGGATCGCCAGGCATGGCTCTTGGTATAATAAAATTTAGGGTTGCAGCAACCAAAAGTGCCACGCAGTAAAATGATAATCGCCTTAAGAAATAGCCCATTACCTAGCTCCTTGCTCGATTTATCTATACGCTGTTTGTGAGTCATCGATGAAGTTCAAGACGCAATATATTCTGACGATATACGCCATATACCAATAACTTAAGCTATATAGAAACGAAAGCAGCGTCTGAATTTGAGGCGCTGCTATGGTGTTGTTTTATTGAACGGGCTTTAAATCTAAGACATGAAGAAGGCGCTCAGGAATACCTGCCCAAATATTGGGGCGACCTTTTGGATTATCTTCGTTCCACCAGCCAGTAAAGCGCGTGGTATTGTATTGATACATGTAGGCACCAGATAAAACGGGAATCGTTACCTGATCTGTGGCAATGATCTTCTGTATACCATGAGCGATATCCAGTTGCTCTTTTCTATTCGCCGTTTTGTAAAAGCTATTGAGCAGGTTATCTAGTTTGTTATTTTGGTAAAAGTGCATGGCAAAACGTGGCATGCTTTCACCAGATTGAAGTGCGGAGTTATAAGCACTATTCCAATAGGTATAAGGGTCAGCACCATGAAAATAATTGGTGTAGGCAACATCGTATTTTGCCTCGAGCATCGCTTGATTATAAACAGAGAAATCTGGGGTACGTGCTTTAGCTTTTATGCCAACCTCCGCGAGCTGCTCAACTGCCAATTGAACTGTATTGTTAAAATCAGTCCATCCGTTAGGGGATTGAATCAATAGTTCGAATACTTGGCCCGAAGGTGTCTCAACAAAGCCATCTTGATTGATATCTTTAAACCCTGCTTGAGCCAATAAGTCTTTTGAGCCTTTAACATTATAGGTGTTATAGGCCTTGTACTTATTATGGATGCTTTCGTCTGACCAAGACTCAAAAGCATAACCTAGACCAGAAGCAAAATCATTCACTGTACCGCCGCCATAGAAAGCAATATCTATAATGGTCTGCCTATCGAGGGCCATAGAAAATGCCCGTCTAAAATCGACATTGGTTAGTGCCTCACGTTTAGCAGGATCAGGGTTTTTGAAGTTAATAACGAAAGCTTGAGTGCCTGACGGTGGATACCAGTAGTGGTGATTGGGGTTGGAAGCCGCATAGGTACGATCGATATCTGGAATAAATGAGGATGTCCAGTCGAGCTCACCATTGACGACTTTACCCAAGAACTGATCATTGTTTGCAATCTGTGGAACCCTCAAGCAATCAACGTCGAGGTTTTTGGAATCCCAATAATTAGGGTTGTGGCATTGAATATAGAGCTGGGATGTAAAAGTGTCGATTTCTGTAAAAGGGCCGGAACCGACAGGGTTTTTGTTTAAAAAGGTGGAAGGATCTTTAACATTTTTCCAGATGTGTTCTGGCACAATGGGAACTTTGACTATCTCATAAGGTGCATTCGAGTTAGCTTCTGTAAGCTCAAATCTAACTCGGTGGTCGTTGATTCTTTTTACACTGGAAACCCATGAATTGATACCACTTTGGTCAAGCTCTGGGTTGTTTTTCACTAGATTAAAGGAGTAAACCACATCGTTTGCGTTAAAGGGTTGGCCATCAGACCAATTTACATCTTGGCGCAAGTCAAATGTGACATTGGTAAGATCTTTTGATAGCGAGTAGCTGCTTGCTAAGCGAAAAACAGGCTTATTCCCGTGCATTTCATTGAATACAACCAAGGGCTCATAGATGAAATCCCATGTAGTATGTAGATGAGTAGCACCTAAATAGGGGTTAAAGTTACGCACGAATGTGGAAAACTCTTTGGGATGAATGGTTAGCTCGCTGCGCTCAGTTGCCACAGCTGCGGGACTGAGCCCCGCAGCTGTGATAACTGTGGCTAGCACTGTTTTCGTTATATTGGCAAGCATAGCTGTTCCTTACTTTTGCTTTCATGTCACATAGATAGCCACGTGTTTTCAACGATAAGCATTTCCCAGCAGCTACCTCAATATTAATGACTTTAAAATGTCATTTGACTAATAAGAGTGGCCTGTAGACACTAGGTCAATTAAGCAAACACTCTATTGTTTCATTAGGCAATTCTATTTCTCGTTAAAAGCGTTAAAAGTCTTGTGATTACCGTTAATGATGTTAAATGCTAAGTATTACGATTTGTATCCCCAGCCTTATAATGGGCTTTGCAAGCTCAATTTTGCACGTTAAAATAAGTTTATGTGAGTGTTTACTTACGTCTCTTCCCAGAAAGATCTTCAGTTTTAAAATGTGAGTTTCTTTGTGAGATCATTGTCACTAGTGTAATTGTTGGCCGTAGTATTGACCTGAATAAATTCTGCCGTCTTGTTGTGATTACGTTCTCAAACTGATGACTTTATACCAATTTATCCAATTATTATTGCAAGTTAAGCCAGGTTACAGCTTCACATATTGCTTTTAATTCGCCAATTCTTAAAGCATTTTGATGCTGATCTTATGGTTCGGGAACATTGAGTAGCTATCAATGTCTAGTTTGTTAGTAAGTGCTGAAGCTTATCATGCAAATTTTCAATGTGGCTGCGCTCTGGAGTCATTTCTTTGCAGTGTTCTAGAATGAACTCTAATGAGCTCAATACAGTCCTCCAGCGAGGGGTTTTAGGTAATGTTTCTACTCTCAAATATTTATCTAGGGTTCTGGTTTGCAATGTACTTCGATCTAAATAGACTCGCCATAATCCACTTTGTTCAGCAAAATCAAACTTACTTAGACCTGTCACACTCTCCCAGTACGCAAGGCCGCTGGTCATGGAATCAACCAGTATTTCACGCATGATTTCTTGCTTTGATTTGTCACTATGAACGCCTCTTTCGACCAGATCGCTAAATTCATCTCCAAGCTCTTTGAGCTCGAGAAGTTTCGCTTTATCACCTTCAAAGGCGTAACTAGAAAGAGCTTCTACCGCCGTTTCTAAATGATTTAAGCGCGTGGTGTTTATTCCCCCTCCAATGTCAAAAATATACATTGATTTGAGTCCAGAGTTGGTCGGGAGGCTAACTATATCTGCAGAGAGAGATTGGCGAACTTCATTAACGTATACATCGATAGGGCCACAGTAATGAGGTTTTTTGATTTCTAGGAATTTACGAGAAATCAGCTCATCTGCTCTCGAGCGTTTAAGCTGCTCTGAAGTGCGCTTAAAGAGTATGGAAGCCGCTTCATTGGTGAAACGTATTCTATTGTCATCTCTGACACATATGATGGCTTCAGGCGCAGATTCTAGTTGTTCTAATAAACGTCCTTGTGTTTCAAGTAAGCTGGCTTCGACCCTAGCTCTTTGTTGTATTTCACCTTTGAGTTGTTGATTCTCAACTCTACGCAGTTCGGCTGTACTTGCTGTCAGATGTGCTTTGATTCTAGCGGCAAGCTCTTGTTTATTAAATGGCTTTGATAAGTAATCATTGGCACCAGCGTCAAATCCTCTAACCCTGTCCTCAGGCTGATTCAAAGCGGTTAACATAATAATGGGAAGCTGGGCATGATCGAATTGAGTGCGTATGGTTTGGCAAACCTGATAACCACTGACACCTGGCATCATAATATCTAACAGCACCAGAGCCGGCTTTTCGTTATTAAGCGCTTTTATTGCTTCCTCTCCATTTTGAGCTGTTCTTATTCGGTATCCTTCTACGCGCAGGAAGCTGTCAAGAATTCGTAAGTTTACAGGCTCATCGTCAACGACCAGAAGCAAAGGCGCTGATTCATCCTCAGTAGTTGATGAGCTTTCAAAAGGCTCTATATCAATCACTTCCGGAGCTTTGAAATGTAAGCTGTCAGTATTATGAGTTTGCTCTATTTGAGTTTCAGATGCTATCGGAAGCGTAAAACTGAAGGTTGTTCCTACCATAGGTTGGCTGCTGACATACAAGTGCCCCTTCATTAAATCGATCAATTGACGGCAAATTGAGAGGCCAAGACCAGCGCCTTGCTGATAACGCCCATTATCACTGTTTGCCTGAGTTAGAGGCTCAAATATATGTTCTAACTGACCCGCAGGTATACCTTGTCCCGTATCAACCACCTGAACACGAATATTATCGTCTATTTGGCATGCTGATATAACAATTTTACCTTCATTTGTATACTTGATGGCGTTACCAATTAGGTTATAAAGAACCTGCTCTAGACGTTGTGGATCGGCGCATACCCATAAAGGTTCCTCCGGTACTTGGTTAATCACTCGAATGGCTTTGTTACCAATTAGGTGGGAAGACAGTTCCATGACTAGGCGCGCTGCCCCCGATATATTGACGGCTCTCGCCTCAATATCCAGTTTTCCGTAGCGCATTTTGTGATAATCAAGTAAGTCGTCAACCAAATTTGCTAGGCGTTGGCCACTATTGACGATAATGTCCAGTTGATATCTATGATCGGCCGTCATAGGACCATTGGCTCCAGATATCAGCGCTTCTGCTATCCCTACCATGCCATGAAGCGGGGTTCTAAGCTCATGAGATGTGGTTGCGAGAAACTCATCTTTGAGCCGATTGGTAAGTTGCAGATCTTCATTTTGTCTTTGGATCACTTGAAGGTTTTTCTCAAGCTCCATATTTTGCTTTTCAATTAATTGTATTTTGTCACGTATTGAGCGCTGCATACGCTCGAAACTAAGTGCGAGCCTGCCAATCTCATCTTTACGCTGGGTATTGACTATGTCTGTATCGAGGTTTCCCGCGGATACTTTTTCTGCTGCCCAAGTCAGCCTTAATAAGGGGGCTGTAATAAATTGAGAAAGGTAATGAGAGGCAAAAATCACCAGTGCAACGGCAATCAGCATGGCAAAAATAAAGATGGTTTCGAGTTGGTGCACGCGAGCAAAGGCTACCTTCTCAGGTACTTCAACAATAATCGCCCAGTTAATGCCGCTAAAGGAAATCTGACTATAGGCGGCAATAATACCGTCACCTAACTTATTTATATAGGTGCCAACCGCCGTATCGCCACTAAGAGCTTTGCCAACCACTTGATAGCTATTATCAATGTCTTCTTGTTGTATCTTCATTGCTCTAGAGAGATGGTCTTGACCAACAAGTAAAGTTCTCATCTCAGCGGTGTCTTTATGATCAGAGATAAGCTTGGTTATTCCATTATTAGGCAAGCGGAACATAGCATAGCTATGGAGGTAGCCCTGCTGAATGATTGGAGCGCCTAGCCAAGCGACTTGCTTTTTGCCATCTACCCTGAAATCCGAGATGATGATAGGCGTATATTCTTCATTGGTTTTACGCTCTTTTGTCACTTCATCTATAAGCTTTTTAAATGTATTACCAAGATGGGTGTTTTTGTAGCGCCCTGTTAGTAGGTTTGTACCAAAGTTGTCGTATTTGAGGGTAGAATAAGTCACGTTACCTTCCAAATCGACTAACAGAATATCATCAAAATCAGAGCGTCTTAAAAGCTCAACATAGGCTCTATGATAACGTTTATGAAGCAAACGGTATCTCTCGGTACCGTTATATAAATTAGATTGAGGAAGAATAGAAGTCTTGACTTGATCTCCTGAGCCCTTGATATAGCGTTGCTGTGCGTATTCCCGAGCTTGCTCTATGTCCAAACCTAAGCTGCGAAAGGCATTCACCAAGCCATAAAAACGCCCACCACTGGCGTAAGCCAACTCGGAGCGAACAAAGCCCATGACTTCAGATTGTTTGGCCGTCATGTAATCTAAAAGCTGCTGTTTTTTATTGTCACGCACCGACACTAAATGGGATGTACTTTGCTTTTCAAGATCTTGACTGTGAGAGTGTAGAAAAAACAGTGCGACAGCGGTAAGAGGGGTAATGCTCAGTATCATAAAGGCGAGCATGAGAGTGTGCTTTAGTCGCTTAACTCTTTGTTTTCTATGTAACTTAAACATAAGCTTGGCTTAACTTTCCCTAGTGTAGGCTGGCATTAAAATGCTCAAGCAAAAACGTAAACCACTTAGAATGACAAAATTAACGAGTTTTTTTACTTTGACAAGTAAGTTAGATGCAAAGCGTGGAATCAAGCTGAATTTTTTGTCGTAAGGACGGTTTAAGCTCAATAGTCGATTGTTATTGAGCTTATTAATTATTTTTTTGCGTGATAAATTGCAAATTTGTTGGTCTTGTCTATCGTCTCACAATGACCAAAGGCATCACTAATAATTGGTGGGTATTTGAGAAAGCTATTCGCTACGATAAACAACTGACCTTCTGCTGTTTGGTATCTTGGCGCATGGGCAAGAAGAGACTCTGTCGCATCATAACTTGTCTCTAATCCAGAATGAAAAGGTGGATTACTGATGATAAATTGATAATCATTACTGGTATTAGAGTAAACATCAGAAGCAAACACTTTTCCACTCAAGTTATTGGCTGCTAACGTTGCTATGCTTGACTCTACTGCTAGAGCATTGATATCACACATTTCTAACTCTATGTCAGGATTTATACTTTTCATGACACAACCAATAACGCCTGCTCCGCAGCCAAAATCAAGTACCTTACCCTTGAGGGCAGGTAGGCTATTTAATAGCAACTGACTCCCTACATCAAATTGACCGTGACTAAATACACCGGGCAAACTTCTTATAACAAGCTGCTGACTTTTGTAGTTAACCGTATATTCTTTAAACCAGTCATTGATGGAAAAGTATGCTGGTGGTTGGGTACACTTTCCCCAATAGAAAGAACAACGTCTCGCTGAGTCATATTTGCCAATGGAACCAAAAGGTTTGAACATCTTTTCTACACTTTTTATGCCAGAGCGATTTTCTCCGACGATGACAACTTCAGTATCAACGCCTAGTTTGCAAAGTAGCATGGTCAATAAAAACTCAGCCTCTGCTTTGGCTTTTGGCCAGTAAAGCAAAATCATATCGGCTTTGGTTTCTTTATCGAACTCTGAGCCAAATACAGTAGATAGCTGCTCACATGGTTCAAGCTGGCGGTAATAACTGTAGTTAGTGGTAAAAACAGTCACAGATTCACAGTGTTTTGTGAGCTCTATCGGAAACAGATCTTCTAGCTCACCAGCAATAATAAGGTTTTTACCTGCGAAATAGTCGAGTTGTCTCTGTGCAATTTGGCTCGGGGCAATATAGGCAGACATAGTAGGCTCTGGAAAAAAAAGATGGGGGATTTTCTCACAATCCCCCGAATTCTTGAAGTCTGCTTTTCTATCAGAGCTTAGTTTTGATCTTGCTCATCGAGGAAGTATTTGAATTCTTCCTCATAAATATTAAATAGCACCATTGTGATAGCAAAGATTAGTGGTCCGTATATGAGTCCTATTAATCCAAACAAATGGAGTCCTCCGAGTAGGGAGAAGAAAATCATTAATGTGTTCATTCCCGCGCTACCTTGCATCAAAAATGGTCTGAGTAAGTTATCGATAGAACCTACCACAGCGATGCTCCATATTGTAAGGAACATTCCCCATGTTGTGTCGCCGGTTAAAAATAGGTAAATCGCCGCAGGTATCCAAATTAATGCGGTACCTACCACAGGGATAAATGAAGCGAATCCCATCATGGTTCCCCAGAAAAGACCTTGAAAGCCTGCTAGCCACATACCTATGCCTCCGGCAAAACCTTGTGCGACCGCGGTTAGAAAAGATCCCATCACGGCTGACTTTGATACTTTTTCTACTTCTTCAAGCAGTTTGTCTTCTTGGCTTCGTGATAGTGGGAGGATATGACGTATGGCTGCAATAATCGTATCGTGGTCGCGAAGCAAGAAAAATAACACAAATAGCATCAAAAAGAAGTTGAGCAGAAAACTGGTGGCATCTCCAAGGATTTTGGCGCTAATTCCGACTAAATTGGTGCCAAATGATGTCGCAAACTGAGCAATCTTTTGACCAACTTCTTGTGGTTTAATTTCGTCAAACGGAAGGTAAGTATTAACTATAGATAAAGCTTTTACTATCCATGGATGCTCAAATAAGGCCTGAATACCGCCTTGTGTCACCCACTGATACACATTCTGTGAAAAAGTAGAGCCTTGTTGAACAATGGCTGCAAAAACAAATAGAAGTGGTAAGACAATGATAACGGAGAGTAGCATGCAAGAAAGTAATGAGGCCAGATTTTTATGACTGCCCAAGCGTGTTTCGATTTTGTTATGTATGGGAAACATCAAAAGCGATATGATGAAGGCCATGACAATAGAGTTTATATAAGGCTCAACCAACAAAAAGCAGGCAAAGCCTGCCGCGAGAAGAGCAACAACGATCACCCAATGGCTGGATGTAATTTTAAATTTTCCTGACACGTTTGCGATCCAATTATTCAGTTAGATGTAGGTATAATGGCCATAATCTGCTGAGTCTTCAACGTAAAACCAAAGTGTTATGTCTAGAGGAGAATTTAATGGGGTGTTGTAATGAGGAAAAATCTTGCTGTACTGGCACTCAAGCCAAGCGAAAAATACCGTGGTTTTGGTTAATGGTGATTTTACTGAGTGTACTGGTTATTTTGTATTGGAATTAACACCAACAAAGAATCACCCAAAAACCTGGTGATTCCTAGTTGTTGGAAACGTATCAGGCTTCTTTTGCTAAAAGAGCAAAACAGCGGTCGGCAGCTTCGAGCGTTGCTTCAATTTCTTTGCTTCCATGAGCCAGTGATGTAAAGCTTGCTTCAAACGCTGAAGGAGCTAGGTAAACACCGTGTTCAAGCATTAAATGGAAGAAGCGCTTAAATCGTTCGATATCACATTTAGCCACATCTTCATAGCGAGTTATTTGTGTTTGCTCTGTGAAGAAAAAACCAAACATGCCGCCTACTTGATTGACTACAAGTGGGATTCCATGTTGTTCTGCGAGTGATTTAAAGCCCTTGGCGAGCTGTTGTGTCTTAGTGGCTAAAGCTCGCTCGTTACCCTCTTCTTTGAGTAGGTTCAGGCATGCATACCCAGCGGCCATGGCAATTGGATTACCTGATAGAGTGCCAGCCTGATAAACAGGACCTGTTGGCGCTATGTGCTGCATTATTTCTTTTTTACCACCAAAGGCGCCCACAGGCATTCCACCACCAATCACTTTTCCTAAGGTTGTTATATCAGGGGTTATTTTGTAGTAACCCTGAGCTCCGCCCAACGCCACTCGAAAGCCTGTCATCACCTCATCAAAGATAAGTAGGGCGCCTTCTTGATCACAGATCTCACGCAGTCCTTCATGGAAACCCTCTACAGGAGGAATACAGTTCATATTCCCTGCCACTGGCTCAACAATAATACAAGCTATGTCGCCTTTGTTTGCGGCAAAAAGCTCACGTACAGAATCTAAATCGTTGAAGGTTGCTGTTAGGGTGTGCTTAGCGAAATCCGCTGGGACGCCTGGTGAGCTTGGCTGACCTAGAGTAAGTGCGCCCGAACCCGCTTTTACGAGTAAGCTATCAGCATGGCCATGGTAACAGCCTTCAAATTTAACAATTTTATCTCGTCCTGTGTAACCGCGAGCCAGGCGAATGGCACTCATTGTTGCTTCAGTGCCTGAGCTTACCATACGAACTTGTTCCATAGATGGCACTAACTCGGAAACCAGCTCTGCCATTTTAATTTCCATTTCTGTTGGAGCGCCAAAGCTTAGTCCTCTTTGCGCCGCCTCAATCACGGCTTTACGCACGACTGCATGATTATGCCCAAGGATCATGGGGCCCCAAGATCCAACGTAATCGATATACGCTTTTCCATCAGCATCAAAAATTAACGGACCGTCCGCACGCTCTACAAAAATAGGTGCTCCACCTACACCATTAAAAGCACGTACAGGAGAATTAACTCCACCGGGAATCGTTTGTTGGGCTTTTTCGTAAAGCTCTGCTGATTTGGTCATGAATATACCCTCATTTTGATTACTTCGGACCAATTTAGGCGCACATTGTACATGGTCATCTTTCTACATGAAACATTTTGCAGTCCGGTATGTGTTTTTTTCGTCACTAAAGCAGTGATTTAACGAAAAAAAATAAGCTTAGATGGTGAATACTTGAACGGAGCACTCAGGTATTAGATAATAAGAAGAACTAAAATAATGATATATTCGATAGTAACCATGTTTATTGGATCGAAATGTGAGAGAGGTCATCGTGAGTGAAGTCAATATTCCACTAACCTTTTCAGATGCTGCCGCCAACAGAGTGGGAGTGTTAATTGCTGAAGAAGAAAACCCAAACCTCAAGCTACGTGTCTATATCACAGGTGGCGGTTGTAGTGGCTTTCAATACGGTTTTACATTTGATGAGAATGTGAATGACGGTGATACAACGATAATTAATAGTGGTGTTACTTTAGTCGTTGACCCCATGAGTTTACAGTACCTTGTAGGAGGGGAGGTTGACTATACCGAAGGACTTGAAGGCTCACGCTTTTTCGTGAGTAACCCAAATGCAACGACAACTTGTGGTTGCGGCGCGTCATTTAGCGTGTAAAAAATGATTTAAACAAGCCGCATGCTTCCGCGGCTTTTGCCATCCTTAGAATTATTTCCTTAACTGTTCACTTCTTATGTTTTAGAAATCAATCTGATCTAGCTCTACCATGTCACAAACTCTCATCTGCTAGATGTAATAACTGAGACATTGGCTAAATTACTAGTTCAGCATGTTTTATTTTTAGTGGGTTCATTTATATCCTGAGTTATTGAGATTTGATGCATATACTCAGCAAAGGATTGTTATGAGCAGATTGTCATTCTTCCAATTTCTTTCCTCGAAACCTTATATTTTGTCACTGGCTATTATTTTTGCTTTATCGATTTGGTTAGGGCTCGGGACCCTCATTGCTGAAGAAAATACGCTATCGGACACTTTGAATGATAGCCCTAAAGCAAAGGTCGGTTTCCAAACATACACTGCTCAAAAAGTTCAAAAGTCGATAAATTTATATGGAAGAACAGCCCCTGATAAGCAAGCTAAATTGGGCGCGGAAATAGCGGGTAAAATTGTAGAGTTGGCCGTGGATAAAGGCGAAGCTGTCATTAAAGGGCAAGTGATTGCGCGTATTGATAAAGGTGATTTGGACATCCAGGTAGAACGAGCTGGTGCATTACTTAAAGTTAGGGAAAAGGAATATAAGGCAGCTCAATCTCTAAAAAATAAAGGGCTACAAGGAGAGGTCGCTTTTAGTAAGGCTCAGGCAGACCTAATTGAAGCAAGAGCGGGGCTGAGAAATGCAAAACTTGCCCTTGCCAATACAGCAGTTAACGCACCGTTTGGTGGTGTTATTGAGCGTTTATACATAGAGCTTGGTGATTTTGTCAGTGTTGGCGATCCTGTTGCGACATTAATTGATCTGCGTCAGATAGTAATAGAAGCCGATGTGAGCGAACGGCATATCCAAAACTTGGCGCTTCAGCAACCCGCTCTGGTGTCCTTTATCGGTGATAATGAAGTTGAAGGTAAAGTCAGCTATATTTCCAGAGTTTCATCCCCTGAGACTAATACTTTTCCGATAGAAATCCTCTTGCCCAACCCTCAACAAAAAATCCCTGCCGGGGTGAGCGCTGAAGTGGAACTAAATCTTTATGAGCAGTTGGCGGTTAAAGTCACGCCAGCCATGCTTGCACTGGATGAATCCGGCAACTTGGGGGTAAAAACTTTGACTAATGAACAGGTTAACTTTGTACCAATTAAGTTAGTCAAAGCTGAACAAGACGGTGTCTGGCTTACAGGGTTGGGAGAACAGGTAAGTATTATTACTGTCGGCCAGGGTTTTGTCCGCCATGGCGATACAGTGATTGCAGTTGAGCAAAAAAAATGAGGGTAAGTTATGTACTCCTTGATTGATGCGGCACTCTCTCGGGTCAGAACAATGTTGGTTCTGTTGGTTTTTGTTTTAGTTGCAGGGGTGTCGACTTATTTTACTGTGCCTAAAGAATCGAGCCCAGATATCACAATCCCTATCATTTATGTGTCTGTTGGTCATCAAGGTATTTCTCCAGCCGACTCAGAGCGACTACTTGTTCGCCCAATAGAACAGGAGTTACGTTCGATTGAAGGGGTGAAAGAAATGACATCTACAGCATCTGAAGGACATGCTTCAGTGATGCTTGAATTTAGTGTTGGGATTGATCTGAACAAATCCATGTCTGATGTTCGTGAAGCCGTCGATTTAGCTAAGCCGAGACTACCTGAAGACAGTGATGAACCCACAGTTAATGAAGTCACTTTTGCGTCTCAAGAGCCAGCCTTAACGGTTGTACTTTATGGCGGCGTCCCAGAGAGAACCGTGGTAAAAATTGCTCGCCAATTAAGGGATAAGCTGGAAAGTTTCCGTCAAGTTCTTGAAGTTGATATTGCTGGAGATAGAGAGGATATTGTCGAAATCATCGTTGATCCCTTGCTGATGGAAAGCTATGGCCTTGATCAAGCTGATATCTATAATTTGATTGCTCTAAATAATAGGGTCGTTGCGGCAGGTTTTGTTGATACAGGTTATGGTCGGTTCTCGGTCAAAGTCCCCTCTGTATTCGATTCCATCAAAGACGTATTAGAGTTGCCAGTTAAAGTTGATGGCAAGCAAGTGATTACTTTTGGCGATGTAGCAAATGTTCGGCGAGCTTTTCGAGACCCTGAAAGTTATGCACGCTTAGATGGGCAATCTGCGATCGTTCTCGATGTCAAGAAGCGTGCGGGTGAAAACATCATTGAAACAGTTGCTCTCATCAAACAAGTACTTATGGAAGCGCAGAAGCATCAAGAGTGGCCCAACAACTTGCAGGTCAAATATACTTGGGATCAGTCTAAAGATGTCAAAATGATGCTTAATGATCTGCAGAATAATATTTTATCCGCTATCATTCTTGTGGTCGTTGTTATCATTGCAATTCTTGGCGTCCGCACTGCATTTCTTGTCGGTATATCAATTCCTGGCTCGTTTTTAACGGGTCTATTAGTGCTGGCTGTGTTTGGTTTAACAATTAATATTGTTGTGTTGTTCTCTTTGATTATGGCCGTCGGTATGCTGGTTGATGGCGCAATTGTAGTAACTGAATTTGCTGACAGGAGAATGCAAGAAGGCGCAGGTCGGAAAGAAGCATATCGTGAGGCAGCTAAGCGTATGGCATGGCCTATTACAGCGTCAACCTCGACGACTTTGGCAGCTTTTGCACCACTGCTTTTTTGGCCTAATATCACTGGCGAGTTTATGCAGTACCTCCCCCTAACTTTGATTGCCACCTTATCGGCATCATTGGCAATGGCACTTTTGTTTGTGCCGGTAATGGGGAGCTTGTTTGGTAAACCGCAACAAGCAACAGAGAGGCAAGGTGAAATAATGCTTGCGCTCGATAACGGGGACTTTTCCAAAGCCAAGGGGATTACTCAATATTACTACCAGATTTTAGATACAGCCCTTCAATACCCATTTAAAATTCTCGTTAGCGCTATTGTTCTCGCTATTTTAGTTGGTTGGACCTATGCAAAATCAGGCCTCGGCGCAGAGTTTTTTCCAGAAGTTGATCCGCCGTTTTTTACCGTCAAAGTTCGTTCTCATGGCGACTTATCACTGGATGAAAAAGATGTGATCATGCGTGATATTGAGTCCGTAATGCTTGGCCATCAGGAGTTTGAAAGTGTATATACCAAAACAGGGGGAGATGATGAAATAGGGCAGATTCAAATTACTCCTGTTGATTGGCAATATAGGCGTAAAATAAAAACCATTATCGAAGAGTTGAAGCGTTCGACAGATCAGTATGCTGGTGTTGAGATTGAATATAAATTTCCAGATGCAGGCCCTCCTGTAGAGCATGATTTGGTTATTGAATTGTCCTCTCGAGCACATGACCAACTTGATGTTGGCGCCAAATTAATTCGTCAGTGGGCGGATGGATACTCAGCGTTTACCAATATCAGTGATACTTCGAGTAAAGGGGGAATTGATTGGCAAATAGACATACGCCGAGATGATGCATCTCGTTTTCTTGCAGACGCCACTTTGGTAGGAAATACCGTTCAATTTGTCACAAATGGACTTAAATTAGGTGACTACTTACCTGATGATGCGACTGAGGAAGTCGATATCCTTGTCCGATATCCGCAAGAAAAAAGAGATATTGGCCGTTTTGACCAGCTTAGAGTGAAAACAGCAGCTGGCATGGTACCAATAACCAATTTCGCCAGTATTATTCCTAGCCCTAAGCAAGATACCATTCGCCGTATTGACGGCACCAGAGTAATCAATGTATTTGCAGATATGAAAGAGGGTTATAACCTAACACTTGAATTACCTAAAATTGAGCAAGCATTAGCCGAGTTGTCACTACCTGACGGGATCGAGTTTAAAATTCGTGGCCAGAATGAAGAGCAGGAAAACTCGTCAGCATTTTTACAGAAAGCTTTTATGATTGCTTTGGTTGCAATGGCACTTATTTTACTGACCCAGTTCAACAGTTTTTATCAAGCATTTTTAATTCTTAGTGCGGTGTTGTTTTCCACGGTTGGTGTTCTGGCTGGTTTGTTAATTTTCCAAAAGCCTTTTGGTGTCATCATGTCTGGGATAGGTGTCATTGCGTTGGCTGGAATTGTCGTGAATAACAATATTGTTTTGATTGATACTTACAATCAGCTAATTAAACGTGGTGTCGAAAAACGTGATGCTATTTTACGCACTGGAGTACAACGTTTGAGGCCAGTGCTGTTGACAACGGTAACCACTATTCTTGGTCTACTTCCTATGGTCTTAGAAATGAACATAGACCTGATTAACCAAAAAATAGAGTTTGGTGCTCCTAGTACTCAGTGGTGGTCACAGCTTGCAACTGCGGTTGCTGGGGGATTGGCATTTGCAACACTACTGACATTGATTCTAACTCCTTGTCTCTTGATGTTGAGCCGAGAGAACAAGATAAACACTTGTGTTCAAGAGAGCCTTGTAACTTCCTCGAAGTTGGACGAGTAACTTCGAGGAAGAAAAGTTATGCTATTGAGTTGCGAGCAATTTACCATAGCGATTGAGTTTATCTAATCTCAGTTTAGCATTGGCGATAAAAGTCGTTTTATCTTTTCCTCTGAGAGATTTAGCTTGCGGTAATTTTACCGTTCTCGGGTTTTTGTGAACACCATGCACCAAAAATTCATAATGAAGATGTGGTCCAGTTACTCGACCAGTACCTCCAAGTGTTCCTATAGTTTGACCTTGTTTAACCCTTTGCCCAGTTTTCACTTTACGCTTGGTTAAGTGAAGGTATTTGGTAACGTAAGTATTACTGTGTCTAATGAAAACGTAGTTACCGTTGAACTTGTTGTAGCTGGATTTTTGTACGACGCCATCTCCTGCTGCCCATATTGGGGTGCCTACCGGCGCGACATAATCTGTTCCTCTATGTGGT
Source organism: Vibrio sp. Of14-4 (assembly GCF_022347625.1). Classification (NCBI taxonomy): domain Bacteria; kingdom Pseudomonadati; phylum Pseudomonadota; class Gammaproteobacteria; order Vibrionales; family Vibrionaceae; genus Vibrio; species Vibrio sp. Of14-4. The sequence goes on along the minus strand of NZ_JAKRGI010000003.1, from coordinate 221,533 downwards.
TTAACTCTGCCAGTAACAGGGTGAAGGCGGCGAGGGTTAAAATTTGAGGACACACGACGAAAATCGACAGGGGAGCGCAAAAACGCTTTTCTCATTGCTCGGCCATTTTCATCATAATAATTGCCATCCTTATCATTCAAAATCGCTTTGAAGGTATCGCCTTGATTGGTAAAAATGGCGGCAATGATTTTGCCTTGGCCAACAACTTCACCTTCAACAATTTTGTCTTGGTAAAGGATTTCGAAATGGTCGCCTTTTCGGATATCGAGAGCGAAGTCGATGTCCCAGCCAAATATCCCAGCCAGTTCCATAATTTGGTTGGCAGTAAGTCCTGCTCCAACTCCTGCGTTCCAGAAATTGGAGGAAATGTCAGCTTCAGCATAATTGTATTGATAGTGGATTTCTTTCTTCTCAAGTCTGGAGGTAAAGCCAATTTCAGAGCGTGTGATTAAAAAGGTTTCGTAGGCACTGATTTTTCGAGAAATTTGCACTAACTGATTATCGACGTCAAAACCCAATAAAAAAGTATCTCCTGGGCGTATTCGAGTCAGCTGTTTTTTTATTTCCTTGTTGGTCGTTGTGAGCTCATGTAGGAGCCTAGGAGATAATCCGGCTCTTTGAAAAAGGAGTGCCATGGTATCACCGGAACCAACGGTATGCTTTTCCCAGCGTAAGGCTGAACTTTTATTGTCTGAGTCTGATACCGTCAATGAGCGGGCATCTATATCTATTGGATAGTACTCTCCGAGCTGATAGAGCTTCTTCTCCGAGATTAATTCTCGAGGCGAAGGTAACAGTAGCGCAATAATAATTAATGCACCGAATAACGCAATAAAGGTTCTGTGTATAGCTGGTAGCTGGTTAAAAATAGACAGCATCTTAGTGTTCGTTCTAAAAAATCCGTAAATATAGTTACCTGTTTAGTCTAACTGGTTTCAAAAATACTCGCTATTCAAGTAATATGGTAAATTATTAAATTTTTGCCAAATCTGTGGGAGTGAACAAGAATGGCGAGTATTGAATCTGCACTGGCCGAGATTAAGCGCGGCGTTGAAGAGCTTATTCCTGAAGAAGAGCTAATAGCAAAGTTAAAAGAGAATCGCCCCTTGCGGATTAAATTAGGTGCTGATCCTACGGCCCCTGATATTCACCTTGGTCATACGGTTATTTTCAATAAGCTGCGTTTGTTCCAAGAGCTAGGTCATGATGTTACTTTCCTCATTGGAGACTTCACGGCGATGGTGGGTGACCCTACAGGTAAGAACACCACACGACCACCTTTAAGCCGAGAAGATGTTATTCGAAATGCTGAAACTTACAAAGAGCAAGTATTTAAAATCCTTGATCCGGCAAAAACTAAGGTTCAGTTTAATTCCGAATGGTTATCTGAGCTTGGCGCAGAAGGTATGATTCGCTTAGCTGCCAATCAGACTGTTGCACGTATGCTTGAACGTGATGATTTCAAAAAGCGTTATGCTGGTGGTCAACCTATTGCTATTCACGAGTTTATGTATCCTCTTCTTCAAGGCTGGGACTCGGTTGCAATGGAAACGGATGTTGAACTTGGCGGAACCGATCAGAAGTTTAACTTGCTGATGGGGCGTGAACTGCAAAAAGCAAATGGGCAAAAACCGCAGGTTGTGTTGATGATGCCGCTTCTTGTTGGCCTTGACGGTGAGAAGAAAATGTCTAAGTCTGCTAATAACTACATTGGTATTAGTGAAGCGCCAAGTGAAATGTTTGGTAAGATCATGTCTATATCAGATGATCTGATGTGGAGCTATTATGACTTACTTTCTTTCCGTCCGCTGGAGCAAATTGCTCAGTTCAAGGCAAGCATTGCTCAAGGAGAGAACCCTCGTAATATAAAAGTGTTACTTGCCAAAGAAATCATTGCGCGTTTCCACAGCGAGGAAGAGGCGGATGCCGCTGAGCAGGAATTTGTTAATCGATTTGCTAAAAATCAAATTCCAGATGAAATGCCAGAGTTTACATTTGCTGCGGGATTGCCTGTAAGTAATTTGTTAAAAGAAGCCGGTTTATGTGCCTCTACTTCTGAAGCCATGCGAATGGTTAAACAAGGCGCAGCAAAAATAGACAGTGAGAAAGTCTCAGACGCTAAGTTTGCTCCACTTACTGGCACTTACGTTTTTCAGGTCGGCAAGCGTAAGTTTGCTCGAATCACGATAAGCTAAGCAATGTAATTAAAAAAGCGCTTTAATGGCGCTTTTTTAATAAGCTTTGTCAGCATTGGGACGATTTACGCAGAATTAACTGTAGTAAATCGTAATTTTTGTTATCATCCGATCGCCGTCAGTTTTGATGGTTTATTTGGAGATTTTTATGAACAACATCGACCATCCCCCTAGTATGGAGGGAGAAAAATAAACCTGCATCGGTGTTGACTATTTGCGTCTCTGCCATGTGGTAGAGAACACCTTTTCCCAAAGTACTTCTCAAATTTATCTCCTTCCTTTCTAGAGCTTAAGTTCCTACCAGCTAATGATATTTAGTCTCATTGCTTGGTGACTTGATGGTCGTTACCTATTGCCAATCGGGAGATTCGCCATGAAGGTAATGAACAATACATATATTAAAAACGGTGCTTATTTTTCTGAGCAGGAAATTGGCGCGGCTCGTAATGCTTTTTTGCAGTACGAACAAGAGCAGCAAGTGGATCTGCTATCTGTTATGCCTATTGAAGAAGCTGTAGCCATTTTGCGCAATTGCTCTCTTGGTTATGTACAGCAGTTAATTGCTCTGCTGGAGAACAAAGGTGAAGATAAATTAGCACGCCACTATGCTCATCGACTGGGCTTTATTCATTCTGAAGCAGAAACCACGGGCAGTTACTTGAGAACCTCAGTGCTGGGACATGTGAAACAGCGTATTGGTTGGATCATATCCTTGGCCTTGCTTGGTATCGTGTCAGGGCTGATTATTGCTCAATATGAAGATACCTTAAGTCAGCTTGTTTTATTAGCTGTGTATATGCCTGTGATTGCGGCGGCAGGAGGCAATACTGGAACTCAGGCTGCGACCTTAGTGATAAGAGCACTAGCTACAGGGGAGCTTAGAAAGCGCCAGTGGCTTGCGGTTTTTTGGAAAGAGAGTCGTGTTGCTGTTTGCTTGGCGATTGCAATTGTTATGGTGATTGTTGCTCGTGTAATGCTATTTAGTGGTCATGCTTCGACAGGAGGTTTTCCGCTTAGTAGCATTGCTACTGCAATCGCCGTCGCTCTGTTTATTCAAGTGATTTTATCGACGACTTTGGGAGGGCTGCTACCCATATTAGCGCGAATGTGCAAACTGGACCCAGCCGTTCTTGTCAGCCCAGTATTAGCATCGATTGTTGATATTTCAGGTATGTGGATTTTCTTTAATGTCGTTAATCATTTTTTAGGTATTACCTGACTAAACTTGACGACATCTTTATAGAAGGCTTGTTCAAATTGGGTAATTGGAGCGACGGTTGGAGGACTGTCGCTTTTTTTCTTTTCGGGAAAGTAGTCAGAGACAAACTGAACAAATATTGTGGAAGGTTTACCTGAACTATCTAGACCAAAACCAGCCATGTTGTGGCTACCATACAAAGAGCCACTTTTGGCTATAATTTGTCCCTTAATGGGATCTTTGCGCATGCTACGTCTGTATTTTAGCGTTCCAGACTCTCCAGAGCTTGGCATCAATTCAATCATATTGAGTGTTTCGTCGTTTAGCCATATGTGACGTAGAATTTGGGCCATGGTCTTGCTTGAAAACCGGTTGTTACGTGAGAGTCCAGAGCCATCGGCCATGGGTACATCATGTAAATCTATTCCTGTGTGCGCAAAAATGATCTGTTTGACAGCTTTAGTTCCATTATTAAAACTACCGGGTTGAATATAAAATTTAGAACCTAATGTCTTGGTGAGATTATCTGCAATCAAATTGTCCGACTCTGTAATCATTGTTCCCAAAAGGTGCGGAAGAGGTAATGAGTGATGAGTCGCAAGTGGAGACGTGATGTCTGAGCTTTCTTGAGGTGATCCTATTTTTATTGAACCAGAAAAAGAGATCTTCATTTGACTTAATAAAGTATCTAGCATTCTCTGTGTATATAACCCTGGGTCTTGGACAGCGAACTTAAGCGGTAAAGGTTTGTTGCGTTTTATTAAGCAGCCTTGCAGTTGATAATGATTATTAGGCGATGTGACTAGTTCGAGATTACATTGGGTGCTTTCTTGGTGATCTTTTGACACACTTGATGCTTGAGTTGTGACGTAAACAGGAAAATGTTTAGGTACATAGACTCTGGTCTGTCCATCATCCTGACTGTATATCGATGCTTGGACACAATTTCCATCAAGCGTGATGGCTGTTGCGGGAGCGCTATAGCAAACTCCGAGGATATCCCAAGGCCAGCCTACTGCGCGATCGTATCCTGTGAAGGCACTGTTATCTAACCAAATATTACCCTCAATATTCTTCAGACCATTTCTTTTGGCAACCTGCAATAGTTGCTTCAAGTCTTCTGTCGTTAGTGTAGGGTCTCCAGAAAAGCGAATAATGAGATCTTTACCTATTTGTTCAAGCTTTGTTTCGTAGCGAAAATCATCACCAAGCTCTAATTTTGCCGCCAGTGCAGTGACGAGTTTTAGAGTGCTGGCAGGTGGAAAATAGACATCTGTATTTTGTGTATCATAGATGACTTGTTGTTGGTTCAAAGATTCAATCAGAAGACTAGCTTGTGCCCCTTTGGGAAGTTGTTCGATAGTGAGGTCAGCCAGAGTAGGAAACGAGATAAAACAAATAACAAAAGCCACAAATAATTTGGAGGTCTGCATAGAATTACGTCACACGACTTAAAAGGTGAAAACCCAGTATAACCAGTAAAAAATACGCCCGCTAGAAGCGGGCGTGATCAGGCTGTCATATTTAGCCGTAAATTAGAAGTCGTAACGCAGACCCAGTGCTACTTCGTCTTCGGCATCTGCTTTAGTGATATTTTGTGCTGCATCTTCATCAAGTAGGTTGAAGTTGTATGAGATGTAACCACGGAAGTTAGGCTTGAAGTAGTATGTTGCATCGATAGCTACGTTATCAGCTTCATCCTTCTTCGTGCCAGCTTTATCGCTTTCAAGGTAGTTATAGCTGGTTGTAAATACAGTTTGTCCTAAAGTATAAGCCGCTGCAAATTCGTAACCAGTGAGATCTGTAGTATCACTTTCACCGACAATTTGATCTTCGCCATCAACGAAAGTACCCGCAAAATAAAGGTCATTGATAGTGTAAGATGCCGCTAGCATATATTGAGTACGTTCAGTATAATTATCAGTAGCTTCACCTGTCTCAGAATCGATTTCTGCTTCATTGCCATCGGCGTAACCAGCTCCAAGCTTGATACCTGTTTCGCCGATTGCATAAGTTGCAGATAGTGAGTAGCCATCAGCATCATTGTCTTTGTAGCCATTATTACCATCAGCTTCAGCATCAGCAAAACGGTAGCTGCCTTTTAGGCCTAGGTTATTGAATTGACCTTTGTAAGAAACCATGTTGTCTGAGCGATCTGCGATAGCAATTTTATATGCAGCAGAGTTACCATGGTAAGCCATGATATCGGTAAAGTCAGTGATTACGCCAAGTGCGCCTTCATTCTTACCATAGGTCACTTCACCAAATGTACCGCCAATACCAGCGTATAGATAGCGGTTCGTTAGGTCTGATGAGCTATTGTTACCGTCGGTAGCGCCACCATTGTCATTAGTGGTAAATTCACCTTCGTAGAAACCGACGCCGTATAGGCTATCGGTAATTTGTGCTTTACCTAGGAAATTCAAACGTACACGAGAGTTGTCTTCCGCTTTACCATCTTTTAGCGCTAGACGTGCTTCTGCACGGCCACCAAGTTCGATAGAGTTACCATCTTGGTTGTATATTTCTGCTGCATTTGCACCAGTTGTAAAAGCGGCAGCCGAAACGGCTAGAGCGATCAGAGTTTTGTTCATCTTATTGGTCCTAATTTACTGTCCATAAATATTTTTAAAAAGGCTTAGCCTTTCTATTTTCTTCCGTTCCACGGTTCTGACTGCATAGGTTGGCAACAAGCTTAAGCACGCAACTAGAGCCATAGAAGTCTTACTGGCTTTTGTTTTAACGCCAAAGTTCCAATCTAAGTTAGTAAAAAGATATAAATATGAATTTTGTACGCTGTTTTATTTTTGGTAAAAAATACTCAAGCTTATGTTTTAAAAGGTTAAAAATTCCCTTTTCTTTCTATTTTTAACCATGGGGTTGTTTAGTTTTTTTTATGCTTGAATAGTGCATCTAAAGAGCTTTAAGCTATGGATTTAGCTGATGAAATTATTTTATTTATAAGTCTGAGAACCCTAGAGATGAATTCAGGTGATTTAGTCGCTAACTTTGTTTACACTAGAGGAAATAACGTTAAGTCATATTCTCTACCCAATCCGTCCGATTGGGTGGTTTCGTTTTGTCCAAAGATAGCTTTGGCAATGAGGTAAAACATGGAAAAAGTCCCAATGACAGTCCGCGGTGAAAAGATGCTGCGTGAAGAATTAGACCGCTTACTCAAGCTTCGCCCTCAAATATCTGAAGCTATTGCAGAAGCACGTGAACTTGGTGATCTTAAAGAGAACGCAGAATATCATGCCGCTCGCGAAGAGCAGGGGATCTGTGAAGCTCAAATTAGAGACATCGAATACAAATTATCTGTCGCTCAGGTGATTGATGTCTCGAAACTAGATAACACAGGAAAGGTTATCTTTGGTTCGACAGTTACTGTCATCGATTGCGACACTGAAGATGAAAAAACGTATCAAATTGTTGGTGATGACGAGGCAGACATCAAAGCTGGACGCATTTCTGTAAGCTCACCCATTGCTCGGGGTCTGATCGGCAAAATGGAAGGCGACGAAGTAGTGATATCCACTCCTGGTGGTGACCGAGACTTCGAAATTGATAGTGTCGAGTATCGATAGACTTTCGATTACTTTTTGTCACTGTTCTGTATTCGTTATCAGTGAATGTGAAAAAGGTCGCGCAAGGCGACCTTTTTGCTATTTCGCATAATGCTGTGATTATTACTTGCGTGGTAATTCAATTTTACGATTGTCGCTTTGCTTGTACAGAACAAGGGTTTTACCTATTACTTGTACATTTTCAGCACCAGTCTCACGTACAATAGCCTCAACAATAAGGTTTTTTGTTTCACGATCTTCGCTGGCTATCTTAACTTTTATCAGTTCGTGATGGTTAAGAGCGATCTCGATTTCCGCCAGAACAGCTTCAGTAAGTCCATTTGCGCCCATAAGCACGACGGGTTTCAAACCATGTGCTAGGCCTTTAAGGTGCTGCTTTTGTTTTGTGCTTAAGTTCATTACGCGGCCAATTTTCTTTGCTTTAAGGGTTGAAAAATACCATTTTAACGCCATCTATCCCTGAAGACTATAATTTATTGGCTATTGTGGCCTTTTGTTTAATTAGGATTTGGATGAGCAAACAGAAATATTCAGCCAGTTCAGGACGTTGGCTGAAAGAGCATTTTGACGACAAATTCGCCAATGAAGCTCGTAAAAAGGGCTATCGTTCTCGTGCTTATTTTAAGATCGAAGAAATTCAAAATAAAGATAAGCTTCTCAAACCTGGAATGGTAGTCGTCGATTTAGGAGCAGCTCCCGGTGGGTGGTCTCAATATGCTGCTAAGCTAGTAGGTGACGAGGGGAAAATCATTGCGTGTGATTTACTTCCCATGGATCCGATTGCGGGAGTTAGTTTTCTTCAAGGAGACTTTCGAGAAGACTCTGTATTGGAAGCTTTGTTAGATAAAATTCAACCATCTATGGTGAATGTTGTTATGTCTGATATGGCTCCTAATATTGCAGGCAACAACTCTGTTGATCAACCTAGAGCTATGTACTTAGTTGAACTGGCTTTAGATATGTGTCGACAAGTTCTAGCCCCAAATGGTAGTTTTGTTGTGAAAGTATTTCAGGGCGAAGGTTTCGATCAATACGTTAAAGATGTTCGCGAGATGTTTAAAGTCGTGAAAATCCGCAAACCTGATTCTTCTAGGGCGCGTTCCCGAGAAGTGTTTATTGTAGCCACTGGTTACAAAGGTTAACTATTTGCTTTATGAAGCACAGGTTAACACTGTAGCTACAGTTTACAAACTGTAGTACCCTACCTTTAATTACAATTATTTATCGCGAGGCTTACACCTTGAGTGATATGGCAAAAAATTTAATTCTATGGCTTGTAATCGCTGTCGTTTTGATGTCGGTTTTCCAGAGCTTCGGCCCAGGAGATAGCAGTGGCAGAGCAGTTGATTACACCACATTTGTAAAAGAAGTTGGTCAAGGCCAGATTCAGGATGCGACCTTTAAAGGTGAAGAAATTACTTTCACTCGTCGCGGCGGCGGTTCTCGTTATGTGACCTATATGCCTGTGTACGATCAAAAACTTCTGGATGACATGATTAACCAGAATGTGAAAGTTCAAGGAACACCACCAGAAGAGCAGAGCCTGTTAGGAACGATCTTTATCTCTTGGTTCCCAATGATTTTGTTGATTGGTGTGTGGATATTCTTCATGCGCCAAATGCAAGGCGGCGGCGGTAAAGGCGCTATGTCATTTGGTAAGAGTAAAGCTCGAATGATGAGCGAAGAGCAAATTAAAACCACATTTGGAGATGTGGCGGGGTGTGATGAAGCGAAAGAAGATGTCAAAGAGTTGGTTGATTATCTTCGCGACCCGAGTCGATTCCAAAAGTTGGGCGGAAAGATCCCGACTGGTGTATTAATGGTTGGTCCACCAGGTACGGGTAAAACGTTACTTGCCAAAGCCATTGCGGGCGAAGCCAAGGTGCCTTTTTTCACTATCTCTGGTTCTGATTTCGTTGAAATGTTCGTCGGGGTCGGTGCTTCGCGTGTGCGTGATATGTTCGAACAGGCAAAGAAAGCAGCCCCATGTATCATCTTTATCGATGAAATTGATGCAGTTGGCCGCCAACGCGGTGCAGGTGTTGGTGGTGGCCATGATGAGCGTGAGCAAACATTGAACCAAATGCTGGTAGAAATGGATGGTTTTGAGGGCAATGAAGGAATTATCGTCATTGCGGCAACAAATAGGCCAGATGTTCTAGATCCAGCTTTACTTCGCCCAGGTCGATTCGACAGGCAAGTTGTCGTTGGTTTACCAGATGTACGTGGCCGTGAACAGATTCTTAAAGTACATATGCGTAAAGTGCCGTTGGCAGGAGATGTTGAACCTTCTCTAATCGCACGTGGTACACCAGGTTTCTCTGGTGCTGATCTTGCTAACTTAGTTAACGAAGCAGCTTTGTTCGCCGCTCGCGGTAATAAGCGTAATGTTTCTATGGTTGAGTTTGAACTGGCTAAAGACAAAATCATGATGGGAGCGGAGCGCCGTTCCATGGTGATGTCGGAAGAGACTAAAGAATCGACAGCATATCACGAAGCTGGGCATGCCATTGTTGGGCGTCTGGTTCCTGAGCATGATCCTGTATATAAAGTTTCTATTATTCCACGTGGTCGAGCTCTTGGGGTGACAATGTATCTCCCAGAACAAGATCGAGTGAGTATGTCTCGTCAGCACCTTGAATCTATGGTTTCCAGTCTATACGGTGGTAGGCTAGCTGAAGAGCTTATTTACGGGGCAGAAAAAGTTTCGACTGGCGCTTCGAATGATATTGAGCGTGCAACGGATATTGCGCGTAAGATGGTCACTCAATGGGGATTCTCAGATAAACTTGGTCCTCTTCTTTATGCAGAAGAAGAAGGTGAGGTATTCCTTGGACGTAGTGTTACTCAGACCAAGCATATGTCAGATGACACAGCAAAACTCATCGATGATGAAATACGCAAGATTATCGATAGAAACTATGCTCGTGCTAAGCAGATCCTTGAAGACAATATGGATATTATGCATGCCATGAAAGATGCGTTGATGAAGTATGAAACTATCGACGCGGGTCAGATTGATGATTTAATGGAGCGTAAAACTGAGATTAGAGAACCAGCTGGTTGGGGAGATAACTCTGACAAGCCAGCGGCTAAAGATTCAGTTCAAGATGAACCAAAATCAAAATCTGAACAAGAAGAAGTGACGTCTTCAGTAGATCCTGTTGAAGAACAAGTGTCTGAAAAAAAAGACGCAGAATAAGATAGACTAACCAACTAAACCCCGATCTTATCGGGGTTTTTGTATTTTTTATGATAATCAAATCAAATAATAAATTTCTAGATTTATCCACACCCCATGTAATGGGTATCCTAAATGTCACACCTGACTCGTTTTCTGATGGTGGGAAATATAACTCTCTCGAGCTTGCAGTTCAGCAAGCAAAGAAAATGGTAGAAGCAGGTGTCAGTATTATTGACATCGGTGGTGAATCCACTAGACCAGGTGCTCCAGATGTTGAGTTAGAAGAAGAGCTTGCGAGAGTGATTCCGGTTATTAAGGCTATCCGCTCACAGTCTGATGTGTGGATTTCCATTGATACCAGTAAAGCGGAAGTTATGCGCCAAGCTGTGCAGGCTGGAGCGGATATGATTAATGATGTTCGTGCTTTACAAGAACCAGGAGCATTGGAGGTTGCCGCTGAATCTGGCGTGGCAATATGTTTGATGCATATGCAAGGACAGCCACGCACTATGCAGGCTAACCCTCAATATCACAATTTATTCCAGGACATTACTAAGTTTTTACAGCAACGTGTGCAAGCGTGTCAGGAGATGGGAATTGATAGCAACCAATTAGTGCTTGACCCTGGTTTTGGATTTGGCAAGACTCTGGAGCATAACTACCATATATTGGCGCATCTTGAAAATCTTCATCAACTTGGTTTCCCTATTCTTGCAGGTATGTCGCGTAAATCCATGCTGTTTAAACCTCTTGATAAATCTCCAGTGGAATGCGTTGCTGCTAGTATTAGCTGCGCAACCATAGCGGCGATGAAAGGGGCACAAATCATTCGTGTTCACGACTTTGAACAAACGCTTGATGCAATGAAGATTGTTGAAATGGTAAAAGCCAATACTGATTTAAAATTTGGAAAGGAATAAACATGTCTGAGAAAAGACGTTATTTTGGTACTGATGGTGTTCGTGGTCATGTGGGGCAGTACCCAATTACCCCTGATTTTGTGTTGAAACTAGGCTGGGCAGCTGGACGAGTTTTAGCCAAGCAAGGTACAAAGAAAGTTATTATTGGCAAAGATACGAGAATATCTGGTTATATGCTTGAGTCTGCTCTTGAGGCAGGCCTTGCTGCTGCGGGGTTAAACGCGACGTTAACTGGGCCTATGCCAACGCCGGCTGTTGCTTACTTGACACAGACCTTTCGCGCTGAAGCCGGAATAGTGATTTCAGCATCTCATAATCCTTATTATGATAATGGGATTAAGTTTTTTTCTTCAGAAGGAACTAAGCTCCCAGATGATATTGAGCTTGCGATTGAAGCTGAATTAGATAAAGAAATAGAGTGTGTAGACTCTGCTTTACTAGGTAAAGCTGCGCGCCTCAACGACGCTGCGGGCCGCTATATTGAATTTTGTAAGAGTACTTTTCCTTCAGATTTAAGTCTTTCTGGGTTAAAAGTGGTTGTCGATTGTGCGCACGGAGCCACTTATCATATTGCTCCTTCTGTCTTTACTGAGTTAGGTGCTGAAGTTGTTGCTATGGGGATTGAACCTAATGGTACCAACATTAACCATCAGGTTGGAGCAACAGACGTAAAGGCTCTTCAAAAAAGAGTAGTCGAGGAGCAAGCCGATCTGGGTTTGGCATTTGATGGCGATGGTGACCGACTTATTATGGTTGATCATCAGGGCAATAAAGTCGATGGCGACCAAATCGCTTATATCATCGCTAAAGATGCGATGCGCCGTGGCGAGTTAAAAGGCGGAGTTGTCGGCACTTTAATGACGAATCTAGGCATGGAAAATGGCCTTAAAGAACTAGGTATTCCTTTTGTGCGCGCAGCCGTCGGCGATCGGTATGTCATGGAACAGCTGTTAGAGAAGGGCTGGCAGATTGGTGCGGAAAACTCTGGCCATATTATATTGCTTGATAAAGTCACAACAGGAGACGCAATTGTTGCTGCATTGCAAGTGCTGGCTTCAGTTGTTGATAGTGAAACCTCTCTTGAACAACTAACTCAGGGAATGACCCTATACCCTCAAGTACTAGAGAATGTGCGTTTTTCTGGAGATTCTAATCCTATGGAATCGATAGAAGTGAAGTCATCGGTTGAAGAAGTAGAAGCTAAACTTGGTAGTAAAGGGAGAGTTCTCTTGCGTAAATCAGGTACTGAACCTTTGATTCGAGTTATGGTTGAGGGAGAAGATGCAGCTTTGGTTCAAGCCTCCGCACTTAAAATAGCGGAAGCTGTTAAAGCCAGTTTTTAGAATAATGGCCCTTTAATAGGGCCTAAACCTTTCAGACTAGTCGTAAATTGCTATTATAAACTTCGGCTATTTTTAAGTGAGTTATGTATCGAGCCTATGCTGAGCAATCAAGATATTTATTTGCATGAAATGGGCATTCAGGCTTATGAAGTGCAAGATATTAATCTGCTACAAGGGTATAAAGCAAAGCCTATTAGCTTAGCAGAAACATGTAAGCTCTTGTTTGTATCTGATACTTATCCTATCGGAGATACTGCCGAGTTACTTGAAAAGGTCTTGAAAAGCATGGATCTTAGCACTGCTGAAGCTCTGCATATCTACCCACAATATCTCCCTCTTGTATTAAGCCAAACACAGGTTTGGACCTGGTTTGCAGGATGTCAGATAGATCCAAGCATCCAAGGTAAGGTCTTAAGCTCACCAAGCTTATCTTGCCTTAAAGGTAACTCTCAATATAGGCGAGAGTTATGGCAACAAATTTGTGAGAATCGATAATTATTATGTTGCTTAAGATTACGCCCCTCAAGCAAGTACATCTCGAAGAGGTTTTTGCTATTGAAACACAGGCTCATACTCATCCCTGGTCATTTAGTCTGCTTGAAAACATCAATGGACGAGGCGCTTGCCATAAAGTTTTGATCAATGAAGATGAAAAAGTTGTCGGGTATTTTTATGCGCAGAATATTCTTGGTGAGGTTACTCTTCTCAATATCGCAGTAGAACCGAAATTGCATGGGCATGGTTATGGTAAATTTCTAATTGAGTCATTCCTAGAAATGTGTTCAAGCGATAAAGTAGAGAGTGCGTGGCTAGAGGTTAGAGCAAGTAACCATAAAGCCTATAGATTGTATGATGCAGTAGGATTCAATGAAGTAGACAGAAGAAGAGATTACTACCCCACTGAAGATGGCAAAGAGGATGCCATCATCATGAGTTATCTTTTCTTGTAAAGTTTATTTGTGTACGGCTTTATCTATGGAAGATCCTTCAATAGGATAGAAGTTGGCTTCGAATCGAGAAGGCAATTCTGATGCAGGAAGGGGTTTGTCGAAGATATAACCCTGGAACTGGTCACAGCCTAAATCTCGCAAAATGTTAAGTTCAGCTACTTCTTCTACACCTTCAGCGATAACTTCTAAGTTCAATCTTTGTGCTGTCATAATGATGGTGTCTACAATAGCTTGATCGCTTTCATCTAAATGAACTTGAGTAACAAACGAGCGATCGATTTTAAGTACATCAGCTGCTAAGTGTTTTAGGTATCTCAGTGATGAATAGCCAGTCCCAAAGTCATCAATCGAGATTTTGAGATTGAATTCTTTCAACTTGCTCATTTTCTCTATTGCATCTTCTACATTTTCAAGCAGCAGGTTCTCTGTAATTTCTAGCTCAATATGATCACCGTTTACGCCTGCTTGAGCGAGTGCATCATGTATGTATTCTACAAAGCTATGCTGCGCAAATTGAAGTGGACTAATATTGATAGCGAGTCTTTTAAAGGTGTCCGGTAACACACCTTGTTTGAGCCAGACAGAATACTGGTGTAAAGCTTGTTCAATAATCCAGTTACCAATTTGCAATATTTGCCCTGTCTCCTCCGCAATGGGCATAAATACTCCGGGAGGAAGTAGGCCTTTTTCTGGGTGATTCCAGCGAATAAGAGCCTCGACCCCCACGATCTGCTGTTTGCCACTCACTTGCGGTTGATAATAAAGCTCTAGCTGGCCTTTATTGATCGCTTCATGAAGCCCTTTCTCTATTTCTAAGAAAGACTCGACTTGGGCTTGCATCTCTGGTTCATAAAACATGTATTTGTTTCTTCCCGCCACTTTTGCGCGGTATAGAGCGGTATCAGCTTGACGCAACACATCAATATTGGTGCTGTTGACTGATGGGAAAACAGATATCCCCACACTGGTGGTGCAATAAAGCAAGTGGTCATCTATTGAGTAGGGATTAGATATTAATGCGAGCAGCTGTTGAGCTGTTTCATGGGCTTTGTCTGGATGAATCGAAGGCATCAGAATTGCGAATTCATCACCACCAATGCGCGCAGCGGTATAATCATCTGCGAGCCAAGCTTGCATACGTTTTGCGATAGCTTTTATTAAGTGATCACCAATGGTATGTCCCAACGAGTCATTTATAGTCTTGAATCTGTCTAAATCAAGGTAAAACAGAACACCAGCCGTGTTGTCTTGTTGAGCTTTTTTGATGACGTCGTCAAGAGTTTGGAGCAACAAGCTTCGGTTTGCCAGTCCGGTTAAAGAATCGTAATAGGCTAATTGGTTTAGTTTTGCTTCCGCCGCTTCTCTGTCTTTCCATAAAGTATGGAAAGTGGTTGCCAATTGTCCTAGTTCATCATCTCGATGAAGATTAGGCATTGAAACTTCTGTTTCTTTGTTTTGTAGGGACCTAACCCACTCGATGAGTGTCACTAAAGGTTTGGACAGTTTTTGATAAAAAAACAGTAATAAAATTGTGGTAAGTAGAATGTTTCTGAAAAGGTCAAACAACAGTATTTGACTTGTCTTTGAGATAAACTTCTTAGCTATGCTAGCACCATTGACTGAGAAACTCAGTGTACCCACCACAACATGCGAGTTGGGTTGGTGAAGCTCTGTTTGGTACACAGGTGTGTTTGGCGTGAGATAATGTGACAGCGCTTCGGTGAAAGAGCTTTCCATCGCGATGCTTCTCTCTCGTTCAGTCAATACGTCGCCAAAATCATCGACAATAGCAACTTGATAGATTGCACTATCAGTCAACAAGCTTGACGCTACCTGCTCGGCCAGTAATTGGTTCAAATGATAGGCAGCTTGACTGGCATTGCTGTAGTTTTGTAAAAGCTTGAACTGGTAGTGTTCTTCTATCCGCTTCTGCTCCTGATGGAGGTCAACCAAAATTTGGTACAGGCTAAATATGATCCCCAGTATCACAGATACTAGGAAAACGGTTTTTGCTTGTCGGAATGCTAATGAATTTATTTTTTTGCTCGCAGGCATAATCGTAACTGGTTCCTTCTACTCCTTTAGTTATAGACCAAATTTATTGATATTTTAATTTGTAGTGCATTTCAAGCAGAATTATTTGTCTCGGTTGCTCCCAAAGCCAATATAAGCGAAAATACCACGCAAACAGAATCATTAAGCTAGTGAAAAAATCATGACTTACTCTGACGGCCACTAGCGCAAGTAATTTAAGAAGAATCTTTGATGTCAAATTCAGCTTTTTTGGGCGAAGTTTCCAAACGTAGGACGTTCGCTATTATTTCCCACCCCGATGCGGGTAAAACTACGATAACAGAGAAAGTTCTTCTGTTTGGACGTGCAATTCAAACTGCTGGTACGGTTAAAGGAAGAGGCTCTGCGCAACATGCCAAGTCAGATTGGATGGAAATGGAAAAGGAACGTGGAATTTCTGTCACTACTTCAGTTATGCAGTTTCCATACAATGATTGTCTTGTTAACCTGTTAGATACTCCAGGACACGAAGACTTCTCAGAAGACACTTATCGGACTTTGACAGCGGTTGACTCGTGCTTAATGGTGATCGATGCAGCTAAAGGTGTCGAAGATCGTACACGCAAGTTAATGGAAGTGACACGTCTTCGTGATACGCCGATTGTGACTTTTATGAACAAACTTGATCGCGATATTCGTGACCCTATGGAGCTTCTGGATGAAGTCGAAAGCGAGTTGAGTATTGCTTGTGCTCCTATTACTTGGCCAATTGGTTGCGGAAAAGAATTCAAAGGTGTTTATCACATACATCGCAATGAAACGATTCTGTATGCGACAGGCCAAGGACATACCATTCAAGATATGCGCACTGTTAAAGGCTTGGATAACCCGGAACTTGATGAGGCTGTTGGAAGTGAATTAGCCCAGCAATTACGTGAAGAACTAGAGTTGGTAATTGGTGCGTGCCCTGAGTTTGACCAAGAGCTTTTCTTGGCCGGAGAACTCACTCCTGTCTATTTTGGTACAGCACTAGGTAACTTTGGCGTTGACCATATGCTTGATGGCTTGACTAAATGGGCTCCAGCTCCGATGCCACGTCAGGCGAATGAGCGTCAGGTGGAAGCACATGAAGATAAGTTCTCTGGTTTTGTATTTAAAATCCAAGCGAATATGGATCCCAAGCATAGAGATAGAATTGCCTTCATGCGTATCGTGTCCGGAACTTATAAGCAAGGCATGAAGATGAATCATGTTCGTCTTGGTAAGCAAATCAATATATCCGATGCTGTGACCTTTATGGCTGGTGACCGTTCAAGGGCCGAAGATGCTTGCGCTGGAGATATTATAGGCTTGCACAACCACGGAACTATTCAAATTGGTGATACCTTTACCCAAGGAGAAGCTCTAAAGTTTTCCGGTATTCCTAATTTTGCTCCAGAGCTTTTCCGTCGTATTCGTCTCAAAGATCCACTCAAGCAGAAACAATTATTGAAAGGCTTAGTCCAGCTTTCAGAAGAAGGTGCGGTACAAGTATTTCGTCCGCTGCAAAATAACGATCTTATTGTTGGTGCGGTTGGTGTGCTGCAGTTTGATGTGGTCGTTGCTCGATTAAAAGCTGAATATAACGTAGAGGCTATTTATGAGAGTGTTAATGTAGCGACGGCGCGCTGGGTAGAGTGTGCAGATGGTAAAAAGCTTGATGAATTCCAGCGTAAGAACCAAGTCAACTTAGCACTTGATGGCGGTGATAATCTTACCTACATCGCACCGACTATGGTTAACCTCAACCTAGCAAAAGAGCGCTTCCCTGATGTCGATTTCAGAGCGACTCGTGAGCATTAATAATATTAATGTTTGAGCTTAATTAACAATAAAGGGCTAGCACTTAATGGCTGGCCCTTTATTGTATCTATGATAGTTATTTTTTCTTCTTAGTGGTTTTTTTCTTATTTTTGGACTGTGCGGATTTTTTTTCGTCCTTTTTCTTTTTCTTGAATACAGGTTTTTTATGCTTTGGGCGAAGTTCTTTAATAAACCGCTCTTTAATCTCTTCTTTTACGTAACGAGCAACACGTTCCATCATAGGTTGATCATGGGCTTCAATCAGTGAGATAGCATTGCCTTTTTTCCCTGCGCGAGCAGTCCGGCCAATCCGATGCAAGTATACATCTGCACTGCGAGGCATGTCATAGTTGATGACATGGCTTATATCTGGTAGGTCAATGCCGCGAGCCGCTACATCTGTCGCAATAAGTATGTTGACTGTCCCATCTCGAAAGCGAGCAATCGCATTGTTGCGCCTATCTTGTGGCATTTCACCTTGAATCCAAGCACATGGAATCTGTGCTCTTTCTAACTCTGAACGCAGCTCTGCTAGACGATCGCGAGTTTTCACAAAGATGATGGTGCGTTCAGCTTGTTCTGTAAGTATGTTTTTGAGTAGGGCAAGTTTATGAGCTAAGTCATCTGCTCTGTGATACCACTGAGATATTTTTTTTCTCTCTCTGCGTGACGGCTCTGCATCGATATGAGCGGGATCTTTCAATAAGTCAGCAGTGAAACCTTCTACACCTTTTCCTTCCAATGTTGCAGAGAACAGCAGAGTTTGCTTACGCCAGCGGCATTCTGACGATAAACGGTCAACCGTTGGGCCAAAGCCCATGTCTAGCATACGGTCTGCTTCGTCCAAAATGAGCCATTCTATCGCTCGGCAGTCAAAACGTTCAGCTTCGATGTATTCCATTAGCCTGCCCGGAGTTGCCACCACAATATCTTGTGTTGTTGAAAGGATATCCGCATGCTCTTGATATTGGACGCCACCAGTAATGGTAAAAATATTCAAGTTGGTATGTTTGGCCAAAGCTCTCGCTTGCTCGGCTACTTGCATGGCCAATTCGCGTGTTGGTGTTAGGATCAATATACGTGCGGGGCCTGGCTTTCGGCGAGGGAAGTCTTGTAGATACTGAAGTGCTGGAAGAACAAAAGCGGCCGTCTTACCCGTGCCTGTAGGGGCTGATGCGAGAATGTCTTTGCCATCCAAAGCTTGCGGAATAGATTCAGCCTGAATTTGAGTTGGGCGGCTAAAGCCCATTTCTTCTATTGCGATGAGCAGGTTCGGGTCCAGCTCTAGTTCAGCAAAATGTTTGATCACTCTGGTATCTCCACAAACAGGTAAGTGAGAACAATAAATTGAGGACAGGTATTATAGAGGCTTCGGTGATAAGGATCACATCTTAATTTTTACATCTTGAGGTAAAAGTCTTTGGTTAGAGCGATAAAGTCTTCTGTGTAGGTATTATTTTCTTGAATAATAATTTTTTGATACTCGGCTTCGACTTCATGTGGGGTGAGTTGTATCAAAAGTCTACTAGTAGCTTTGCTGCCTGTAGGTTTAACTTCACATAGTTTCGATAGATACCAACCAAGTGTTTTGGCTTGTTCAATGAATTTTATTCCTTCTACTTCCGGGAGAATAAAACATGCTTTACCATCTTCAGTGATTAAGCGTAAAGCGATTTTCAGAAGATCTTCATGCTCAAGTGTCAAAGTGTGTCTTGCTATTGCTCTCGCCTTTATCAGAGCTGCTTCTCCATTGTTAAAATAGGGTGGGTTGCATATCACAGTGTCATACTTGTATTTAAAGGGAAAGGTTAGCACGTCACCTTGTTGCAAACAGATACGAGTATGCCATGGAGAAGCAAAGAAATTATTTTTGGCGATAAGACAAGCTTGTTCGTCAATTTCAATTGCGTCAATCAAGCAATGATGGTTTCTCTGGGCACACATTAAAGCTAACAATCCAGTTCCTGTTCCTATGTCTAGAATTCTTTTTGAGCTATGAATATCACTCCATGCACCCAACAGGACACCATCTGTACTGACTGGCATACCTACGCGCCCACTGTTCACTTTAAACTGTTTAAAGGCAAAACTTTTGGTCCTAGTATCACTTTTTTTCATTGTTTACAGCCATAAATCAAGAAGGTTTGTTTCTGATTTGTTTAAAATTTGTATTTATTGTGTTAGGTTTGTTTTTGTGTGTGAGCGAAATTATTATCTTATTTTTATTTGAATCCTAGTCAATAATACTATCAATTGACCTTTTCTATAAATTTATATGGCGTTCTTTAAGCTAGGGTTGCGGATAAGAGAGTGTTTCGTCATTATTCGCCTCCAAATTTATAGACTGAGTCGCCTACTTGGACAGCTCAGCATACACAACATCAATCTCAGATAGTTAAAGGGTCTCTTGTGAATCAGACTTTAAAATTAACAGATATTATCGCGTTAGGCTTTATGCTTTTCGCTTTCTTCTTAGGCGCTGGCAATATTATTTTCCCTCCACTAGCTGGTCAGTTAGCGGGTGAAAATATCATGCCTGCAATGATAGGTTTTCTCGTAACTGCAGTAGGTCTTCCTCTAATTACAATCGTTGCTA
Source organism: Vibrio sp. Of14-4 (assembly GCF_022347625.1). Lineage (NCBI taxonomy): Bacteria > Pseudomonadati > Pseudomonadota > Gammaproteobacteria > Vibrionales > Vibrionaceae > Vibrio > Vibrio sp. Of14-4. Next base: position 201,705 of record NZ_JAKRGI010000003.1, on the reverse strand, counting down.
TTGCAGTATCTGGTGGCTCATGGGAGCACCTTACTAAAGATTTACCTAAACGCTCTGCAACCTTAATGGCCGTATTAATCTTTATTATTATTGGCCCAGCTTTTGCGGCGCCTAGAACTGGGCTTGTTGCTTATGAAATGGCGGTTAAGCCATTTTTTATAGAAGCAACAGATGCGCACCTTGCGCTCTTTTCTGTGCTGTTTTTTACCATCGCAATGTTTTTTGCGTGGTCTCAGGGTAAATTAATTGATGTGATAGGTAAGGTTTTAACACCTGCCTTATTTATCGGATTGATTATTCTGGCATTTGCGGTGTTCTATGACCCTCAGGGTTCAATGCTATTTGCTCAAGATGAATACCTAAGCCATCCAATGCAAAAAGGCTTTCTTGATGGTTACAACACCATGGACACCTTTGGCTCGCTGATGTTTGGTGTCTTGATTGTTGATGCACTTCGTAAAAAAGGTATTACAGAACAAAAAGCAACAGCTCGATATTTGATTAGCGCGGCTTGTATAGCAGCCGTCGGACTCGCTTTTGTTTACATTTCGCTTTTCTATTTAGGAGCGACGAGTTCTGCGATTGCATCTGGTGCCGATAATGGTGGTGTGATCCTTAGTTTGTATGTTCAGTCTCTATTTGGTTCATACGGCCAAACTGTGCTGTCTGTTATCGTATTGCTTGCCTGTTTGACAACCGCGATAGGCCTTATTTCTGCCTGTTCTGATTACTTTAGTTCTTTGACTTCAATATCATATAAAAATTGGGTCATCATAATCGGCGTGGCTTGTGCTGTGGTCGCCAATGTTGGCTTGTCACAATTAATTGCACTGTCAGTACCTGTGCTTTTCGCTCTTTATCCTGTAGCGATTGCACTTGTAGGGCTTACATTTATTCGCAAATTTTTACCGAATCCTAAGTTAGCATATAGAGTTGTGCTCAGTGTATCGCTTATCTTTGCATTGATTGATGCAGCAAAAGTGGCTGGTGTTGATGTATCTGCTTTGAGCATACTGCCTATGTTTGATATTGGTATGGGCTGGTTACTGCCAACTCTTGCTGCCATGCTATGCATGTTCTTTATTGGTAAGGCTGAGCAGCCAAGCTTCAACAAAGAAGCAGCATAACTTCGCTTACCTTTACAGGTTCACATCCCTCTGTTTGGCCTAGTTCATCAGAGGGATTTTTGTATCCTGATTCGTGATTCACTTCTAAAAAAAATCTGTATATTCATCACACTTTTCAGTACAATCTTTCGGTTAAATTCTACTCATAAATGTTGAGCAAGCATGTTTGAAATCAATCCAATTAAAAATCGCCTTAAGGACGTGTCTGAGCGCACGAGTGTCCTGAGGGGGTATCTTTGACTATGACGCTAAACAAGAGCGTTTAGAAGAAGTCAACGCAGAACTAGAACAGCCAGATGTGTGGAACGAACCTGAGCGTGCGCAAGCCTTGGGTAAAGAGCGTTCTGCCCTAGAAGCGGTTGTGGCAACGATTGACCAACTTGAGCAAGGTGTGGAGGATGTGGATGGTCTTCTCGAGCTTGCCGTTGAAGAAGAAGACCAAGAAACCTTCGATGAAATTGAACCAGAGCTTGCTGAGCTTGAAGCTAAGTTAGAAAAGCTGGAGTTTCGTCGTATGTTCTCTGGCGATCATGATGAATCAGACTGTTATATTGACTTACAGTCGGGATCGGGTGGTACAGAAGCGCAAGATTGGACATCGATGATGCTGCGTATGTACTTGCGTTGGGCTGAAGCAAAAGGCTTTAAGACTGAAGTAATCGAAGTCTCTGAAGGTGAGGTTGCTGGTCTTAAAGGTGCTACGGTTAAAATTTCCGGTGAATATGCTTACGGTTGGCTACGTACCGAAACAGGTGTTCATCGTTTGGTTCGTAAATCGCCATTTGACTCTAGTGGACGTCGTCATACATCGTTTGCTTCTGCGTTTATCTACCCAGAGATTGATGACAACATTGATATCGACATTAACCCTTCTGATCTACGTATTGACGTATACCGAGCATCAGGGGCTGGTGGTCAGCACGTCAACACGACGGAATCTGCGGTACGTATTACGCACGTCCCAACCAATACAGTGGTTCAGTGTCAAAATGATCGTTCTCAGCACAAGAACAAAGATCAGGCGATGAAACAGCTTCGTGCCAAGTTATTTGAATTAGAGATTCAAAAGCAAAATGCCGAGAAGCAAGCCAATGAAGATGCGAAGTCAGACATAGGTTGGGGGAGCCAGATTCGTTCATACGTACTGGATGACTCACGCATCAAAGATTTGCGTACTAGCGTTGAAAACCGCAACACTCAAGCGGTTCTTGACGGCGACCTAGACAAATTTATCGAAGCTAGCCTGAAATCAGGCCTGTAAGCTTTTCACCGAAAAACTATTTTCATAAAGAAAGACAGGATACATCAAAAATGACTGATGCTGTTCAAAACGACAATGCACAAGAAGAGAATAAGCTGATTGCTGAGCGCCGCGCTAAGCTGGATCACATCCGTCAGAGCTGCAAAGCAAACGGTCACCCAAATGACTTTCGTCGTGAGCACCTTGCTGGCGACCTGCAAGCGGAATTCGGTGAAAAGACAAAAGAAGAGCTAGAAGAGCTAAACCATGTCGTGGCGATCGCTGGTCGTGTCATGGCTAAACGTGGTCCATTCCTAGCGATTCAAGAAACCTCTGGTCGTATCCAAGCCTATGCAGCAAAAGATGTACAAAAAGAGCTGAAAGAGAAATATCAAGGTTTAGATATTGGCGACATTATAGGAGTGAAAGGCGCACTTCATAAGTCAGGTAAAGGCGACTTATATGTGAACATGGAGTCTTACGAGTTGCTTACGAAAGCACTTCGTCCACTTCCAGAGAAATTCCACGGCTTGACTGACCAAGAGATGCGTTACCGTCAGCGCTATGTAGACTTGATCGTTAATGAAGATTCTCGTAATGCGTTTATTGTTCGCTCAAAGCTAGTCTCATCTATCCGCAATTTCATGAGTTCAAAAGGCTATCTGGAAGTTGAAACGCCTATGATGCACGTGATCCCTGGTGGTGCAACGGCTCGTCCATTTATTACTCACCACAACGCACTTGACATCGACATGTACCTACGTGTTGCTCCAGAGCTTTACCTGAAGCGTCTAGTAGTCGGTGGTTTTGACCGCGTGTTTGAGATCAACCGTAACTTCCGCAACGAAGGTCTATCACCACGTCACAACCCAGAATTCACAATGATGGAGTTCTACCAAGCATACTCTGACTACAAAGACCTAATGGATCTGACCGAAGAGATGCTTAGTACAGTTGCAATGGACGTTCTAGGCTCAACGTCTATGCCCTACGGTGATGAAACCGTAGAGTTTGGCGGTAAGTACGCTCGCATGAGCATGTTTGAGGCAATCAAACACTACAACCCAGAGCACGCTGAGATCCAAGCACTAACAGAACAAGACCTTACTAACCGTGACAAGATGGTTGCTATCGCAAAATCGGTACATGTGGAAGTCGAAACGTTTTGGACATGTGGTCAGCTTCTAGAAGAGATCTTTGGTGAGACTGCTGAACCTCAGCTAATTCAACCAACCTTTATCACTGGTTACCCAGCGGATATTTCTCCTCTTGCTCGTCGCAGCGATGACAACCCATTCTTCACCGACCGTTTTGAGTTTTTCATCGGTGGGCGTGAGGTAGCGAATGGCTTCTCAGAGCTTAATGATGCTGAAGATCAAGATGCTCGCTTCAAAGCACAGGTTGATGCCAAAGATGCAGGCGATGATGAGGCGATGTACTATGACGCAGATTACATTACTGCTTTAGAGCACGGTTTGCCACCGACTGCTGGGCAAGGTATTGGCATTGATCGCCTCGCTATGCTGTTTACCAATACACACACAATTCGAGATGTCATTTTGTTCCCCGCGATGCGTCCTCAATCGCAGTAAACTTAATCCATATATCGACTAATATATTCACAAGGCCGCTACAAGTCGGCCTTTTTTGATATTTAAATTAGGCGACTTATCAATGCTTTCATCGGCCTATCCTTCTGTGTTGGGTAAAAATTTGCTCTACTTTATATTTCGGTGAAGGGTGAAAGAAGTGAAAGCCTTGGATAGAGTTGCAGTTTAAGTTTGAGACTAATGCTGCTTGTTGCTTTGTCTCGACCCCTTCAGCAACAACATTAAGATCGAGAGATTGACCCAGTTTGATGATGTTTTCTATCACCGTCTTTTGTTTGGGTATAGATTTTATGTCTTTTATAAAGGTTCGGTCTATCTTGAGCTCATCAACAGGAAAGCGTGCGAGATAGGACAGTGAAGAGTAACCCGTACCAAAGTCATCGATAGACAAAGTAAACCCCAACTGCTTGATTGCATTAAGCGTTTCCAGTGTGTGTTCACTGTTGCCCATGAATGTACTTTCTGTTAACTCAAAAGTTATAGCTCGTGGGTTGATTCCAGTACGTTGCAAAAGCTTGTTGATGTAGGTTATTAGGTTTGGGTTACAAAATTGTTCGGCAGATAGGTTGACGGCAATTTGGCCAGGTAGGATACCTCGTTGGTCCCATTGCTTAACGGTATCGAAGACTTCTTGCATCACAACTTGACCTAGACTTTCTATTAACCCTGAACGTTCCGCTATTGGAATAAAGGAGCTTGGACTGATGTAGCCCTCAATGGGATGCTTCCAACGTAACAAAGCCTCTGCGCCATTAATATCGTGGCTTTGGGCATTAACTTTGGGTTGATACCAAACCTCTAGGCCATCTTGTTTTAAAGCCTTTTCCAATTCAATTTCTAACCAAAGTCGCATGCGAGCATTTTTGTTCATTGATTGATTAAACTTGACTGAGCGGCGTCTGCCTCGTTCTTTGGCTTCGTACATGGCGATGTCAGCATTTTGAACCAAAAGTTGTGCATTATTACCATCTTTGGGATAGGTGACGCTGCCAATAGAGCAAGATAACCCTTTACTGAAGTGATGTAGATCAAAAGGTGCGCTCATAAGTGAAATAATACGTTTGGCCCAAACATCAGCAGAGCACGTATTACATTGGTTAGGAATTAGGATGCCAAACTCATCACCGCCGAAATGCCCTAACGAAGCATGATGAGGTAAAAATTCAATAAGGCGAGCTGATGCTTCAGCTAATACCTTGTCACCAATATGGTGACCCAAGGAACTATTAATGCTTTTGAAATTATCAATATCGAGATAGAGGAGTAACAGAGGAATCTTGTCATTGATAAGTTGGTTGATAATTTGGGTGAACTCTAACCGAGTCAGGGTGTTACAGTGTAGGTGCTCTAAAGTGGTATTCGAAAGCAAAGTGTTAGAGGTTATCTTTTTCAACCAGTATTGCAGTTGTTGCGACAGCATCAAGGGTTTTACCGACTCTCCTGAGAGTAATATAGGCTATAGATTAGGCATAATGCCAGACTATAACCTGGTGAATGTTCGACCAATAGGATTGAAAATGAAGGTCATCTGGAAAACTATATCAATTAGATCATGACCATATTCCTTTATTTACAAACTACCGGATTACTAGTTTGATTAACAAGAGCTTACATATATAGATGTATGCTTGTGTGTCGTTTTTGAGATATTCAATCCAGTTATTACTGTTTTTTGACTAAATAATGTTTCAAAATTTTTTCGTGAACAGTTGGAGTGAGATGAACGAATGAAAAATGTTTAACTCGTTGCAAACTTTTTTGATTCGTGTGGCGCATTGTGAGGATTCGCGGGTACAATGAATCATACGTAAAGAGAGGTGGTTAATGCTTATTCGAACTGAAGCACCGGCAGATATTTTGACCGTTGATACATTGATTAAGTCAGCTTTTGACACCGAGTCTGAAGCAAATCTTGTTATGAGGCTCAGAGAAAATGGTCGTAGAACATTATCGCTTGTTGTGAGTAATGATGAGGGCGAAATTATAGGTTATGTGATGTTTAGCCCTGTGACATTAAATGGCGAAGATTTGAATTGGCAAGGACTTGCTCCATTAGCTATTCATGAAGAATACCGATGCCAAGGGCTGGCTGCTGAGCTTGTTAAAGAAGGCTTAGCTTCTCTTAAAGAGTTTGGCTATCCCGTGTGCGTTGTACTTGGTGATCCAAACTATTATTCGCGTTTTGGGTTTGAAGCAAGCGAAAAATATGGGTTTTCTTGTCAGTGGGATGTCCCTAGTGGTGCATTTCAAGTATTAGAGCTTAGCGACAACGAGTTTGCTAATCGCTCGGGAAGGATTGAATACAGCTCTGAGTTTTCAGAGCTTTAGTTCAAAACTTGGGCCGAAGAATAAGAAACACTCTTTTTGTCCTTTTTTTGAACGCTTGACGTCTCTTATATGATTTTTTTTTAAATTCTGCTTGTCAGCGTAATAACCTTTCGTTAGTATTGCTCGGCCTTCAATAAGGGGGGCGCTAGCCTTGTTCAGAAAGTGATTTCGAGCGGCGCTGGCTCAACAATTTGGAACATAGGTGGAAGCAATGTTTACAGTTCTACTTGTGATTTACCTGTTGGCAGCGATTGGTGTGATCGGACTAGTACTGATTCAACAAGGTAAAGGCGCAGATATGGGAGCCTCATTCGGTGCAGGCGCATCAAACACAGTGTTTGGCGCAAGCGGCTCAGGAAATTTCCTAACCCGAATGACTGCAATTTTTGCAACAGTATTTTTTGCACTCAGCTTAACGCTAGGTAACATGTCAACACACAAAACTGAATCTCAGTGGGTTGACCCGACTCAAGGTCAAGTTATTCAGCAAGCTGATGATGCAGCGAGCGAAGTTCCAGCACCAACAGGTGATGAAATTCCTCAATAAGCTAAAGATTTAGCTGCCGAGATGGTGAAATTGGTAGACACGCTAGCATGAGGTGCTAGTGCCTTAGGTGTGAGGGTTCGAGTCCCTCTCTCGGCACCATTTTTACAAACTTGTAAAACAACTTAGAGAGCGTATAATGCTCGACAAGTCGGACGCGGGGTGGAGCAGCTTGGTAGCTCGTCGGGCTCATAACCCGAAGGTCGTCGGTTCAAATCCGGCCCCCGCAACCAATCCTTATGGAGTGGGCAAGTTTGCACAGTAACAGTTTAGTTTCTGTGGTTAGGCGAAAAGTATTGCCTAACATATAAGGGTCCAGCATAAAAAACCCCGACTAATCGGGGTTTTTTGTTATCTAAATATCCGAGTTTGGGGTAGTTAGAAGTTGCTTGGAATTTAAATTGGGCTATAAGCCCTTTTTTTGTTTCTGGAGTGGTTTAAATGACTGGTTTAGAAAGACAACTTACTGAAATGCTTGAAGCTCCAGTTGTGGCATTAGGCTATGAGTTAGTTGGATTAGAGTTTATTCGCGCAGGCGAGCACTCAACGTTACGTATCTTTATTGACCATGAAAATGGCATTACAGTGGATGATTGTGCAGAAGTAAGCCGTCAGGTCAGCGCAGTTATGGACGTCGAAGATCCAATCACAGTGGCTTACAACCTCGAAGTGTCTTCTCCAGGTTTAGAGAGACCACTTTTCAAAGCAGCACATTATGAACAATTTATTGGTCACGAGGTCAGCATTGTTTTGAAAATGGCTGTGGGTAATCGTCGTAAATGGAAAGGTACTATCCATTCTGTCGATGGTGAAACAGTCGTAGTTAATATTGACGGCAATGAAGAAGAGTTTGCTTTGAGCAATATTTCAAAAGCTAACCTGATCCCTAAATTTTAATCAAGGTCTTAGAGGCTATTTAAAATGAGTAAAGAAATTTTAGCGGTAGCAGAAGCGGTATCGAATGAAAAAGGGGTACCTCGTGAACGTATTTTTGAAGCGCTAGAGATTGCTTTAGCGACATCTACCAAGAAAAAGCACGAAATCGAAATTGATGTGCGTGTAGAAATTGACCGTAAAACTGGCGAATTTGATACATTCCGCCGTTGGCTCGTGGTTGAAGAAGTAGAAAATCCAACTAAGGAAATTTCTCTAGAAGCGGCTCAGTATGAAGACGACTCAATTGAACTTGGTGCTTTTGTAGAAGATGAGATCGAGTCAGTTACTTTTGACCGAATCACTACTCAAACCGCAAAGCAAGTTATTGTACAGAAAGTACGTGAAGCAGAGCGTGCACAAATTGTAGAACAGTTCATCGATAACGAAGGTGAGCTGGTAACTGGTGTAGTTAAAAAGGTAAACCGAGACACCATTATTCTTGATTTGGGCAATAATGCTGAAGCGGTAATCCTGCGTGATGACCAACTTCCGCGCGAGAACCATCGTCCAGGTGACCGTGTTCGTGGGTTATTGTACCGTGTTGCGCCTGATGCCCGTGGCTTCCAGCTATTTATCACTCGCTCAAAACCAGAAATGCTTGCAGAGCTTTTCCGCGTTGAAGTGCCTGAAATTGCTGAAGAGATTATCGAGCTTAAAGGTGCAGCTCGCGATCCAGGCTCTCGCGCAAAGATAGCGGTTAAGACCAATGACAAACGTATCGACCCAGTGGGTGCTTGTGTAGGTATGCGTGGTGCTCGCGTTCAAGCCGTATCAGGTGAGCTTGGTGGAGAGCGTATTGATATTGTGCTTTGGGACGACAATCCAGCACAATTCGTTATTAATGCAATGGCACCTGCAGATGTTGCTTCGATCATTGTTGATGAAGACGCTCATGCTATGGACATTGCCGTTGAAGCCGATAACTTGGCACAAGCGATTGGTCGTAACGGTCAGAATGTACGTTTGGCATCTCAGCTTACTGGTTGGGAGCTGAATGTGATGACAGTTGAAGACTTGCATAAGAAACACACAGAAGAATCTCAGGCAGCGATTGAGAACTTCATGAAGTACCTCGATATTGAAGAAGACTTTGCTCAATTGCTGGTTGAAGAGGGTTTCTCTTCACTGGAAGAAGTAGCTTATGTTCCAGTCAACGAGTTGTTGGAAGTTGATGGTTTGGATGAAGACTTGGTAGAAGAACTGCGTAATCGAGCTAAAGATGCTCTGACTACCTTGGCTCTTGCCCAAGAGGAATCTTTTGATGGTTTAGAACCCGCTGAAGACTTGCTAGCGTTGGAAGGTTTAGAGCGTGAGCTTGCTTTCAAACTTGCAGCAAAAGGAGTGGTGACACTTGAAGATCTTGCTGACCAAGGTATTGACGATCTCGAAGGTGTAGAAGGTCTTACCGAAGAACGTGCTGGTGAGCTTATCATGGCAGCACGTAATATTTGTTGGTTCGGTGAAGAAGAATAATTTCAGCAAGGAGGAAGCGCATGACACAAATTACTGTTAAAGCTCTGAGTGAAGAGATCGGCACACCAGTTGATCGCTTATTGGAGCAACTTGCTGATGCTGGTATGGCAAAGGCAAGCGCAGACCAGGTGAGTGAAGAAGAAAAACAAAAGCTTCTTACCCACCTTAAAAAAGAGCATGGTGACACTTCTGGCGAAGCCGAACCGACTCGTTTGACTCTACAAAGAAAAACTCGCAGCACCCTTAGTGTGAATGCAGGTGGAGGCAAGAGTAAAGATGTTCAAATCGAAGTTCGCAAGAAACGAACTTATGTGAAGCGCAGCATTATCGAAGACGACGCAAATCGCGAAGCTGAGGAAGCAGCAAAGCGTGAAGCCGAAGAGCTTGCGAAGCGTGAGGCTGAAGAAGCAGCAAAACGTGAAGCTGCAGAGAAAGCAAAGCGCGAGGCTGAAGAAAAAGCGAAACGAGAAGCGGATGCAAAACGTGAAGCTGAAGAAAAAGCCAAACGCGTACAAGCTGATAAGGCTAAAAAAGACATGAATGCAAAAAGTGCCGAATTGACCGCGCAAGCGAAAAAAGAAGCAGACGATCTAAAACGTCGTCAAGAAGAAGAAGCTCAGCGTAAAGCAGAGCAAGAAGCGGCAAAATTAGTCGAAGAAGCTCGTAAACTGGCTGAAGAAAATGAAGCACGTTGGAGCGAAGAAGAACAAAAGAAAAAAGAACTAGAAAATTCTGATTACCACGTGACAACCTCGTCTTACGCACGTGAAGCTGAAGATGCTGCTGACCGTCGTGAAGAGGGTGGTCGTCGTAAGAAGAAGAAAAAAGCTTCTGGTTCTAGTAATGAAGAACAAAGCCGTAATAGTCGCAGCCCACGTGGCGGCAAAGGTCGTAATAAAGGCAAACTGGCTAAACCTGCTTCAATGCAGCAGGGCTTTGATAAAACAGCGACTGTTGCGAAGGCGGATGTTGTTATCGGTGAGACGATTGTTGTTTCTGAGCTGGCAAGCAAAATGTCAGTGAAAGGCACTGAAGTCATCAAAGTAATGATGAAAATGGGTGCGATGGCAACGATTAACCAAGTGATTGACCAAGAAACTGCACAGCTTGTTGCAGAAGAAATGGGCCATAAAGTTATTCTGCGTAAAGAGAATGAACTTGAAGAAGCCGTTCTATCTGATCGTGATAGCAATGCAGAAGCGGTTCCTCGTGCTCCTGTTGTCACTATTATGGGGCACGTAGACCATGGTAAAACGTCCACACTTGACTATATCCGTAAGGCTCACGTTGCTTCAGGTGAAGCTGGTGGTATTACTCAGCATATTGGTGCGTACCACGTTGAAACTGACAACGGTATGATCACTTTCCTTGATACTCCTGGACACGCAGCGTTTACTGCAATGCGTGCTCGTGGTGCTCAAGCTACTGATATCGTTGTACTTGTTGTGGCAGCAGATGATGGTGTGATGCCGCAAACTATCGAAGCGATTCAGCACGCTAAAGCTGCTGGTGTACCTTTGATTGTTGCTGTTAACAAAATTGATAAAGAAGATGCTAACCCAGACAATGTTAAGAATGAGCTTTCTCAGTATGACGTGATCCCTGAAGAGTGGGGTGGTGAGAACATGTTTGTTCACATCTCAGCTAAACAGGGCACTAATATTGAAGGCTTACTTGAAACTATTTTGCTTCAGTCAGAAGTTCTTGAACTGACTGCTGTGGAAGAAGGCATGGCTTCTGGTGTTGTTGTTGAGTCCCGCCTAGATAAAGGACGCGGTCCAGTAGCAACGGTTCTTGTACAGTCTGGTACTTTGAACAAAGGTGATATCCTTCTTTGTGGTCAAGAGTATGGCCGTGTTCGTGCAATGCGCGATGAAAATGGTAAAGAGATCTTCACAGCAGGTCCTTCTATTCCGGTCGAAATCATCGGCTTGTCTGGTGTTCCTGCATCAGGTGATGAAGCAACGGTTGTACGTGATGAGCGTAAAGCTCGTGAAGTTGCAAACTACCGTCAAGGTAAGTTCCGTGATGTTAAACTCGCTCGCCAGCAGAAAGCTAAGCTTGAGAATATGTTCTCTAATATGGCGGCAGGTGAAGTTGCTGAACTTAACGTTGTACTTAAAGCGGACGTTCAAGGCTCTGTTGAAGCCATTGCTGATTCACTACTGAAACTTTCTACTGATGAAGTGAAAGTAAACATTGTTGGTTCTGGTGTCGGTGGAATCACTGAAACTGACGCAGTTCTAGCGGCTGCTTCTAATGCAATTATTCTTGGCTTTAACGTACGTGCCGATGCAACAGCACGTCGCGCAGTGGAAACTGAAAACCTAGACTTGCGTTACTACTCAATCATTTATCAATTGATTGATGAAGTGAAACAGGCTATGGGTGGTATGTTAGCGCCTGAATTTAAGCAAGAAATCATTGGTCTTGCTGAAGTACGTGATGTGTTTAAGTCGCCTAAGCTTGGTGCAATTGCTGGCTGTATGGTGACTGAAGGCCTTATAAAACGTAACAACCCAATCCGTGTTCTACGTGATAATGTTGTTATCTATGAGGGCGAGCTTGAATCACTTCGTCGCTTTAAAGATGATGTTCAAGAAGTTAAGAGCGGCTACGAATGTGGTATCGGCGTTAAGAACTATAATGATGTTCGCGTTGGTGACCAAATTGAAGTATTCGAAATCGTTGAAGTAAAACGTACTCTTGATTAATTGACTAAGAAGCTTTGAAAAATAAGCGGTAATTGGTTGTTGAATACGCCATGGGGGGCTGGTTATAACCATCCCCCCATTCTTTCTAATAAGAGAAAAGATATGTCAAAAGAATTTAGTCGTACGCAGCGTGTCGCACAGCAGCTGCAGAAAGAACTAGCGATGATCTTACAAAGAGAAGTCCGTGACTCACGTTTAGGTATGGTTACGATTTCTGATGTGGAAGTATCACGTGATCTTGCCTACGCAAAAGTATTTGTAACCTTCTTGTGCGTGGGTGAACAAACACCTGAGTCATGTTTGACGGCATTGCGTGAGCATGAGGTTCATATTCGTATGATGCTGGGCAAACGCATTCGCTTGCGCTTAACCCCAGAAATTCGTTTCCACTATGATAATACGCTTGTCGAGGGTATGCGTATGTCAAACTTGGTCAGCGAAGTCATTAGTGAAGACAAACGCAAGCAGAAAGATGCGGGTCGCGAAGATAGTAATCCAGAAGAGGGGACGGCTTAATGGGGCGTCGTCGTAAAGGCCGGCCAATCAATGGTGTCGTCCTTTTGGATAAACCTACTGGCATTTCATCTAATGACGCACTGCAGAAAGTAAAGCGTATCTATTTTGCAGAAAAAGCCGGTCATACGGGAGCTTTGGATCCTCTGGCAACGGGTATGTTACCTATTTGCTTGGGTGAGGCGACTAAGTTTTCTCAGTTTTTGCTCGATTCTGATAAACGTTATCGAGTTATTGCTAAGCTTGGTCAACGTACAGATACTTCAGATTCAGACGGTGAGGTTGTCGAAACTCGCCCTGTTAATGTTTCTCACGAGACATTAGAAGCCTGCATTGATGAGTTTCGTGGTGAATCCGATCAAATTCCTTCGATGTTTTCAGCATTAAAATACCAAGGTAAGCCATTATACGAATATGCACGACAAGGTATAGAAGTACCGCGTGAGGCTCGTAAAATAAAGGTATACGAAATTCTGCTTCATCGCTTTGAAGGCAGTGAAGTTGAAATGGAAGTGCACTGTTCGAAAGGCACTTATATCCGTACGATAGTGGATGATCTTGGTGAGATGCTTGGCTGTGGCGCGCACGTTACTATGCTTCGTCGAACGGGTGTTGCTAATTATCCATACGACAAAATGGTGACACTAGAGCAGCTTAATGAGCTGCTGGATCAAGCGCATCGTGATGAAGTGGCTCCTAAAGAGCTTCTCGATCCTTTGCTTTTGCCTATGGATACGGCAGTGGAAGATTTGCCTGAGGTGAATTTGAACGCTGAATTGACCAACTTAGTTCAGCACGGTATGCCTGTTCAGGTTTTTGGGGTACCTGATGCTCCAGCTCTGCGAATGACATCGGGTGAAGAACGCACTTTCATCGGTGTTGCTGAGCTTAATGATGATGGCAAGGTTGCGCCCAAAAGATTGGTCGTATTTCGTGATGAAGTGAACTAATTCACCATAGAATATCTGAGCCGAAGCTAAAATGCTTCGGCTTTTTATATGTATTTATTGAATGAGCTTCTCTGCTTGAAGCTGTTTTCTTAGCTGCTCTGCTCGCTTTCTGTTAACGCCAAAGTCTGAATAACCTATTCGTGACTCTGAGCGCACGAGCAAAACATTACCATCTATTCGTAACTCCAAGTCATCGACAAAACGCATGATCTTTGACGTGCATTCGATACGTAAATAATCGTCTCTCTTTTCAGCAAGTTTTGCTCCAGGTAACTCTAGAGCGGCTTGCTCAATCACATTTATATTGGCCTGCTCTGTCAAAATGAAGGGCTCTATATTGTGCTCGCCTCTGGAGTCTTGCGTAGATACACAATTAGGTTTATCACCGCAAGGCAGTAACGTTCTGTCAGTCATTGTTTGAACTCCTTGGCTACAAGCCGAAAGCATCAGTAGTGATAAAATCAAAAAGGCGGCTCTTATCATTCGAATCGTCCTAACTAGATAAGGTTTTAGTCATGACTATAAAAAAGGGTTGACGCAAATAGGTCAACCCCTTTTATACGTTTATGCTAAGTTATACATCGAGATAATCAAGAATGCCTTGCGCTGCTTTGCGGCCTTCATCGATAGCAGTGACCACAAGATCAGAGCCTCGCACTGCATCACCGCCTGCAAAAATTTTTTCATTTGTGGTTTGATATTGAAACTCTTGGTCTTTAGAGGCTTTGATACGCCCCCATTGATCAAGCTCAACTTCAAAGGGTGTTAACCACTCCATTTTATGTGGCTGAAAACCAAAGGCCATGATAACAGCGTCTGCAGGCAATATATGCTCAGAGCCTTCAATAGGTTCTGGTCTTCGTCGGCCTGCATCGTCTGCGATGCCCAGCTGAGTTTTAACCACTTTAACCCCAGAAACCTTACCAGAAGCATCAACCTCTATACCAAGAGGCTGAAGATTAAACTGAAATTTAACGCCTTCTTCTTTGGCATTTTTAACTTCGCGTCTTGAGCCTGGCATGTTTTGCTCATCTCGCCGATAGGCACAAGTGACACTCGATGCTCCTTGTCTGATGGATGTACGGACGCAATCCATTGCTGTATCACCACCGCCTAGCACGACTACTTTCTTTCCTGCCATATCGATAAAAGATGGGCTGTTTTCAAGCTCCATCACTTTGTAAGTGTTCGAAATTAGGAAAGGTAGAGCGTCGTATACGCCTTGAGCTTCTTCATTATCAAGACCGGCTCGCATACTTTTATAGGTACCAACACCGAGGAAAACAGCATCATAATCCGCCAGTAATTGCTCCATTTTGATGTCTTGCCCAACCTCTACATTAAGGCGAAACTCAACCCCCATGTCAGAAAAAATTTGGCGGCGATTTTCCATTACGCCTTTTTCCAGCTTAAACGAAGGAATACCAAAAGTGAGTAGGCCTCCTATCTCTGGGTAGCGGTCAAACACTACAGGTTTTACGCCATTACGAACGAGAATGTCGGCAGCGGCAAGTCCAGCAGGTCCAGCGCCAATGATAGCCACTTTTTTATCTGTCCATTCGACTTGTGACATATCAGGCTTCCAGCCCATTTCAAATGCCTTGTCGGTAATATACTTTTCAATATTTCCTATTGTGACCGCGCCAAAGTCATCATTTAGGGTGCAAGAACCTTCGCACAGGCGGTCTTGTGGGCATACTCGGCCACAGACCTCTGGTAAACTATTGGTTTGATGTGATAGCTCAGCGGCTTCTATAATTCGCCCTTCATTGGCAAGTTTTAACCACTGCGGTATGTAATTGTGTACTGGACACTTCCATTCGCAGTAAGGGTTACCGCAATCTAAGCATCGATCTGCTTGTGCGGTTGCTTGCTGTTTCGTGAAAGGTTCATAGATTTCTACGAACTCTATTTTTCTCACTTTAAGCGACTTTTTTGCAGGATCTACACGGTTTACGTCAATAAATTGGTATACGTTCTGGCTCATGATTCAGACATCCTCCTTGATTACTGTGCTTGAACGCGCAGCTCTGCTGCACTGCGACTTTGATGACCGAGCAAAGTGCGAAGATCCGCTGACTTGGGTTTAACTAAGTAAAACTTAGGGATCCATTCATCAAAGTTGGCCAGAATATCTTCAGCGTGTGTAGAGGCTGTTTCTTCTAAGTGTTCTGCGATAAGACCACGTAGATGTTCTTGGTGTATGTAGAGATCTGATAGAGACAATGCTTCAACCGACTCATTGTTGACTCGACCGGTAAAATCTTGGTTTTGGTCTAAAACGTATGCGAAACCACCAGTCATCCCTGCACCAAAGTTGACGCCTGTGGCACCTAATATGGCAACGATGCCGCCCGTCATATATTCACAAGCGTTGTCGCCTGCACCTTCAACTACAGTTATTGTTCCTGAGTTTCGCACGCCGAATCGCTCTCCAGCTTTTCCTGCGGCGAACAGTTTGCCTCCCGTTGCACCATACAGACAGGTATTACCAATAATAGTTGCCTCGTTGGAGCGAAATGCACTACCAAGATGAGGTTTGATAACTAATTTACCTCCAGCCATCCCTTTTCCAACATAGTCATTAGCATCCCCGGTGAGATACTGCTCGACGCCTCCAGCATTCCAAACACCAAAAGATTGTCCAGCGGTACCCTCTAGGTGAAGCTTAATAGGAGAGGCGGCCATTCCTTGGTTACCATAGCGTTTTGCGATTTCACCAGAAATATGAGCGCCAATTGAGCGGTCAGTATTAATGACGTTATAGAAAAAACTTGCCGATTGACGCTTTTCAATCGAGGTGGCTGCATCATCTAGAATTTTCTGATTGAGATCGCCTTTATCAAACGGTGTATTGGGCTCTGTCCAAAATAAAGGATGTTTATCAGGCGAAACTGGCGCCTCTAAAATATGAGTTAAATCTAGCTTAGACTGCTTAGCTGATAAACCTTCCATCGCTTGCAAGAGGTCAGTTCGGCCAATAAGGTCAGTGAGTTTCTCGACGCCTAATTCAGCCAGTAGTGTACGCACTTCATCAGCAAGACCGATAAAGTAATTCATGACTTGCTCTGGCAACCCTTTGAAGTACTGCTTACGTAGAGTTTCATCTTGAGTGGCAACGCCCGTTGCACAATTGTTTAGGTGACAAATACGCAGGAATTTACAACCCATAGCGACCATGGGGGCGGTACCAAAACCAAAGCTTTCGGCGCCTAATATGGCTGCTTTTATTACATCCAATCCTGTTTTTAAGCCGCCATCGACCTGGAGGCGAATTTTGTGTCTTAGTCCATTGGCTACAAGAGCTTGCTGAGTTTCTGCCAGTCCAAGCTCCCATGGACAACCTGCATATTTCACTGAAGTCAAAGGACTGGCCGCTGTTCCTCCATCGTACCCTGAGATGGTGATAAGGTCGGCATAGGCTTTTGCAACTCCAGTCGCTATGGTACCCACACCAGGCTCACTGACCAATTTGACAGAAACCAGTGCTTTAGGGTTAACCTGTTTTAAATCAAAGATTAATTGAGCAAGGTCTTCAATCGAATAAATATCATGATGTGGAGGAGGAGATATCAGCGTCACCCCCTGAACAGAGTAACGAAGTTGCGCTATCTCTGCTGTCACTTTATGTCCCGGAAGTTGTCCGCCTTCTCCTGGCTTTGCTCCCTGAGCTACTTTTATTTGCAGTACATCTGCATTGGTTAGGTAGTGCGGCGTTACTCCAAATCGCCCTGAGGCAATTTGTTTAATGCGAGAGTTACGTTCTGTACCAAAACGGCGAGGATCTTCACCGCCTTCACCTGAATTTGAATATCCTCCTAGGCGATTCATTGCTGTCGCTAAAGCTTCATGAGCTTCAGGGCTTAAAGCCCCAATAGACATGGCGGCCGAATCAAAGCGCTTGAAGAGATCCTCACTTGGCTCAATACGCTCAAGTGGGAGCGGCGTATCGGACTTTTTCAGTGTCATTAAGTCTCTAAGGGTTGCCACGGGTCTTTGATTGACTTGTTGGGAGAAATGCTCGTAATCACTTACGTCCCCCGATTTTACTGCTTGCTGCAGAGTACTAACTACATCTGGGTTGTAAGCGTGATATTCTCCACCGTGAACATATTTAAGTAAGCCCCCATGTTCAATCTCTTTTCTTTTCGCCCATGCCTTTTTCGATAAGTTGAATAAATCTTGTTGGAAGTCTTCAAAACCTGCTCCTTGGATACGGGTTGTAACGCCGTGGAAACAGAGGTCTACGATGTCGGAGCTGATGCCAACCGCTTCGAATAACTGAGAACAGCGGTAAGAAGCAACGGTCGAAATACCCATTTTCGACATGATTTTATAAAGCCCTTTATTGATCCCGTATTGGTAACTTTGCATCACATCGCGATAATTCTTATCTAAGATGCCATCATCAATTAACTTACCCAAGGATTCATAAGCTAGATATGGATAAATTGCGGTTGCGCCAAAACCGAGTAGAACAGCGAACTGGTGTGGGTCTCGCGCGGTTGCTGTTTCAACAAGGATATTGGCGTCGCAGCGAAGGTTTTCTTCTATCAGTCTGCGTTGAAGGGCTCCTACAGCCATGGCGGCTGGAATAGGAAGCTTGCCTTTTTCTATCGCTTTGTCTGATAGTACAACCAATACGGTGCCAGCTTTTACACGCTCAATGGCTTGCTCGCATACATTATTGATTGCTTGTTTGAGGTTTTTACTATCAGGGTCGTAGTTAATATCGATTACTGTATTTCGGTAGTATTCATCAGAAAGTTCGAGGAGTTGCTGCATATCTGAGTGCAGTAACACAGGAGACTCAAAAGTGACTCTGTGAGCATGTCCGTCGGTTTCACAAAACACATTCATCTCTTGGCCAACACTGGTTGCCAGAGACATTACATGCTTTTCACGCAATGGATCAATTGGCGGATTGGTGACCTGAGCAAATTTTTGACGGAAATAATCAGTGATCAAACGCTCTTTTGAAGATAGCACGGCCATTGGGGTGTCATCCCCCATGGAGCCGACGGCTTCTTGCCCCGTATCTGCGAGAATTCTGAGTACTTGATCGATCTCTTCATTGCTTACGGCAAATTGTTTTTGGTAAGTTTTTAGAAGAAGGTTGTCGAATTGACGTTGACCAATTTGGTTATCAGGTAACTGAGAAAACGGAGTGAGTTTATGAACGTTATTGTCCATCCATTCTTTATATGGATGGCGGCTTTTTAAATCATTATCGATGTCACTAGATTGCCAAAGCTTTCCATGACGGGTATCGACGACAAGTAGCTCTCCAGGGCCGACTCGACCTTTTTCAGCAACCTCATCGGGTGCATAATCCCAAATGCCAACTTCCGATGCCAAAGTAATGAGTTGATCTTTGGTTATCACATAGCGTGCAGGACGCAAGCCATTTCGATCAAGGTTACAAGCTGCATAACGGCCATCAGACAATACAATACCTGCAGGACCATCCCAAGGTTCCATATGCTTAGAGTTAAAGTCGTAAAATGCACGTAAGTCGGGATCCATATCTGGATGATTCTGCCAAGCGGGCGGAACCAGCATTCTCATTGCCCGAAACACATCCATGCCTCCCGCTAAGAATAGGTCGAGCATATTATCTAAACTGGATGAATCCGATCCTGTTTCGTTAACAAACGGCGCTGCGGTTTGTAAATCAGGCAGTAACGGGGAAGCGAATTTATATGCACGAGCACGGGCCCATTGGCGGTTGCCTTCAATAGTATTTATTTCACCATTGTGTGCAAGATAACGGAAAGGTTGGGCAAGGGGCCATCTTGGTTGGGTATTGGTTGAAAAACGCTGATGGAATAAACAAATAGCAGATTCCATGCGTAAATCAGCTAGATCAAGATAAAAGCGTGGTAAGTCAGCTGGCATGCAGAGACCTTTGTAGACTAATACTTGAGTAGATAGGCTACATATATAAAAATCTTGATCGTTAACTATCTGTTTTTCTATGCGTCTGCGGGCGATATAAAGACGGCGTTCAATATCACGTTCACGCCAGCCTGCCGGAGCTGATATAAAGACTTGTTGAATATTGGGTAGGGAGTTATGAGCTATTGGTCCAAGTACATCAGGGTTGGTTGGAACGTCCCTCCAGCCTGCGATAGATAAGGTTTCTTGGGTTAGCTCTTTATTGATAATGTCTTTCGCTGACTGAGCTTTTATTGGATCTTGGCTGAAAAACACCATACCGATGGCATATTGTTTGCCAAGCTTAAAACTGTTTTCTTCTGCGATGAGTCGCAGATAAGAATCGGGCTTTTGCAGCAGTAAACCGCATCCATCACCCGTTTTACCATCCGCTGCAATACCGCCGCGGTGAGTCATACGATCGAGCGCTGAAATTGCGGTACGAACCAGTTTGTGGCTTGGGTGTCCATCCATATGTGCGATTAAACCAAATCCACAGTTGTCTTTGTCAAGCCTTGGATCATATAAAGCCATTGCAATTCTCCCTTTGCTTCTCTGTCTTCCAGACAGTGTTGCCTACATAATGAAAACGAATGCAGGCGATTTTTTATGCGCTCATAGGGTTTAAATCAACATAATAATGTAAATTAAACCTCTTATTATTTTTTTCATTATGATGAAATCATTTTCATCTATTCCAACAACCTAAATCTTATGGTGTGAAAGGTCAAGCTTTTGATTAAATGTAGTCCTAAAGGCTTATTTCGTGGAGAATATACTTAAAATTTCTTTTTTTTCAGTTGCTTGCGTTTTTGGTTGTTACATTTTTGCAACAATTTAACTTGAAGAGAATTAAAAAACATTAGAACAATATACTGACTTAAAGATAAATTTTGGAAGGATTGAGTAGTTATTCGTCTTATTGCTAGAATCATTCATTATTATTTAACCAAATGCCCCCTTGATAGGTAAAAAAGGGGAGTGAAGTAGAGAAAAATCAGCAGTCAACTGATATTTTTTGTAGTCTTATATAAGTGGTAGTTAAAGGCAGAGAAGTAAGAATGGAGCAGGTGTTTTACTGGTTGTGGGATACGTCTCATGGGCATGGTCTTGACCTCGTAGTGATTCTATTCTTCATTCTATTGTCGGCCGCGCTCTATTCCCGGGTTCAAAAACATATCGAGCTTCTGGTGCAGGATGCCCCATCAGCGCTTATTCTGGTCGAGGCTAAGACAGGCAAATTGTTGCTTTCCAACAAAAATGCGATGCAGTTATTGGCTATTCGTCGTGTCGGTAAATCTTTTTTATTCCCTGATTCTGTGTCGCGAGATTTTTTGATGTCGACAGTGGGGCTTTTTGCTGGAGATGGTTTCAAGTGTTTTCCGATTGAGTGGAAGGTATCCAAAAACAACCGAATCAAAGTAGAGATAAGTGGACGAAGAACTATATATCGAGGTCGTATTGCTTGGTTACTCTATCTATCATCTCATCAAGCCTCACATGCAGAGATGGAGCGTGAAATAGAGTCACTGTCTGTGGTGCGTAGTGCTTTGGATAATTTGTCTGAACTTGTGTTCGTCAAAAATAACGAAGGTGAACTTATATCGACGAATAAAGCTTTTGAGCGCTTTTGGGGAGAGCGTCAACAAGAAGGATGTGCTGATATTAAAGGTGTTGTTAAAGGCCGAGCTAACAAACGCAGATGGACAACGGATGAGGAGGGTCGAAGCTGTTTACTCGAAACCTATCAAAATATTCTGATTTCCTCTTCTGGCGAAAGAATCGGTACAATAGGCATTAGTCACGACGTTACAGATTGGCACAATGTACAGAAGAGTCTGCGTGATGAAATGGATAGACGTCGAGATACAGAGGTTGCGTTAGCGCAGCGTGATACCATTTTGCAAAACATCCTTGAGTCCAGCCCAGATGCCATCGGTATTTTTAATGAGAATATGGTATATCAAGCTTGCAACAAGCCTTTCATCAGAGCGTTAGGAATTTCTGATGTTAATGAACTAATCGGCAAACGCCTTCAAGATATCATTCCTAATGACGTGTACCGTCGCTTATCAGAGACAGATCAGAAAGTGTTGTATGAGGGAAAATCACTTCGTTACATCGACCAATTGGTTGACAGTAAAGGAAACTTTACTTGGTACGATGTTGTGAAGTCCCCTTTTCGCGATCCGGCCTCAGGCACAAATGGCGTGTTAATCATGGCGAGAGATGTTTCGGAACGTTATTTGGCGGCACAAAAACTTGAAGAAGCTAATCAGGAGCTGGAACGTTTGAGTTTAGTTGATAGCTTAACGCAAATCGGTAATCGCCGCTTTTTCGATGAGCAGCTCACTACTTTGTGGTCTTTACACAGTCGCGAGAAAAACCCTTTAGCGGTTATGTTATGTGATATAGATTACTTTAAGGGGTTTAATGATCATTATGGGCACCAAGCCGGCGATGATGCGCTAGTTAAGGTTGCTGAAGCCTTTAGTTCAGTCTTGCATCGCGGTAGTGATTGTGTTGCCCGTTATGGTGGGGAAGAGTTCGCATTTATTTTACCTAACTCCACTGCTGAAGGGGCATATCAAGTAGCAGAAACCATTCACTCAAAAGTGAGACAGCTTAGGCTTGAACATAATGCTTCAAAAGTGTGCCCAATCCTGACTGTCAGCATAGGTATTGCAAGCATAGTCCCTGAACCTTCTGATACAAGCGAAAACTTAATAGCACTTGCTGATAGTGCTTTGTATCAGGCCAAAGCTAACGGACGAAATCAAACTTGTGTTCATCACACATCCAACAACTAGGTTCATGTAGTAATTAGAATTCTTAGCCGTGTGAGGTGAAAAAAGGTAAAATTTCACTATCTTGTTGCACGGAGCGCCTAATGAAACCTATAAAAAACCTCGCTCAGTATTATGTCGATCTTTTGGTAAAGCTCGGTATTTTACGTTTTTCTATTCTTCTCGCATTAGCCATCGTTGCTTTAGCCGTGGTTGTTCAAGTTGGTATCACATTAGTTCTTAGTGGGCGTGTCGATGATATTGATATTGTCCGCTCAGTGTTTTTTGGGCTTTTAATTACTCCTTGGGCTGTTTACTTTTTGTCTGTTGTGGTTGATCAGCTTGAAGAGTCGAGACAAAGACTTTCTAAGTTGGTTTCTAAACTGCGAGATATGCGTTCACGAGATCAAGATTTAAATCATAAGCTTCATCAAAATATCTCTAAACTGAATCTGGAAATAGAAGAGAGAATTAAAGCTGAAGAAGCGAGAGAAGAAGCAATGAAAGATCTCGAAAATGAGGTCTATCAAAGAGAGCGAACTCAGCTAGAGCTGGCTGAAAGAACAGCACTTTTACGCTCTTTTATTGACGCTTCACCTGATCTTATATATTACCGTAATGCTGATGGCGTATTTTCTGGGTGCAACCGTGCCATGGAAGAGCTTACGGGTAAGAAAGAGAACCAGTTGGTCGGTTTAACGCCTTGGGATGTATATCGAAAAGAAGTTGCTCAACAAATTGTTGATACGGACCAGAAAGTCTTTTCTGATAATAAGGCACTGACTTACGAGCAATGGTTAGAGTACCCTGACGGCCGTAAGAGTTTTTTTGAACTACGTAAGGTGCCTTTCTACAGCAAAGATGGTCGACATCTTGGTTTGGTTGGGTTTGGACGTGATATTACAGAACGTAAGCGACATCAAGAATCATTAGAAAAAGCCAGCCGAGATAAGACAACATTTATCTCAACGATTAGTCATGAATTACGTACACCACTCAATGGGATTGTTGGGTTAAGTCGCATGCTGCTTGAAACGAAACTCACCGATGAGCAGCGCCATCAAATGCAAACTATCAATGTCAGTGCAATTACTTTGGGGAATATATTTAACGATATCATTGATATGGATAAGTTTGATCGACGTAAGCTTGAGCTGTTT
The DNA here is from genome assembly GCF_022347625.1 of Vibrio sp. Of14-4. Lineage (NCBI taxonomy): Bacteria > Pseudomonadati > Pseudomonadota > Gammaproteobacteria > Vibrionales > Vibrionaceae > Vibrio > Vibrio sp. Of14-4. The sequence continues at coordinate 178,387 of NZ_JAKRGI010000003.1, read as the reverse complement.
CCTGCCAGGTTAAACTTTGAAGAATTTGTTGCAGAAATCGAAAGTATCTCAGCTTTGATGGCTTCACAAAAGAATCTACGTTTTGACTTAGAGCGTCTAACTGAGTTACCTGATGCTATTGAAGTTGATGCGACTCGTCTTCGTCAAGTACTTTGGAATTTGATCAGTAACGCCATGAAGTTCACCAAAGAAGGTGGTGTTGTCATGACGGTAGAAGCTGAAATCAGGGATGATGTGGCGTACATAACTATTGAAGTGGAAGATAGTGGAGTTGGCATTCCTGAATCTGAAGTGGATAAAATTTTTGCTATGTACTATCAAGTAAAGTCGGGTAAAGATAATCTTCATGCTGTCGGTACAGGTATTGGGTTAGCTGTTTCTAAGCAGCTAATCAAGATGATGGGAGGAGATATCAGCGTTAGTAGTGAAGAAGGGTTTGGTAGTACCTTTACTGTTACACTCAGTGCCCCATTATCAGCTACTAAGGAAATGTCAGAATCTTCTCAGGCTGCTCAAAGAGATTTAAGTATCTTCATGGTAGAGGATATCGAACTCAATGTTACTGTTGCTCGCTCTTTATTTGAGAGTATGGGACACGAGGTGACGGTGGCAATGACAGGCCAAGATGCGATTGAGATGTTTGACCCTGATCTTTATGACCTTGTATTTCTCGACATTCAACTTCCCGATATGACAGGCTTTGATGTAGCCAGTTTTTATCGCCAAACTTATAAAGACTTACCCCCTTTGATAGCTTTAACGGCTAATGTACTCAAAGACAAAGATGAATACTTACAAAACGGAATGGATGAAGCAATAAGTAAACCTTTGTCTGTCACTGCCATGCAAGAAGTCATCGCCCAATTTACTTCTAATGATATACAAGAGCCTTTGCAGCCTACCAAGTCTCAAAACCTAGGTGAGAAAAGCGAGTTGTACAATAAAGTCTTAGACCTAGATATGCTTGAGTCTTATGTTGATATTGTTGGTACTCAGCCGGTGCTTGAGAGCATTAGTATGTTTGAAGATATGATGCCTGATTATATAAAAGTGCTTGATTCAAATATGACGGCAAAAGATCAGCAAGGTATTGTTGAAGAAGCCCATAAGATTAAAGGAGCTGCAGGTTCTATAGGTTTAAAACATATTCAGCTAGTGGCTCAAAAAGCACAGTCGCCAGAACGACCTGCTTGGTGGAAAAATATTGATGATTGGGTCGAAGAAATCAAAAATGAATATCAAAATGATATTGCGACGTTAAAGGAATGGCTTGGACAAAGAGGGTGAGTAAAGAAGGATGAAATGTATTTCATCCTTCTGTTTTATTCAAAGTTAGTAGTGATTAACTTTTGTTTTTTTGGCTTGCAACTTTGAGCCCAGCATTGATATCAAGAATATCTTGCTCATTCAGGGTTCCTACCGCTTCTCGTAGCTGAAGAACACTGAGTATGTAGTTGTAGCGAGCATCAGAGAGGTTTTTATTTGCGTCGTACAGGTTTCTTGTTGAGTCTAAAACGTCAACAATAGTTCGAGTCCCGACATCAAAACCAGCTTCAGTTGCTTCTAAGGCTGATTTAGCCGAAACCACGGTTTGCTCATAAGCACGCAGTGCACCGATAGAGGCATTAATGTTGTTATTAAAAGCTCGTACATCTTTGACGACACTTCGATAAGAGGCTTCAAGGTTTTGGCTTGCGGCCACAAAATCAAACTCAGCTTGTTTGGTTAACGAAGACGTCGCGCCGCCACTATAGATAGGAACTGAAAGATTGAGTCCGATGTTAAAATTGTCGGAGTCAGAATCTTGGGTTGCAATATCACTGTTCTTTTGTTCTGCAAGTGTATAGCCGCCATCTAACGTAAGTGAAGGAAGGTGACCTGAGCTTTGCAAAGAAATATTGTCTTTAGCAATATCTTTGGTGATTCGTGATGACAGCAGAGTTAAATTTTTCTGCTCTGCTTCTTTTAGCAGGGTGTCAACAGGTGTTTCACTTTTACTCGCTGAAAAACGTTCAATATCCAAAACATAGAGGTTTGAATGTTCAACGCCTGTAATTTCACGCAGGCCTTCATAGCTATTGATAAGTTCATTTTCAGCCAAAACTTCATCTGCGAGAACAGAGTCATACTGAGCTTGTGCGTCATGAACATCGGTGATTGCTGATAAACCGACTTCAAAACGCTGCTTTGTTTGCTCTAGTTGACGACCAACAGCGGCTTTCTCTGCTTGGACAAACTCTAAATTGTCTTGAGCTCTTAGCACATCAAAATAGGCAGTCGACACTCTAAGAATCAGTGACTGCTGAGCTGCTGCATAGGCAGCATCGGCTTTACGGGCGTTTTTTTCTGCTGTATCTAAAGTTATCCAGCTTGAGCGCTTATACAGCTCTTGCGAGAAGCCAAGCGTTGCGTTCCATACATCCGAATCATTACTCGTATCACTTAGTTGCTGACTTGGTATGCTTGTTTCTCCTCGATTGAGATCGTATGAAGCCGTTAAGTTGATTTGAGGAAGTAAGGTTGCACGGCTCGAATTGATCGCTTCAAACGCAGAATCTTTTGAGGCTTTTGCACTCAATAGAGTAGGATCGTTTGTGATTGCTTGATTATAAATTTCCGTTAGTGTATCTGCGAAAGCGTTCGCGCTAAGGCTGCCTAGTGCTGCACTTATCACCAGTGGAAGCAGTTTTCTCATCGGTTTTATCCCTGCCAAAATATGAAAAAGGTAACTCGTCGAGAGTTTACCTCAACTTTGATGCAAATTTACGCAAATTTTTGTAAATTTTTACACTTTGTTATCTAAAAAAACTTATCCCAAAGCAGTTAAATTTAACTCTGAATATAAAATTTGCATAAAAAGTTTATCTAGACCCTTGGAAGTTAAGCTTTTGTCTGAGTAAACTATAAAATTAACTTATGGGGTAGCCAATGTCACACAGTGAAGAACAACAGCACGAATTTACTTCCAAAGATGTAGAGATACTCTCAAAAGAAACCGTGTTCTCCGGTTTTTTTAATATGGTGAAATATCGTTTCAGACACAGATTGTTTAATGGTGGCTGGAGTGAGGTTATTGAACGAGAAATGTTTGAAAGAGGTAATGCTGCTGCCGTACTTCCATATGATCCTGTTACTGATAAAGTTGTTTTAATTGAACAAATACGTGTTGGTGCTTTGACTCATTCGAGTCCGTGGCAACTTGAGATTGTGGCTGGGATCATTGATAAAGGGGAAAGTGCTGAAAGTGTTGCTCGCCGTGAGGCAGTAGAGGAAGCCAATGTTTCTATTGAAGATCTTTTGAGCGTTACTTCGTATTACCCCTCTTCAGGAGGCTGCTCTGAGAGGTTAGATGTCTATGTTGGCAAGGTTGATGCATCAAACGCAAGTGGCATTCATGGTTTAGACTATGAAGGAGAGGACATTAAAGTTCATGTCGTAAACCGAGAGACTGCCTATCAATGGGTAGTCGAAGGTAAGTTTGAAAATGGTGCTTCTATCATTGCGTTGCAATGGTTGCAGTTGAATTACCAGTCCGTAAGAGAGCAATGGCAAATTTAGCAGTAAAAAAAACGTATCATGTAGATTTGGCAGATTTGATGCGAACATATGAAACCAATTATGCCAAGTTAAATGCTTTGTTGCCAAACAAGGCACAGGTTGGTGATGTGCGCTGTTACCAAGCTGCCCATATGACATACCAAATTCAAGTGGCAGAAATCACAAAGTACACAACTTTGGTTGATATTTGTCAAAGCGATGATGTTCCGGTGTTTCCTTTGCCAAAAATGTCTGTCAGGCTTTACCATGATGCTCGAGTGGCAGAGGTGTGCGAGTGTGCACATCTGAAACGAGTCAGAGCACGTTACGATTACCCCAATGATAAAATGGTTCAACAAGACGAAAAATTACAGCGCAACCGCTTTTTGGGGGATTGGTTATCTTTCTGTTTAAGGCATGGTATTAGTCGAACGCCGCTCAATATTTAGGTTTTTATTTTGAAAGTAACATCTAGTTCTGTGGATGGAAGCATCAGGCTGCTTCAAATTACAGATACTCATCTGTTTGAAGCTAATGATGGCAGTCTTCTTGGTGTCAACACGAGTGACAGCTTTGATGCTGTGGTGAGTGCGATCACTGAACAAAACACAAATTACGAAGCTATTGTCGCCACTGGAGATATTTCGCAAGACCACAGTGCATTATCTTACCAACGTTTTGAATCAGGCATTTCAAAGCTCCACAAGACTTGTTTTTGGTTACCCGGTAATCATGACTTTAGGCCCAATATGGATTCTGTGCTTTGTTCTCAACAAATCCAGTACCTAGAACATCTTTTACTTGGCGATTACTGGCAAATGATAGTCTTAGATTCTCAAGTGGTTGGTGTTCCACATGGTCGTCTTAGTGAAGAACAACTGTCACTACTTGAAGATAAACTCAACCTTTATCCTGAACGCTATGCGTTGATTTTATTGCATCATCACCCTGTACTTATCGGTAGTGCTTGGTTGGATCAGCATACCCTCAAGGATTCAGAGAGCTTTTGGAAAGTTATAGAAAAGCACTCCAATGTTAAGGCCGTGCTCTGTGGTCACGTTCATCAGGATATGGATAGATATCGACATGATGTCAGAGTAATGGCAACGCCATCGACGTGTGTACAATTTAAACCACTTAGTGATGACTTTGCCGTGGATAACCAGTCTCCTGGTTGGCGTGAAATTGTATTACATCCAAGTGGGAACCTAACCACAGAGGTTAAGCGTTTGCCTATGGGGAGCTTTATTCCTGATTTTAGTTCTTCTGGGTATTAATTTACACTGCGTCATTACTATCACAGGATACATGATGAAACCTTCTTTACTCTTATATATCCATGGTTTTAATAGCTCTCCATTATCGCAAAAAGCGACCTTGATGAGAGAATACTGTGCATTGCACAGGCCTGATATTAAAGTTGTGGTTCCTCAGCTTCCATGTTTTCCCCAACAAGCTGCGGACTGCCTACTAGACATAGTTGAGCAATACAAAAATGATTATCGCATTGGACTTGTCGGTAGCTCTCTTGGTGGATATCTCTCTGTGTGGCTGAATGCTCGTTTTGGCTTTAAAGCTGTGGTTGTAAACCCTGCGGTAAAGCCCTATGAATTACTGCAAGATTATCTAGGAGAACAAGAAAACCCATACACAGGCCTGCGCTATGTTCTATCTGAAGCTCATATCGATGAATTAAAATCTCTCGATGTTGCGAGTATTCAAAATCCAGAAGACTTTTGGCTTTTGCAGCAAACTCATGATGAGGTACTTGACTTTCGTCAAGCTGTTGAGAGGTTTTCAATGGCTAAACAGACTGTAGAAGAGGGGGGGAATCACAGTTTTGTCAGTTTTGAACGTCATCTAGAGCCAATCATCGACTTCCTTCAGCTATAGTTTCCATTGAGGGAAAAGTCATAAATTTAGTGGTTAGTTAATTATCTCACTTGACATAGTTCCTTCTCTTCCAGACTATGTTTCTCCTGTACTGAGCTGGATACAAAACGATGAGAGTTTGAATGCTTTTATAGTCTATATGCAACCTGGTTGACGATAAAAGCAGATTAGCTCAGTTATTCATTATTTTCTACAAACGATATTCCGTATTATGACTGAACAATATAATGCTGGAGCCATTGAGGTTCTCAATGGCTTGGAGCCGGTAAAACGCCGACCCGGGATGTATACGGATACTGCGCGGCCCAATCACTTAGGGCAAGAAGTCATCGATAACAGTGTCGATGAAGCGCTAGCCGGACACGCTTCCAAGGTTCAAGTAATTTTGCATGCCGACCAATCTCTCGAAGTGATCGATGATGGACGCGGTATGCCTGTTGATATACATCCAGAAGAGAAAGTATCTGGGGTAGAGCTGATACTGTGTAAGCTGCATGCTGGTGGTAAGTTCTCAAACAAAAACTATCAATTCTCCGGAGGCTTACACGGGGTTGGTATCTCAGTAGTCAATGCTTTATCAAAGCGTGTCGAAGTCACTGTAAGACGAGATGGACAAGTGTATGAAATTGCATTTGAACATGGCGATAAAGTTTCCGATCTGACAGTAACAGGGACATGTGGTCGACGTAACAAGGGTACAAGTGTTCACTTTTGGCCTGATGCAAAGTATTTCGACTCCGCCAATTTCTCCGTTGCTCGTTTGGTGAATAACCTTCGAGCTAAAGCTGTGTTATGCCCTGGACTTGAAATTACTTTCACAGACAAAGTCAGTGGCAATGAGCACAAATGGTTATATGAAGATGGTTTAAAGGATTATCTTGCCGAGGGTGTCAAAGGTTATACCGTATTGCCTGAAGCGCCTTTTACTGGTGAATTCTCAGCTGAAACCGAAGCGGCGACTTGGGCTGTTATTTGGCAGCCAGAAGGCGGTGAAATGATCACCGAGAGCTACGTTAACTTGATCCCAACTGCGCAGGGAGGAACTCATGTTAATGGTTTGCGTCAAGGTCTACTTGATGCCATGCGAGAGTTTTGTGAATTTCGAAACTTGTTACCACGAGGCGTCAAGTTAACAGGGGATGATGTATTTGACCGGTGTTCTTATGTGTTATCGGTTAAGATGCAGGACCCGCAGTTTGCTGGTCAAACAAAAGAACGTCTTTCATCCCGCCAAACCGCTGCTTTTGTGTCCGGCGTTGTAAAAGATGCGTTTAGTTTATGGCTAAACGAAAAGCCTCAATTAGCTGAACAGTTGGCAGAAGTGTGTATTGCCAACGCTCACCGTCGTATGCGCGCGAGTAAAAAAGTCGTACGTAAGAAAGTTGCATCCGGGCCTGCGTTGCCGGGCAAATTGACCGACTGCTCTTTGCAAGATTTAAGTCGTACTGAAATTTTCTTTGTCGAAGGAGACTCTGCTGGTGGTTCGGCTAAGCAGGCTCGAGATAGAGAATTCCAAGCAGTAATGCCGCTTAGAGGAAAGATCCTCAATACTTGGGAAGTTTCCGCTGACCAAGTGCTCGCGTCTCAGGAGGTGCATGATATATCCGTTGCTCTAGGAATCGACCCTGATAGTGAAAATCTTGAAGGCTTGCGGTACGGCAAAATCTGTATTTTAGCGGATGCTGACTCTGATGGTTTGCATATCGCTACATTGCTCTGTGCCTTGTTTACCCGACACTTTAGATCCTTAGTCGAAGCTGGACATATCTATGTGGCTATGCCGCCACTTTATCGCATCGACTGTGGTAAAGAAGTTTTCTATGCCTTGGATGATGACGAAAAAGAGGGTGTGTTAGAACGCCTATCGAAAAAGAAAGCCAAGATTAACGTGCAGCGATTTAAGGGGCTTGGTGAAATGAATCCATTGCAATTGCGTGAAACGACTATGGATCCAAATACCCGACGTCTTGTTCAATTAACGATTGATGATTCAGAAGCGACGATAGAAATGATGGATATGTTGCTTGGTAAGAAACGGGCAGATGATCGCCGTTCTTGGTTACAAAACAACGGTGATTTGGCAGAGGTTTAACGAATGTCGACAGAAATTACATACGATGGCGTTGAACAGTTGCCAATGCGCACCTTCACTGAAGACGCTTATCTAAATTATTCCATGTACGTCATCATGGACAGAGCCTTGCCATATATTGGTGACGGTTTAAAACCTGTTCAAAGACGTATTATTTATGCTATGTCTGAGCTCGGGCTTTCTGCTGCCGCAAAGTATAAGAAATCTGCTCGTACTGTCGGTGATGTGTTGGGTAAATATCACCCCCATGGCGACTCCGCATGTTATGAAGCCATGGTCTTGATGGCTCAGCCATTCTCGTATCGTTATCCATTGGTCGATGGGCAAGGGAACTGGGGGGCACCAGATGACCCTAAATCCTTTGCTGCCATGCGTTATACCGAAGCAAAACTGTCTAAATTTGCTGAAGTTTTGCTGGGTGAGTTAGGGCAAGGAACGGTTGAGTGGCAACCAAACTTTGACGGCACAATGAAAGAGCCACAAATGTTGCCAGCACGCTTGCCACATATCCTTCTCAACGGAGTAACGGGTATTGCAGTTGGTATGGCGACCGATATTCCTCCTCACAATGTAAGAGAAGTAGCAGATGCAGCAATTCATTTGATCGACAGTCCAAAAGCGGAGTTGGCTGATATAATGAATTTCGTTCAGGGGCCTGATTATCCGACTGAAGCTGAAATTATTTCCCCGAGAGCTGATTTAGAAAAGATCTATCGTACAGGGCGCGGCAGTATTAAAATGCGCGCTGTTTGGCATAAAGATGGTGGTGAGATAGTCATTACCTCTTTGCCTCATCAAGTTTCAGGTGCGAAGTTACTTGAACAAATCGCCAATCAAATGAGGGCAAAAAAATTACCCATGGTTGATGATTTGCGAGATGAATCAGATCATGAAAACCCTACTCGTATTGTGATAGTCCCTCGCTCTAATCGAATTGATTGTGAACAGTTAATGGATCACCTGTTTGCTTCGACGGATCTTGAGAAAAATTTCCGTGTGAATCTTAACATGATCGGTCTAGATAACCGACCTCAAGTCAAAGGGTTAGTCCGGATTCTTACCGAATGGATAGAGTATCGCCGTACGACAGTTCGCCGCCGTTTACAGCATCGTCTCGATAAAGTTCTTGCTCGCTTACATATCCTAGAAGGTTTGTTGGTTGCTTACCTTAATTTGGACGAAGTGATAGAAATCATCCGTACTGAAGACGATCCTAAAGCTGTATTGATGGCAAGGTTTGGCATCACCGACATTCAAGCTGATGCGATTTTGGATACCAAGCTTCGTCACCTTGCCAAACTGGAAGAGATGAAAATTCGTGGAGAGCAAGAAGAGCTTGAGAAAGAAAGGGAAAAACTTGAGCTACTGCTTGGCTCAGAGCGTCGTCTAAATACGTTGATCAAAAAAGAAATTAAAGCCGATGCGGAAAAGTATGGTGATGATCGCCGCTCGCCACTTGTTGAGCGCGCCGAAGCGAAAGCATTGACAGAGCGTGATCTGGTGCCAAGTGAGCCTATAACTGTTGTCCTATCGGATAAGGGCTGGATCCGTCATGCTAAAGGCCATGATGTTGACCCTGAAGGGTTGAATTATAAGTCTGGTGATAAATACCTTGCTCATGCAAGAGGTAAAAGTAGTCAGCATTCAGTGTTCCTTGGCAGTGATGGCCGGAGTTACTCGCTTGAATCTCACTCTCTTCCCTCTGCACGTAGCCAAGGAGAGCCCATTACAGGTCGGTTAAATATCAATGCAGGTACAAGTATTCGTCATGTCGTCATGGGCGAAGAAGAGCAGCTGTGGCTGGTTGGCTCAGATGCAGGTTATGGTTTCGTTTGTAAGGGAAGTGATTTACTGTCTAAAAATCGCAGCGGTAAAGCCTTGGTGACCTTGCCACAGAACTCTGAAGTGATGGTGCCGTACAGCATAAGTAATTTAGATCACGATGAAATTCTTGCGATCACAAATCAAGGGCGGATGTTGTTATTCCCAATAAAAGATTTACCACAGTTAGGTAAAGGCAAGGGTAATAAGATCATTAATATACCAGCTGCAAAAGCCAAAGAACGAGAGGAGTTAGTGTCTCATTTGATGGCCATACCTCAAGGAGCTTCGATAACCTTGTATGCAGGTAAACGTAAACTCGGCTTGAAAGCGTCTGACTTGGATAACTTCCGAGGGGAACGTGGCCGTAGGGGGAGCTTATTGCCAAGAGGTTTGCAAAGAGTCACGCGAATCGAGGTTGAAACCTCTGAGTCCAAGGAAAGCGAATAGAATGTAACCCCCATGGAAACATGGGGGGTTTTTGGTAGATTAGATCTCTCTCGTGTCTTCGGCAATGGTTACTTTTATTGTCCGTTCCTCACCTTTTCTTAGGATGAGCACATCAACAACGGTCCCAGGGCGGAGCTCAGTTACTATGTCCATGACACTTTGCCGACCATTAATTTTGTTGCCGTCAATTTTAAGAATAATGTCTTGTGGTTCAAATCCAGCTTCTTCCCCTGGGCCGTTAGGATCGACACCAAGTACCACAATACCTCCCATATGCTCGTTGCCTAAAAGGCGAGAAGTCACAGACGTAATGTCTTGTCCATCAATTCCAATGTAGCCACGAATTACTCGGCCATCAGCAATGATCTTTTGCATGATTTTGTTGGCCAATGCATAGGGGATAGCAAAAGAAATACCATATGTTTCAAGTTCGGTAGCCTGTTGGAAAGAAGCAGTATTGATACCGACTAACTCTCCACGAGTATTTACCAAAGCTCCTCCAGAGTTGCCGTCATTGATTGCCGCATCAGTTTGGATAAATGCCTGGCGTCCTCCAGTACTGATTGATGAGCGTCCAGTCGCGGAAATGATACCAAAGGTTGTGGTTTGACCTAAATTGTAGGGATTACCAATCGCTAATACCACATCTCCTACAGTCGGAGAATATTCTGGGTTTAATGGAATAACCGGTAAGTTGTTACCTTCTACACGTAGGATAGCGATGTCTGTTCGTTTGTCGGTGCCAACTAGTTGGGCGAAAGCGACTCGACCGTCTTGCAGTGCAACAACCACTTGATCGGCTTGTGCCACTACATGATAGTTAGTAATTATGTATCCCTTATGGCTGACGATCACCCCAGAACCAAGGCTTTGGGTCTGCAGCTTTGAGCGGTTACCCTCAGCATACTTCCTACTATAGATATTGACGACTGCCGGAGCTGCTTTGCGAACGGCACTGTTGAAGGAAATCTCTTGTGCTGATGTAATATTGTTTCCACCCGCAAAATCGTCAGAAAGAATATTGGTCCTGAGGGAAGGTATTGCCAACAGCAATAATAATGCCGTTGCCAAGCCTAACCCAATTGAACGCAACAAAAATTGCAGCATAGCCTCGCAACCACCTTAAAATTGAGACAAGTGGCGAAAGAATAGCATTAGATGAGAAAATAATAAAAGGATGGTAGAAGATACTACCATCCTTTGACACAAAGAATGGATGTCTCTAGCGTACGACGAGGTAAATTGTACGTTCTCCTCGCTGAATATTGAGAGCTAGTACACTTGGCTTTTTATCAAGTAATTTTCTAAACTCGGCTAAGTTTTTAACGCGTTTACGGTTAACCCCGATGATAATGTCGCCTTTTTGAAGCTGGTAAGTTGCCGCTTGTGAGCCTTTTTCTACAGAAGCCACTTTAACGCCTTGAACGGAATCACTTGAGGTTGTGTTGGTTAACTCTGCGCCAGATAATCCTTCATGGAGTTTATCTGCTGATGCCTTCATGTTTTGCTGCTCACCCAATGTAACGTCATAGTTTTCTTTCTTTCCGTCACGAATGATACCAAGTGAGACTTTTTTACCAGCACCTAAAGTCGCTACTTTAGCTCGTAATTCGCTGAATGAGTTAATGTTTTTGCCGTTTACAGACACAATTACATCGCCAGCTTTTAACCCGGCTTTATCGGCAGCGCTGTCTGGCACAACCTGACTAACAAAAGCTCCCTTGCTAGACTCATAGCCTAAAGCATCCGCGAGCTCAGATGTAATTTCTCCTCCTTGAACACCCAACATGCCTCGTTTAACTTCGCCAAATTCTAGAATTTGATCAGTCAGATTGGTCATCATATTAGAGGGGATCGCAAAACCAATACCAACGTTACCACCACTAGGGCCCAAAATAGCCGTGTTGATACCAATCAGCTCACCTTGCAAGTTCACCAAGGCTCCACCTGAGTTTCCGCTATTAATAGCAGCATCCGTTTGAATAAAGTTTTCGAAGTTTTCGATATTAAGTCCGCTGCGTCCAAGAGCAGAAACAATACCCGAGGTGACAGTCTGTCCCAAACCAAAAGGGTTACCTATAGCAACAGCAAAATCACCCACCCGTAAAGAGTCGGAATCTGCAATCTTAATTTCCGTTAAATTTTGCGCTTTTTCGAGTTTTAGGAGCGCAACATCGGACATCTTATCGCCCCCAACGAGTTCAGCACCATATTCTCGGCCGTCATGAAGTTTGACTCGAATTTTTTCCGCTCCATTGATGACATGATAATTGGTGACGACATAAGCTTTATCTGCATCAATGATTACCCCTGAACCCAATCCTCTAAATGGTCGTTCTTGCAGCTGTTCTGATGGGAATTCTGGTCCAAAAAAGAAACGAAACTGCTCTGGAATTCGCTGCTTAGAAACTTGAGTGCCTTCAACTGCAATGCTGACAACAGCAGGGGTTACTTCCTCCAGCATAGGGGCAAGGCTGGGTAGCTGTTGACCAGAAACGACAAGGGGAAGGGCTGCTGTTGCTTGTATTGGTGTGATGATTGAACTTAAGCTTAAGGATAGAACGGATAAAGCAAGCAAAGGTTTTTTCATCTGATAACTCCTAGTTTTAGTTAAGGCCTGAGACTTAATATTTGTGTAAAAAATAAGAAATCAAACGACACTTACGGGAATTATGACTAAAAAACCTTTACAAAGTTCACTATGAGCTGTTTGAACTTATGATGCTTCAGCCGCTATAGCTTGATCGGCGCTGAGTTGCTGTTTTTTTTCTTCCTTGAGTAAACCCGTTGAACCAGACGCATAATCCTTTGGCGCTTCACTTATAACTGAAGATGTTTTTTCAGTGGGTGCTTTGATTGAAGCATCCGACTGCTCAGCGACTTTCTTGCTAAACGGATTGTCCTGTTCAGGAAGGCTAGGTAGCAGCTCAGAAGATGTCTTAGCCATATGTTGATATAGTTTGGTATATTCTTTACCTAAAGAGTCCAGCATATCTGCCGTTTTAGCAAAGTGGTCTGTGAGATCTTGCTTTTGCTGTTCAAGTTCGAACTTTGCACTTTCTAAATCTTTTTGGATGGTTTTTTGCTTTTTGTATCCCGGAGTAGTAATGCGCGAGATGATGATGCCTAAAACCGTACCAATAAGCAAACCTACGAGGGCGTAAATCCAAAGCATATTCGCTCCTTATCATTGTTATTTAACATGTTTTTCACCGAACGGTTACACATGCTTAGTGACATGTTACTATGAGAGGCCAAGACGATAAAGAAAAATGCGTGTGCACTGCATAGCAGTTTGTCTTCTTTAAAAGCATTTGAGTAAAGTAATGACACCATTAGATACCTATACCCGAGACATTAAACAACACGGTTTTCAGCAAGATGACGCGCAGCTCAAAGCGGTTCAATCTCTAGATAAGCTTTATCATGATTTTATAGAGTATGTGAGCAATCCAGTCGTCAAGAAAACTGGATGGAAACGTTGGTTTAGTAAAACCCAAGCTCAGCCTGTTGCACCTAAAGGGCTATATTTTTGGGGAGGTGTAGGGCGCGGGAAAACGTATTTAATGGATACATTTTTCGAAGCTTTACCCTGTGAAAAAAAGATGCGTGTACATTTTCATCGCTTTATGTACCGCGTTCATGATGAGTTAAATTCTTTAGGTGAGGTGAATGACCCGTTAGAACTTGTTGCTGATAAATTTAAATCTGAAGCGGATATTATTTGTTTTGATGAGTTCTTTGTTTCAGATATTACCGATGCCATGATTCTTGGCACTTTGTTTCAGGCATTATTTCGACGTGGTGTAGTCTTGGTTGCAACCTCGAATATTCCTCCTCAAGACCTCTATCGAAATGGTTTGCAACGAGCTCGCTTTTTACCTGCTATCGAACTCATTCAAGCAAACTGTCAGATACTCAATGTTGATAGTGGAATTGACTATCGACTTAGAACGTTGGAGCAAGCCGAAATTTATCATTTCCCTCTCGATGAACAAGCGAGTATTAACCTTGGCCGCTACTTCGAACAATTGGTCGGCGAGAGCAAACAGGGAGAGACATGCATAGAAATCAATCATCGGCAGATAAATATCGTTAACTCTTATGAGGGAGTACTTCATGCGACCTTCGAGCAACTTTGTCAATCCGCGAGAAGTCAGAATGATTACATTGAGCTATCAAGAATCTACAATACAGTCCTACTTGCAGATGTGAAGCAAATGGGGCGGTTAACTGACGATGCCGCGCGCCGTTTTATTGCGTTAGTGGATGAATTTTATGAGCGTAATGTTAAATTAATCATTTCCGCAGAAGTGGCTTTGGAAGATTTATATACCCAAGGACAACTGGAGTTTGAATTTCAGCGTTGTCAGTCACGTTTAATAGAAATGCAAAGTCATGATTATCTGGCCAAAGAGCATTTAGCATAAAGCAGTGAAGGTATTTGCTCTGACAAGAAAAAAAATCGACTTTTTTGCTGAAAAGAGGTGATTTTTTCAACTGACTTCTCTATAATCCTGCGACCCACCGTTACTGCAGACCAAGTCCTAACGGATTTAGGGTCGAGAGTGCCAACCACTCGAAGGGGTGATGACTGGGCTCTTAGTCAGTGGGAGCAATGCTCCTTATGTGTAAATTTTAATTAACGGGTTATTATTAGCATGAAAACTTTCGTTGCTAAACCAGAAACTGTAAAACGCGACTGGTACGTTGTAGACGCTGAAGGTAAAACTCTTGGTCGTCTAGCAAGTGAAATTGCATCTCGCCTACGTGGCAAACATAAAGCTGAATATACTCCACACGTTGACACTGGTGATTACATCATCGTTGTGAATGCGGAGAAAGTTACTGTAACTGGTAACAAGGCGAAAGGTAAGATTTACCATCGCCATACTGAGTTCCCTGGCGGTCTTAAGTCAATCAGCTTTGAGAAGCTTATTGATCGTAAGCCAGAGATGGCGCTTGAGCTAGCAGTTAAAGGTATGCTACCACGTGGTCCTCTAGGCCGTGCTATGTACCGTAAGCTGAAAGTTTACGCTGGTGCTGAGCACAACCATGTTGCTCAACAACCACAAGTACTAGACATCTAATCGGGGATTTCGAAAATGGCAGAGAATCAATACTACGGCACTGGCCGTCGCAAAAGCTCAGCTGCACGTGTTTTCATCAAACCAGGCAGCGGCAACATCGTAATCAACAAGCGTGGTCTTGATGAGTACTTCGGTCGTCCAACTTCTCGTATGGTTGTTAAGCAACCTCTAGAGCTAGTTGAACTTACTGAAAAGCTAGATCTATATGTTACTGTTAAAGGTGGCGGTATTTCTGGTCAAGCAGGTGCTATCCGTCACGGTATCACTCGCGCTCTAATGGAGTACGATGAGTCTCTACGTCCAACTCTACGTGCAGCGGGTTACGTAACTCGTGATGCTCGTTGTGTTGAGCGTAAGAAAGTTGGTCTACGTAAAGCACGTCGTCGTCCACAGTTCTCCAAGCGTTAATCTTTCTTCAAAGGTTATTTCCGGTATATTTATCGGAACTTGGTACCCAAAGCCTGGCTTTTTGTCAGGCTTTTTGTTTTCTATCCGTAAATACCTCTCTTTATATCCGTCTTAATAACATATTTTCTGCTAATCTTTCTTTTGTGAGCGAACGGGCTATTTACTTGACGCTTGTTGCAAAAAGGTACCTTTATCTTGTCAAAAAGTAGGGTTTTAATTATCATTTGCCGTCAAATACATACAACTAGATTCGTATTTTTTAGCCATGCTCTGTAATAGGAATAATAATAATCCAAAAGGAGCAACTGGGAGAATGTTTGGATGAGCAATGCGCCTTTAAATAACGGTCGCAGACGTTTCTTGACCGCTACAACTGCCGTTGTAGGGGGTCTCGGAGCTGCTGCTGTCGCCGTTCCTTTTATTAAATCTTGGAGCCCAAGTGAGAAAGCAAAAGCTGCGGGTGCCCCTGTCGAAGTTGAAATCGGTAAGCTTGAAGAAGGACAAATGGTTCGCGTTGAGTGGCGTGGTAAGCCGGTTTGGGTTGTCCGCCGAGCGCAGTCTGTTGTTGATGGGCTGAAGAATATTGATGGTCAACTTCGTGACCCATCGTCAGGTGAAGAGCAACAGCCCGGTTATGCACAAAATGCTTATCGCTCTATAAAACCAGAGTTCTTTGTTGCAGTCGGAATATGCACGCACTTGGGTTGTTCGCCAACTTATTTACCGGACACTTTTAGCGAACAAGTCCAAGGTGTGAAGTCAGGGTTCTTTTGCCCATGTCACGGCTCTAAGTTTGATATGGCGGGGCGTGTTTTCCAAGGCGTACCAGCCCCTTTGAATCTTGTTGTTCCCAAACATATGTATATCACGGATACCAGAATCATTATCGGTGTTGATGAAGAAGGAGAAGCATGATGCAATCTCTACTTGATTGGGTGGAAAAACGCATACCTGCGATGAATGCGTATAAAAAGCACCTTTCTGAATATCCGATGCCAAAGAACTTCAATTTCTGGTATTTGTTCGGCTCATTGGCGATGATTGTCCTAGTCAACCAGATTTTGACAGGTATTTGGCTGACGATGAACTATGAACCGTCGGGTGATGGTGCATTTGCCTCTATTGAATACATTATGCGTGATGTTGATTATGGGTGGCTGCTGCGCTATATGCATTCAACGGGTGCCTCAGCGTTTTTTGTGGTTGTATACCTGCATATGTTCCGTGGTTTGATCTATGGCTCCTATCAAAAACCACGTGAGCTGCTGTGGATTTTCGGTATGTTGATTTTCCTTGTATTGATGGCTGAAGCCTTCATGGGATATCTATTACCTTGGGGGCAGATGTCGTATTGGGGAGCTCAGGTAATCATTTCTTTGTTTGGCGCGATTCCTGTGATTGGCGACGATCTGACGCTTTGGATTCGTGGTGACTATGTTATTTCGGGTGCAACGCTAAACCGTTTCTTCGCACTACATGTGATTGCGCTGCCAATTGTTTTGCTATTACTTATCGTCTTGCATGTATTAGCTTTACATGAGGTTGGCTCAAATAACCCTGATGGCATTGAAACTAAGCTGCCAAAAGGCACAATGGGTGATGACTATAAAACCCAGTTCAAATTCCATGATGATTATGTGAAAAAGTATGACATTATAGACAGCATACCTTTCCATCCATATGGCACAGTGAAAGACTTAATCGGAATCGCTGGATTCTTATTCCTGTTCTGTTATGTGTTGTTCTTCAATCCTGAAATGGGGGGCTACTTCTTAGAGCCACCTAACTTTGAAGCTGCTAACCCTCTCAAAACACCGGAGCATATTGCGCCAGTTTGGTACTTTACACCTTTTTATGCCATCTTGCGTGCGGTTCCAGATAAACTACTTGGGGTTATCGCTATGGGTGCATCGATAGCTGTCCTATTTGTTCTTCCTTGGTTGGACCGCTGTCGAGTACGTTCATATCGCTATCGCAGTAAGTTCCATTTGTTCAATATCATCCAATTCACGATCAGCTTCATTGCTTTGGGTGTGCTTGGTGCGCTTCCAGCGACACCGACATACACGCTGCTAGCGCAGATCTTTAGCGTAGCTTACTTTATGTTCTTCGTTCTGCTGTACTTCTACAGTAAGAATGAGGCGACTAAGCCACTACCAGAAAGGGTGAACTTCAAATGAAAAAATGGATTGTAACTTTATTTGCAATGCTGCCCTCTCTGGCGATGGCAGCTGGAGCGAGCGTGCCTTTGGACGAAGCGAATAATGACTTGAGTGATCAAGCTTCGTTACAAAATGGTGCCAAATTGTTTATGAACTACTGTTTTGGGTGCCACTCATCTCAGTATCAACGATACGAGCGTGTCGCAAGAGATATAGGTATTCCAGTCGAATTACTCAAAGAAAATTTGATTTTTGATCCTAATGCTAAAGTTGGCGACCTGATGGAAAACGCTATACCAGATAAGGCGGCTGCCAAATGGTTTGGTGCGACGCCTCCTGATCTCACTTTAGTTGCTCGTGTACGAGGGGTAGACTGGTTGTATACATACCTTCGTTCGTTCTACGAGGACCCTTCTAGGCCGTTTGGTGTCAATAACATCGTTTTCCCTAGCGTGGGTATGCCTCATGTACTAGAAGAGCTTCAAGGCATTCCTAGCCCCATTTATGAGACTAAGATTATCGATGGCCAAGAGCATAAAGTGGTTGTTGGCACCGAAAGTAATGGCAAAGGGGAACTGAACCAAGAGGAATACGATGATGCAGTTCGTGATTTAGTTAACTTCCTCGAATACTCGGGCGATCCGGTTAAATTAGAACGCCATGCTT
The DNA here is from genome assembly GCF_022347625.1 of Vibrio sp. Of14-4. Taxonomy (NCBI): domain Bacteria; kingdom Pseudomonadati; phylum Pseudomonadota; class Gammaproteobacteria; order Vibrionales; family Vibrionaceae; genus Vibrio; species Vibrio sp. Of14-4. The sequence continues at coordinate 160,268 of NZ_JAKRGI010000003.1, read as the reverse complement.
TAGGTTGGTGGGTAATGGCTTTCTTAGTTATTTTCACCATAGTTGTTGTCTTGCTTAAGAAAGAATATTGGCGCGATGTCCATTAATTGTGCTAATATGCGGTGCTAATTCCAAATTTTATTGTTGATAATGGAGGCATAGCCTCCATTATTTTTATATCTGTATGTGTGCTGGAGGGCTCCATGGCTGTAGCTGCCAATAAACGTTCTGTGATGACTCTATTTTCAAGTGCATCTGATATGTATAGCCATCAGGTCCGTATCGTCCTGGCTGAAAAAGGTGTAAGTGTTGAAGTTGAATTAGTCGATGAAGTAAACCTTCCTGCTGAATTGATTGAACTTAACCCTTATAAATCAGTACCCACTCTAGTTGATCGTGAGCTGGCGCTATACGACTCAAAAATCATTATGGAATACTTAGATGAGCGATTCCCTCATCCACCCTTGATGCCTGTTTACCCCGTAGCGAGAGGAAACAGTCGTTTGATGATTTACCGTATTGAAAAAAATTGGTACACCTTGGCAGAAAAAATTGCCAATGGTAATGCTGATGAAGCCGAAAGTGCTCGCAATAAGTTGCGTAACGATTTACTAACACTGGGTCCAGTTTTTGCCGAGTTTGAATACTTTATGAGTGAAGAATTTAGCTTGATTGACTGCTATCTTGCTCCTCTACTGTGGCGTTTGCCTCAGTTAGGTATTGAGCTTGTCGGCCCTGGCTCAAAAGAACTGAAAGTTTATATGAATCGTGTATTTGAACGTGATTCATTCTTAGCATCTCTAACAGAGGCTGAGCGCGAAATGCGCCTGAGTCGCTAACTTAGGGAGCAAAATGGACATCGCAAACATGACGCCACGTCGGCCATATATGCTGAGAGCATTCTATGATTGGCTAGTCGATAATGACTTAACCCCTCATCTGGTGGTTGCTGCTACCTTGCCAGGAGTCCGAGTACCAGAGGAGTTTATTCAAGATGGACAAATTATTTTGAATATTGCTCCTCGAGCGGTAGGTAATCTAGAGTTAGGTAATGAGGCCATCACCTTTAATGCTCGTTTTTCTGGTCGCCCTCATAGCGTAATTGTACCTCTTTATGCAGTTCAGGCGATATATGCGCGTGAAAACGGCGCAGGGACTATGTTCGAACCAGAAGATGCTTACGACGAAGAGCGGATGGGGCTTGATGATGATTTATCTTCTGTAGAAGAACATGATGCTGAAAGTTCTGGCCTTTCATTGGCAACAGAGGTTACTGATGATGATCCGACGCCTGATGATGAGCCGCCTAGGCCTAAAGGGCGTCCAAGTCTTCGAGTGGTAAAGTAATAAAAAAGCAGCTTGAGCTGCTTTTTTATTAGTTGCTGGTTTTAAATGCTTTGATTACTTGCTTTACGCCGGAGATGTTTCGTGCAACATCGACGGCAACATCCGCTTGTTCTGGTGTCAGATAGCCAAGTAAAAAGACTTCTTTATCTTCAGTAATCACTTTCACTTTGACGCCATTAAGCTTTTCATTGGTGAGTAAGGCGGATTTGACTTTAGTGGTTATCCAGCTGTCATGACTAATTTGGCCAATAGATAGAGGTGCTTTGATCCGAACTTGATTGTGGATTTTTTCTACACCTTTTATCTTTTGAGCTTTAGAAATGAAGTTATCAAGAAGTTCAGAGTTACTTGCTTGGCCTATTAAAACAACAGTACCTTCGTAGGAGCTGGCTGAAATTCTCACCTGATGTACAAAAGGTGCCTTATTAGCTATGCCAGCAACCTCAAATTCGATATTGTTGTCATCCCAAATTTCTTGTGTGGTACGCGTATCTGTGACTATGTTGGCCGTAGTTGCTGCACCAGCGACAAAAAGACCAGCACAACCTGTAGTGCCGAATAGAGCGCAGCTTATAAGTAATGTGCTTAAGTATTTCATGAGTTATTCATCGTGAGCCGGAAATAGAACTTGATCGATAAGATCGCACAAGCAGTGAAGTGTCACCATATGCACTTCGTGAATTCTGGCTGTTCTGTGAGATGGAATCCTAATTTCGACATCATTATCACCCAATAGACCTGCCATTTCACCGCCATCTTTACCTGTAAATGCAATGATAGTCATATCGCGAGTTACGGCAGCTTCCATAGCCTTGATAATATTTTTGCTATTACCACTGGTTGATATTGCTAGAAGAATATCACCTGCCTGACCAAATGCTCGGACTTGTTTTGAGAAAATTTCTTCGTAGTGGTAGTCGTTAGCAACGGCTGTTAGTGTGGTATTATCTGCTGTTAAAGCCATGGCAGGCAAGCTAGGGCGCTCAGTTTCAAATTGGTTGAGTAGGCATGATACAAACTGTTGAGCATTGGAAGAAGATCCTCCATTGCCACAGCATAATATTTTATTGCCGTTGAGTAAGCTAGCAACCATTGCTTGTGCAGCGTGAGTGATGGCATCAGGTAATGCCTCTGCCGCTGCAATTTGAATCTGAATACTTTCTGTAAAGCTATCTTTAATGCTGTCTAGCATTGATTATCCTTGAGTTATTGCGTTTTTTATCCATTCGATTTGTTGGCCGTGTTGGTGAATGGCGATAAGATCAAATCGAAAGTCAGTAGTATGAACTGATTTACCCTGTTTCATCAACCATACATTGGCTGCTTTGATGAGTTTGAGCACTTTACTCTGGTTCACGGTTTCTGCGGCATGGCCAAAATACTGGCTTGAGCGATAGCGCACTTCAACAAACACTATACTAGCGCCATCTTGCATGATTAGATCGAGTTCACCTCCCTTTACATGGAAGTTTTTTTCGATACTAGTTAGTCCTTTACCAATCAAAAACCGCTCAGCCAAAGCTTCATAATGTTCACCACTTTGTCGTTTATTCAACTTGCCCATATTCAGCCCAGCTGATCTCTCGCTGTACGACGCAGTCTGAGCTGAGACTTAGCAATCCTGTATTTCCTTGCAATGTATAGCCATCGACTATTTTCATTTGTGGAAGCTGCTCCATCAATAAATAAGCGTCCATACCAAGAGCTTGTAAACGTTTTTCTGAATTTGAGTCTTTGGGCCAAAGTAGCTCCATTTGCGCTTCAAGTGATTCATTAGGCTGAACAAGCAATGGTATATCGCTATACATTACTCCTGACAAATCCTCATATTGTTGACGTCCGCTGTTACTGCGTGAATTCGAAAATAGCTTAGGTGGAATAGTGTCCGGGTTAACTGCTACTTCAATAAAAGGCTTGATTAAGGTCAGTTCAGCATTCCCAGCAACAATATAGACAGCATCTATATCACGTCTACTACGCGGCTGGGTTTTGAGAGGGATGTTCAGCAGTGATTCCATTTGTGCGATGTGCTGCTGGCTTTCCTGCAAACCAAATACTTTGTTGATGTCTTTTTGAAGTTGGCGCTTATCTCCGAACAAATTAACCGCAACGTGATTATTGCTGTGCTTTTTCCACTCTTGCTCAAAGGCTTCGACAACCCGCACACCTAGGCTTCCCTTAGGTGCCAAGATCAATGGGTAGCGGTAGCCTTGTGAATATAAATGTTTTGCTGCCTGAGAAACCTCTTGCTCAGGAGAAAGCGCAAGGTAACAAGTATTATTCCCGCTTTCCAAGTTATCGGGAATGTTGAGTGCGAGTGTCGGTAAGGGTTGTGAGAAACTAGACTGTGCTTGGGTGAGCTTGTCTATATTGCTTTTTATTAGTGGCCCTACCACGAAGTCGATACGTTTCTCTACCAAGGTTTGTTCTAGCTGCTCAACTGTAGTGTTGTTGGTGTCAATAATGGTCAGACTGGCGTTTTCATCACGCTGAGTGTCGTTCATCATCTCCAGAATGAAGCCGTCACGGATCAGTTGTGCCTGTTTAGAAAACTTTCCTGATAGTGGGAGCAGTAAAGCAGTGTTTACAGGCTTAGTGACTTCTAGGTTGAGAAGATCGATAATTCCTGACGGTGTATATAGCGCGGCAGGGTGATTAGGGTTTTCTTCGAGCCACTTTTCAAGGGTATTCTTCAACTGGGAAAGATTAGCAGATAAGGTTTTTGTGTAGATAGATAATTGCAACCAACCATCTAAAACTTCTTCATCACGGTTAGCGGTAAACTCTGTGATCTGATATTGGTTATATTGACTTAAATTGTCCCAAATACTTTGAGAGATACCTTTTTGCAGTGAAGGTTGTGCGTATTTAGCCGAGGCGACCAGTTCCCTAGCGGCTTCAAAGTAATTGGTCTGCCTATTGAATAATTGGGCTTTTACTTGATGATAGGCTTGCCATTGAACGTCTGCTAACTTCCATGAAGCATCGAAGTTTAAATTATTTAAGGCTTCATCATACTGAGCTTGTTTAATTAATAATTCTGTACGTGCTAGTTGCCACTCTGCTTGTTGCATGTGAGAAAGATCCTGTCTAGCTAAGCGGCGGATGAGTAAATCACTTTGAGTGTAATCATTGGATTTTATTGCAGCTTTCAGTGCCATGATTAGCCAGTCATTTTGGATATTGCCTTGACTGCTATCAGCCCGCATAAGGTAAGTTCTCGTTGATTGATTTGGAGAAAGGGTGATATCAACGTTTGTTTGCTTAGATGGTGCTGTAGAACAAGCTGTCAAAATGACAGCAAGGGCTACAGGAGTCAATATGCGTGTTACACTGCGTCTCTTGTGGTTATTCATAGCCATGAGTTATTAACTATTTCCGTACAAAATTTTGTCTATATTAATCGTTGAAGTGATGGTAAACAAATGACAGATAAAAAAACCTTACCAACTGAGGTTCCAACTCTCTACATTGTCCCGACGCCAATTGGCAATTTAGGTGATATCACTCAACGGGCTCTTGATACATTAACCAATGTTGATCTTATCGCTGCTGAAGATACTCGCCATACTGGCAAGTTGTTATCCCACTTTGGTATTTCGACGAAAACCTTTGCTTTGCATGATCATAATGAGCAGCAAAAAGCGCAAGTTTTAGTTGAGAAACTGTTAGCTGGATACTCTATTGCACTGGTTTCTGATGCTGGTACCCCATTAATTAGCGATCCAGGATACCATTTGGTGACAAAGTGTCGTCAGGCTGGCGTTAAAGTTGTACCGCTGCCTGGTGCATGCGCGGTTGTCACCGCTTTAAGTGCATCTGGTTTACCGTCCGATCGTTTTAGCTTTGAAGGCTTTTTACCTGCTAAGAGCAAAGGACGAAAAGATAAGTTTCTTGAAATTGCTAAAGCTGAGCGTACCTGTATTTTCTATGAATCGCCACATAGAATACTCGATTCTCTTCACGATATGCTAGAAATCCTAGGGCCTGAACGTGAAGTGGTTCTCGCTCGTGAATTGACCAAAACCTTTGAAACCATTCAGGGATTACCCTTGGCTAAGCTGGTTGATTGGGTTAAATCTGATGAGAACCAGCAAAGAGGGGAAATGGCGTTGCTTATTCATGGATATCGAGCGGTTAGTGATGATTCATTGCCTGAGGAAGTAACACGAACTTTGGCTATTTTAAATAAAGAGTTACCCCTTAAAAAAGCCGCGGCTTTGGCCGCTGAGATATATAACTTAAAGAAAAATCCGCTTTATAAGTGGGGCCTTGAGCACCTTGACTAATAGGGTTTATAAAGTGCTCTTAGGCAATCTGAGATGGTTTTTTCGCCGGTTGTTCGCTTGATTTCATCATATTTGTGATCTCACTAGACACTGAGTGTTAATGTCTATACAATCCGCCTCGGAGTTGACTGGGTAGTCGCTGCTTTATTGATGTCCTTTATCCATGTGGTAGGGGAGACTGATAAAGGGGAGGAAAGTCCGGGCTCCATAGAGCAGGGTGCCAGGTAACGCCTGGGGGGCGCAAGCCTACGACAAGTGCAGCAGAGAGAAGACCGCCGATGGCTCGTTAGAGTACAGGTAAGGGTGAAAGGGTGCGGTAAGAGCGCACCGGACGACTGGCAACAGTTCGTTGCAGGGTAAACTCCACCCGGAGCAAGACCAAATAGGCTTCCATATTGCGTTGCTCGCGTAAGGAGGCGGGTAGGTTGCTTGAGCCAGTGAGCGATTGCTGGCCTAGACGAATGGCTACCGCCGCGTATGCGGAACAGAACCCGGCTTATATGTCGGCTCCACCTATTCGAAACCCATCATAACTCTCATGTTATGATGGGTTTTTTGCTTTTAATTGACGAACATACTGCCGTAAGCACTAAACTTAGCGCAATATCACGTGTACGATTTAGCATAGGTGGTGATCCTAGACCAAATCAGTAAACTGCCTAGTTTGAACGCATTGGTGCAAGAGTGAGATACAAATACAATGACCGAAGAATTTAAGCACATTTCCGTACTACTGCACGAGTCAATCGATGGTTTGGCAATTAAGCCCGATGGTATTTACATCGATGGAACCTTTGGTCGAGGCGGCCATAGTCGTCAGATATTAAGTCAATTAGGAGACTCTGGGCGTTTATTCAGTATCGATCGTGATCCTCAAGCCATTGAAGAGGCTAAGACTATTCATGATGCTAGGTTCACTATTATTCATGGTCCTTTCTCTGGAATGGCCGACTATGCGGAGCAAAGAGGTTTAGTTGGCAAAGTGGATGGTGTCTTACTTGATTTGGGTGTTTCTTCCCCTCAACTCGATGATGCAGAACGCGGCTTTAGTTTTATGAAAGATGGTCCTCTGGATATGAGAATGGACCCAACCACGGGTATTCCAGTGTCTCAGTGGTTACTAGAAGCTGATCTGGATGACATCACTTGGGTTATCCGTGAGTTTGGCGAAGATAAACACGCTCGCCGTATTGCGAAAGCCATAGTTAACTATCGCGAAAATGAAGATAATGAACCTTTGACTAGAACCAGTCAGTTAGCAAAGCTTATCTCAGAGGCGGCTCCTAAAAGTTTCAAAGAAAAGAAACACCCAGCTACGCGTGCTTTTCAAGCATTTAGAATCTACATAAATAGTGAATTAGAAGAAATTGATACTGCGTTAAAGTCGGCCGCCACTATTCTTGCCCCTCAAGGGCGTTTATCTGTGATCAGCTTCCACTCATTGGAAGATAGAATGGTAAAGCGATTTATCCGTAAAGAAAGCAAAGGACCAGAAGTGCCTCATGGTATCCCAATGACAGAGGAACAAATCAGTGCACTTGGTAAAGCAAATTTAACGCCTGTCGGCAAGGCGATTAAACCCTCTAAACAAGAAATTGATATCAATACACGCTCTCGCAGCTCTGTGCTTCGAATTGCGGAAAAACTATAGGTAATCATGGATAAACCTGTTCCTAATTTGGCTAAGCTCATCGTATTGGACCTTGTTACTATTGGTCGAATACCTTTATTGATCCTTGTGTTTATATTCGCATCAGCAATGGCGGTTGTGTTCACGACACATCATACACGTCAAGCCATTACAGAAAAGGACTTAGCTTTACAGGAACGTGAACGTCTAGACAATGAATGGCGTAATTTACTGATTGAAGAAACGGCATTAGCAGAACATAGCCGAGTTCAAGAAATCGCAAAAGACGAATTGCAGATGAAGCGTCCAGATGCAGATAAAGAGGTGGTTATTGACTTACCATGAGTAAAAATAGAGAGCCTTCCTCAGCAAAGAAAACATCCAAGAAAGTATCGGGAAAAAAGTCTGGGCATATTGAACAGCCGAACCTGATACGTTGGCGTTTCTATTTAGTGCTACTGGCCATGTTTATTGCCTTCTCAGCACTTATCACAAGAATTGCCTATATCCAAATTGTTGAGCCAGACAATCTGATTCAGCAAGGTGACTTACGTTCAGTGCGAGCTAAAACGATTCACTCTGCCCGTGGCATCATTTCTGACCGCAACGGTGAACCACTTGCGGTCAGTGTTCCTGTCGAGGCTGTGTGGGCTGATCCTGTGACCATATTTAAACGCAATGGCTTTAGCAATATGGATCGTTGGTACGCTCTGGCTGACGTGCTCGGCCTTGATCGTCAGAAAATGATTGAAAAGATTCGCCGCAGTAAATCACGCCGATTTATTTATCTCCAACGTCAAGTTAGTCCTGCGATGGCTAACTATATTCGAGAGTTAAAACTTGCGGGCGTTGGACTGAAAGCTGAATCGCGTCGCTATTACCCCACAGGCGAAGTGAGTGCCCATATTGTAGGCGTAACAGGAATCGACGGACATGGTTTGGAAGGTGCTGAGCGCAGTTACGATAAATGGCTAACAGGGGAAGCAGGAAAGCGGATCATCCGCAAAGATAGATATGGCCGAGTGGTTGAGAATATTTCTCTTGAAGAGAGAGAGCAAGGCAAGCCTTTAGACCTAACTATAGACCAGAGAATTCAAGCCATCGCTTATCGCTCTATTAAACAGGCAGTCGCCGATTATAGAGCGACATCGGCAACGGCCGTTATCCTTGATGTTAAAACGGGTGCTGTGTTAGCCATGGTTAACGCGCCGTCATACAACCCTAATAATCGTTCCGATCTTCAATCGGCAAAAATGCGTAACCGTGCTATTACCGATGCGTTTGAGCCAGGCTCTACAGTGAAACCTTTTGTGGTTTTAGCTGCTCTCGAAAATGGAGTAGCCGATAAAAATACAATTATTGATACCGGCAATGGCATTATGCCGATTGGTGGCCAAAGGGTTCGTGATACGTCGAAAGTAGGTAAAGCCGATCTAGCTACGATATTAAAAAAGTCGAGTAATGTTGGAGTTGCTAAGCTTGCGCTAGATATGCCTCTTGAAGCCTTATTGGGTATGTACAGTTCAATAGGTTTTGGTGAGCTGTCTGGGCTAAATCTTGTTGGCGAGACGCAAGGCATTTTTCCTAACCGTCGTCGCTGGTCAAAGTTTGAAATCGCCACTTTGGCATTTGGATATGGTTTATCCATAACTCCGCTGCAGTTAGCACATGCCTATGCAACCTTAGGTAATTACGGTAAATACCAGCCGATTCACATTATTGAGAGTAATCAACAAGATTTGTCACGTCAGGTGATTAACGAAGAAAATGCGCATGTCGTACTTGATATGCTCGAAACAGTAACACAACCAGGCGGTACTGCAACGAAAGCAGCGGTCCCTGGCTATCGTGTAGCTGCTAAAACGGGAACATCACGCAAGGCTATTGCTGGCGGTTATGGTGATGAATATTTTGCTTACACCGCGGGCATTGCACCTGTGAGTAACCCAAGAATTGCTGTTGTTGTGGTTGTGAATGAACCTCAAGGTGACAACTATTACGGTGGGTCGGTCGCTGGCCCTGTATTTTCTGAAATTACTAAAGGCACGTTACAAATTCTTAATGTTGCCCCTGACGAGAATCGATTTAAAAGAGATAAATAGAGAAACGATATGACTCAATCCATGACTGTTACTGAGCTATTAGCACCTTGGCTAGATATTTCGGCTGAAAACAGCTTAGATTTTGTTGTCCATAAGCTTGAACTAGATAGTCGCCTGGTAAGCTCTGGGAGCACCTTTGTGGCGGTGAAAGGTCATGTGGTTGATGGTCGGGATTTTATTGACTCGGCTATTCGTCAAGGCGCAAACGCAGTCATTGCTGAAACCGAAGAGCTAGACAGCCATGGTAAAATTGAGTGGCGTAGAAATATACCTATCATCTATATTGCGAACCTAAATCAGTACCTGTCGCATATTGCAAGCCGATTAATGCCGTTAAAGCATAACCGTTTGATTGCGGTAACAGGAACCAATGGTAAAACGACGATTACTCAGTTAATCGCCCAGTGGCTAGATCTTTCGGGGAAAAAGTGCGCGGTTCTAGGTACTACGGGTAATGGATTTCTTGAAGCTTTGCAGCCAGCGGCCAATACGACTGGCCATGCATTAGAAATTCAGGATGTTTTATCAGCACTAGAGCAACAAGGCGCTAAATATACAGCTATGGAAGTGTCGTCCCATGGCTTAGTACAAGGCCGGGTTAAAGCACAGCAGTTCGAGGTAGGTGTCTTCTCCAATCTAAGCCGTGATCATTTAGATTACCATGGCAGCATGGAGCAATATGCGTTAGCTAAACGTTCGCTTTTTACTCAGCATAATTGTGCTCGGGCTGTTATCAATATCGATGATCCTATTGGCGCCTCATGGGCTAAGGAAATCAAATCTTGTATTCCAGTATCACTGTCGCCGATAGCATCTGGTCAAGGTGTATATGCTACCAGTATAAAATATGCATCAACTGGGATTGAATTAACCTTTTCTGGTCAGTTTGGCGAGGGTTGCTTCACCGTGCCTCTAGTTGGAGAGTTTAATGCAAGTAACATACTGCTTGCATTTGCTACTTTGCTTTCTTTAGGAATGGAAAAGAATGAACTGCTGGGTAGTGCTGGTCAATTACAATCAGTGTTGGGTCGTATGGAGTTATTTCAAGCAGAAAGTAAAGCGAAAGTTATTGTCGACTACGCTCATACTCCTGACGCATTGGAAAAAGCCCTTCTAGCACTGAAGCGCCATTGCAATGGCAAGCTTTGGGTGATTTTTGGTTGCGGCGGAGATAGAGACAAAGGGAAACGACCTATGATGGCCGCGATAGGAGAATCGCTCGCAGATGAAGTGATTTTAACCGACGATAACCCTAGAAGTGAGTCGCCCATAGAGATAGTGAAAGATATGTTGGCTGGAATGACACTTCCCACAAAAGCAACTGTGGAACACGATCGCTATCAAGCTTTGGCTTATGCTCTGCGGCACAGTTGCGCAGACGATATTATCTTGTTAGCAGGTAAAGGTCATGAAGATTACCAGATCATAGATGATAAAACGCTACATTATTCAGATCGCGAATCGGCATTACAACTTTTGGAGCTAACACAATGATCTCTCTAACTCTGTCACAATTGGTTGAGGTGCTCGATGCTGAGCTTATCGGTGATGATGCCGTGGTTAATAGTATCTCGACAGATACTAGAGTCATTGAAGAGAATGCTCTTTTTATTGCTTTGATCGGTGACCGATTTGATGCTCATGACTTTATTCCTCAAGCAATCTCCTCTGGCGCGTCTGCTTTGCTCGTTAGTCGCTGTGTTGATGTAAAAATGCCTCAATTATTGGTTAAAGATACCAAAGCCGCGCTTGGCTTATTAGGTAAATTTGTTCATCAGATCTGTCAGACACCTACGGTGGCAATCACGGGTAGTTGTGGTAAGACAACGGTTAAGGAAATGGTAGCAAGCATTATGTCTCAAAAGGGGAGAGTGCTATATACCGCTGGTAATTTTAATAATGACATCGGAGTGCCACTGACCTTGTTGCGTTCACAGCCCGAAGATGATTTTGCTGTCATTGAATTAGGGGCTAATCATATTGGTGAGATTGCTTACACGACCCAGCTTGTGAGCCCTGATGTTGCTCTTGTCAATAATGTAGCTGCAGCACATCTGGAAGGGTTTGGCTCATTGGAAGGGGTTAAGAGAGCAAAGGGTGAGATTTACCAAGGGTTGAAATCTGGCGCTGTTGCTATCGTAAACTTGGATAGTAATGGCGGGCCGCTATGGGACAGAGTTTTATCTGACAAAACAGTAAAGACTTTCTCACTCTCTGATAACAGAGCGCAATATAAAGCAAGTAATCTAACAATGGATATCAATGGTATGGCTTCTTTTACCATTGATACGCCGGATACCAGTTTTGATGTGTCGCTTGGAATGATCGGCCAGCATAATGTAGTCAATGCTTTAGCGGCCACTGCGCTATCGATTGAATTGGGAGCTTCAACACAAATGATTGCTACAGGATTGGAAGCTCTGTCTATGGTTAAAGGCCGAGTCGAGAGTATTGAACTCAACGAAAATATTAAACTGATTGATGATAGCTATAATGCCAGCGTACCTGCTATGAAAGCGGCTGCAGATTTGTTGGGTAGCTTTAATGGTGTACGATGGCTTATTTTAGGCAATATGGCTGAATTAGGAGAGGAAAGTCTTGCACTTCATCGCCAAGTCGGTGAACATGCGGCCCCATTTAAATTTGAATATGTGCTTACTTACGGATCAGATAGCATAGCGATTAGTGATGTATGTGACGGTAAGCACTTTGATACTCATGACAGCATGATTGAGTTTATTAAGCAGCACATTGCTCAGCATAACGGTTCCCAGACAATACTTGTCAAAGGAGCGAATAGCGCAGGCATGAATCATATTGTTGCTGCTGTGAAGGAGATGTATACATGATCATTTGGCTTGCAGAGCTTCTACAGCCATACTTTTCATTTTTCCGTTTATTTGAATATTTGTCTTTTCGAGCCATTGTTAGCGTATTAACAGCCCTTGGTTTGTCTTTGTGGATGGGACCTCGTCTTATTAAGCGATTACAAACATTGCAAATTGGCCAAGTCGTTCGTGATGAAGGCCCTGAGTCTCACTTCAGTAAACGCGGTACTCCCACTATGGGAGGGCTGATGATTTTAACCAGTATTATTACAACCGTTCTTGTTTGGGCTGATTTGTCTAACCCTTACGTTTGGGCTGTACTCGCTGTGTTGGTTGGATATGGGACTGTTGGTTTTGTCGATGACTACCGTAAAGTTGTTAACAAAGATACGGATGGTCTTATTGCTCGTTGGAAATACTTCTGGCAATCTGCTATCGCTTTGGTGGTTTCCTTTGCATTGTATGCTTATGGAAAAGAGACAACCGCTACTCAGCTTGTGGTGCCATTTTTCAAAGATGTTATGCCTCAGCTTGGGCTCTTCTATATCGTTTTGAGTTACTTTGTTATTGTTGGAACCAGTAACGCGGTTAACTTAACGGATGGTCTTGATGGATTGGCTATCCTGCCAACTGTACTTGTTTCTGCAGGTTTTGCTGCGATTGCATGGGCAACAGGTAACGTGAATTTTGCTAATTATCTCCATATTCCCTATGTTCCTCAGGCTTCGGAATTGGTTGTAGTATGTACTGCTATGGTCGGCGCAGGGTTGGGCTTTTTGTGGTTCAACACCTACCCAGCACAAGTTTTTATGGGAGACGTTGGCTCGCTTGCTCTTGGTGGTGCTCTAGGAACTATTGCAGTATTGGTGCGCCAAGAATTTGTCCTAGTTATTATGGGCGGGGTGTTTGTGATGGAAACGCTCTCTGTAATCCTCCAAGTCGGTTCATATAAACTTAGAGGTCAACGTATTTTTCGTATGGCGCCAATTCACCATCACTATGAGCTGAAAGGCTGGCCAGAACCTCGTGTAATCGTACGTTTTTGGATTATGTCAATTGTCCTTGTGCTGGTTGGTCTAGCAACACTGAAAGTACGTTAAGGAAGTTGAGTTTGATTTTGAAACCTTGGCAAAATATTGAGAATGTTGTCGTTGTTGGTCTTGGTTTGACAGGGGCTTCGGTAGTAAGACATTTGTTAAGCCTGCCTAAAAGTCTGACGATCAAGGTGATCGATACTCGCGATAAGCCACCAGGTTCTGAATCTTTGCCGAAAAATGTGGAATTAGTTTGTGGTGGTTGGCCTGAAGGCTGGTTGATAGATGTAGATCTTATTGTTGTTAATCCTGGAGTTGCGCTAACAACTCCTCAACTGCAACAAGCGATCAATGTGGGAATTCCTGTCATTGGAGATATTGAGCTTTTTGCTTGGCAAGTGGATAAACCCGTGATTGCTATTACTGGGTCAAATGGTAAGAGCACTGTTACTGATCTCGCAGGTGTTGTGGCCAATGCATCAGGTGTTAAGACGGCTATTGGTGGAAATATAGGTGTTCCTGCATTGGACTTGCTTGACCAAGATGCTGACCTGTATGTTTTAGAATTGTCTAGCTTCCAATTAGAAACGACTTCAAGCCTTTCTTTGGTCGCAGGCGCTTTCTTAAACCTTTCGGAAGATCATATGGACCGATATTCCGATATGGGGGCATACCGCCAAGCTAAATTGCGTATTTTTGCACATGCTCAAGCATGTGTGGTTAATGCTGACGATCCAGCAACCTATCCCGAGCAGCAGGACAAGCGGCTGATCGAGTTTAGTTTGCAGAGGCAAACCGAGTATCGTGTCAAATCAGTCGATGGGCGAGAGTTTTTATGTCATCGAGATTTGGCAATATTAGCTGCCGACGAGCTTAGCTTAGTGGGTCGACACAATATGGCCAATGCTCTCGTTGTTCTGGCGTTGCTAAAGGAAGCTGGTGTAGATGTCGCTGAGGGTTTGGATACATTAAAAGCTTATACTGGGCTTACCCACAGGTGTCAGCTTATAGCTAATAAGCAAGGCGTAAAATGGGTAAATGACTCCAAGGCAACCAATGTCGCAAGTACTTTAGCGGCTTTATCCGGTTTGTCTCTTCCTGGGAAACTTTATTTGCTCGTTGGAGGAGATGGTAAAGGCGCTGACTTTTCAGAGCTTGAGCCTGCCCTTAACCCCTTGGATGTTCAGCTATGTTGTTTTGGCCAAGATGGTCGACGCTTTATGTCACTCACACATGATTCAAAGTATTTTGAAACACTAGCGGATATTATTAAGTGGGTGAGTTGTAGAGCGCAACGTGGAGATATGGTTATGCTATCCCCTGCCTGTGCTAGCTTTGACCAGTTTGAAAATTTTATGGTACGCGGCGAAACCTTTACGGCGCTAGTCAAGCAATTAGCATAACTAAGCTATCACATATGCAACTAAGAGATTTATTAGCAAGCACTAAACACTGGGTCACCACCTCTTCTCCTGAAGGATTATATGATCGCCAACTGGTTTGGATTGCTTTAGGCTTAATGCTGACAGGGTTAGTGATGGTGACCTCTGCTTCATTTCCAATTAGCACGCGTCTTACAGACCAGCCGTTTCACTTTATGTTTCGCCATGCTGTATTTCTGTTGCTTGCGTTAGTAACCGCTAGCATAGTACTTCAGGTTCCCTTGAGTAAATGGTCCCAATATGGCTCTCTGTTATTAGGTTTATCGGTTTTTCTTCTTATCGTTGTCTTGGTGGCGGGTAAGTCAGTCAATGGAGCTTCTCGCTGGATACCCTTAGGGCTGTTCAATTTGCAACCAGCAGAGCTTGCAAAACTGTCATTATTTATCTTCATGTCTGGCTATTTGGTTCGTAAACACCAAGAGGTTCGCTCGAGCTTTTTTGGTGGATTTATCAAGCCGATCATCATTTTTGGTACTCTAGCTAGTTTGCTTTTACTTCAGCCTGATTTAGGAACAGTTATTGTCATGCTGGTAACTTTGTTTGGCATGCTATTTATTGCTGGAGCTAAATTAAGTCAATTTTTAGCACTCATGGCAGTCGGTATTTTTTCTGTGGTTGCTCTCATATTGTTAGAGCCTTATCGAGTAAGGCGAGTGACGTCTTTTCTTGACCCATGGGAAGACCCGTTTGGCAGTGGCTATCAGTTGACACAATCCTTAATGGCATTTGGTCGAGGGGAATGGTTAGGGCAAGGGTTAGGCAACTCAATTCAAAAACTGGAATATTTGCCGGAAGCGCACACTGATTTTGTTTTTGCTGTACTTGCAGAAGAATTAGGCTTTGTAGGTGTTGTTTTAGTTCTTATGCTGATTTTTAGTTTAGTCATCAAAGCGATTTTAATAGGGCGTAAAGCGTTTGAAAATAATGTGCTTTTTGGTGGTTATTTAGCATTCGGTATCGGAATTTGGTTTGCGTTTCAAACCTTGGTCAATGTAGGAGCCGCAGCGGGTATGGTTCCTACAAAAGGGTTAACCTTACCTTTGATTAGCTATGGCGGATCGAGTTTAATTATTATGACAGTTGCGGTGGCGATATTATTAAGAGTTGATTTTGAATGTCGTATTAGTTCGATGACCCCGAGACCTAAAAAGATAGCAGATGATGAAAAAAAATAAACGTTTGATGGTAATGGCTGGAGGAACGGGTGGACATGTCTTTCCTGGTTTAGCTGTTGCTAAAAAGCTTCAGCAACAAGGTTGGGATATTCGCTGGCTTGGCACTGCCGATAGAATGGAAGCTGAACTGGTTCCCAAACATGGTATAGAAATCGATTTTATTAAGGTTAAAGGCTTACGTGGGCAAGGTCTATTGAAATTGATTCAAGCTCCTTTTCAGATAGTTAATGCCGTTTTTCAAGCAAGAAAGCACATCAAAGCTTGGCAGCCAGATGTGGTTTTGGGCATGGGAGGCTACGTTAGTGGCCCAGGAGGAGTAGCCGCAAGAATTCAGGGTATTCCTGTTGTTTTGCATGAACAAAATGCCGTTGCTGGATTAACCAATCGTTGGCTATCATGGATTGCAGCTAAGGTTTTCCAGGCTTTCCCGGGCGCTTTCCCTGATGCTGAAGTTGTGGGCAACCCAGTTAGAGAGGACGTTGTTGCTATTAGAGAACCTTCTCAACGAATGGGTGGGCGTACCGATAATATTCGTATTTTAGTCATGGGCGGCAGTCAAGGAGCACAAATTCTTAATCGCACTATGCCTGAAGTCATGGCAAAATTAGGTGCCGGATATGAGGTTCGCCATCAAGCGGGAAAAAATAACAAGGCTGAGGTTGAGTCTCAGTACCACAGCCTTCAAGTTGAGTCTGCGCAGATAGTCGAGTTTATTGAAGATGTTGCTGAAGCGTATGCTTGGGCTGATATACTTATTTGTCGTTCTGGTGCATTAACGGTATCAGAAGTTGCAGCAGCAGGTCTGGGGGCTATTTTTATCCCCTTTATGCATAAAGATAGACAGCAAGCTTTGAATGCTGACCATTTAGTAGAATGCGGGGCTGCAAAAATGATTGAACAACCTGAGCTTACAGTAGATAAACTCGCTCAGCAAATACAACAACTCGATCGCCATAAACTGATTGAAATGGCAAACAGTGCGCGTTCGGTAGCAAGGTTAGATGCAGATGATAAAGTGGCTGATGCCATAATTGCACTAACAAATTAACGAGAAATTCCATGACTATTTTACATACTCAAAATTTAGCCCAAATTCGCTCCATGGTGCCAGAGATGCGGCGTGTAAAGTGTATTCACTTTATTGGTATAGGTGGTGCTGGAATGAGTGGTATCGCAGAGGTATTGCTCAACGAGGGGTATCAGATATCTGGTTCGGACCTTGCGAATAATCAAGTGACCGAGCGTTTAGCTCAGAAAGGAGCAAGAATCTTTATTGGTCACAATGAGTCTAATGTTCAAAAGGCTAGTGTTGTGGTTGTATCGACGGCTGTCAGCGAGGATAATCCTGAAATTAAAGCCGCTAGAGCAGCTCGAATTCCGGTCGTGCGCCGAGCTGAAATGCTTGCAGAGTTGATGCGTTTTCGTCATGGTATTGCAGTGGCAGGCACGCATGGTAAAACGACAACAACAGCTTTAGTGACTCAGATATATTCTGAGGCTGGTTTGGACCCAACCTTTGTTAATGGTGGTTTGGTTAAAAGTGCAGGTACTAATGCGCGCTTGGGCTCAAGTCGTATATTAATTGCAGAAGCAGATGAAAGTGATGCTTCATTTCTGCACTTACAGCCTATGGTGAGTATCGTCACCAATATTGAGTCAGATCATATGGACACTTATGGTGGTGACTTTGAAACGCTTAAGCAGACTTTTATCGATTTTTTACACAATTTGCCTTTTTATGGACAGGCAATTGTTTGTATCGATGATCCTGTTGTAGCTGAACTCATCCCGAGAATTAGCAGACAAGTCATTACTTATGGCTTCGACGAACAAGCCGATGTTCGTATTGAAAATTACCATCAGCATGGTCAGCAAGGCAAATTCACAGTAGTTCGAAATGGTCGTGCAGATTTGGAGATCACCCTAAATATTCCTGGTCGACATAACGCTCTTAATGCGGCGGCCGCAATAGCTGTGGCCACTGAAGACGACATTCAGGATGATGCTATTTTGCGCGCAATGGCCTCAACCCAAGGTACTGGCCGGCGATTTGAACATTTAGGTGAATTTGAAACGGGTAACGGCCTCGTTATGCTAGTTGATGATTATGGTCATCATCCTACGGAAGTTGATGTCACTATCCAAGCTGCTCGTAATGGGTGGCAGGATAAGCGTTTGGTCATGGTTTTCCAGCCTCATCGTTACAGCCGAACACGAGACTTATACGATGATTTTGCTAATGTTCTTGAACAAGTTGATGTGCTGATTATGTTGGATGTCTACTCCGCAGGTGAAAAGCTTATATCGGGTGCCGATGGCCGTTCATTGTGCCGTACCATTCGCAGTCGAGGAAAGTTAGACCCTATTTTTATTCCTGATATCAGTGCCTTACCTTCAGTTTTAGCGAATGTTTTGCAAGATGGTGACTTAGTGTTAACTCAAGGAGCTGGTGATATTGGCAAAGTGGCGAAGCAGCTTGCGACACTTGAATTAAACTTAGACAAAATGACCGCTGGCGATTGAAAAAAATGAAAATTCTATTATTTGAGACAAATGATAGAATTAAAGTGTTATTTCTCAATTTCTGTGTTTGATACTTTAGATGACGCCAGTATAATTCGAAGGTTAAAGTCAGTACTTTACCTTCTTATGACACACAGGTAATTGATAGGGTTAGGATTGAATGACGGAGGCAATTGCCTTGGTTGAGAGTACGAGCACACAAAAACGTCATTTAACCAAGTATCCACTAGTAAAAAAACATAGCCTCGGTGGGTTGTTTTTATTATTCGTGGTGCTGTCGATTAGCTCGATTCTATACTCTACGGTATCTTGGATGTGGGATGAAAAGCGTCTGCCTTTGTCGAATATTATATTGGAAGGGAACCTTAAGTACGTATCACCCCGAGACGTGCAACGCTCCTTTGCAACTTTGCCGCATGTGGGGACTTTTATGTCACAAGATGTCAAAGTTTTGCAAGAAACGGTGGAAGATATTCCGTGGGTTGCGCATGCTTCAATAAGAAAGCAGTGGCCAGATACGATTAAAGTGTTCTTAACCGAATATGCTGCAGTGGCTATATGGAATGGGACTGAGCTTCTTAATCGGCAGGGTAATGTTTTCAATGGTGATATTGATAAATTAACTGGTGATCGTGTCAGGCTATATGGCCCTCTGGATAGTAGTAAAGAAGTATTAGAAGTGTGGCGAGAAGTAAGTCCCAAATTTGCGGCTTTAAACCTCAATATTTCGTCTTTATTGCTCAACGATCGCCGAGCTTGGCAGATAATTCTGGATAATGGTATTAGGCTTGAGCTAGGTAAAGAATATTTGCATGAGAGGGTTGAAAGATTCCTTTCATTATACAGAAACTTAGGTAGCGATTCACAGAGAGTCAGCTATATTGACCTCAGGTATGATACGGGAGCTTCCGTAGGTTGGTTCCCCGGACAAGAGATAGAACAAGAGAGCTCAGATGACAAAGACCGCTGATGACAACATTATTGTTGGTCTTGATATAGGTACTGCAACCGTATCAGCTCTGGTTGGAGAAGTATTGCCTGATGGTCAGATAAATATCATTGGGGCAGGCAGTAGCCCGTCTCGTGGAATGGATAAAGGCGGGGTCAATGACCTTGAGTCTGTTGTCAAGTCTGTCCAACGTGCTGTTGACCAAGCCGAGCTCATGGCTGAATGTCAAATTAGTAATGTGTTTATCTCGATATCGGGTCGACATATTGCTAGCCGGATAGAAAAGGGCATGGGAACCATTTCTGATGAAGAGGTTTCTCAAGAAGATATGGATCGAGCGATTCATACTGCCAAATCTATCAAAATAGGTGACGAACAGCGCATTCTTCATGTAATTCCTCAAGAATTTACTATTGATTATCAAGAGGGGATAAAAAATCCGCTAGGGTTATCAGGAGTAAGAATGGAAGTCAGCGTTCATTTGATCTCATGTCATAATGACATGGCAAGGAATATCATCAAAGCTGTGGAGCGCTGTGGATTAAGAGTTGAACACTTAGTCTATTCCGGTTTAGCAGCGAGTACAGCAGTTATAACCGAAGATGAACGTGAACTCGGCGTGTGTGTTGTTGATATTGGCGCTGGCACCATGGATGTTTCTATATGGACTGGCGGAGCACTGAGGCATACTGAGGTATTTTCTTATGCTGGCAATGCGGTTACGAGTGACATTGCCTTTGCATTTGGCACACCAGTCAGCGATGCTGAAGAGATAAAAGTAAAGTATGGTTGCGCCCTCAGTGAACTGGTAAGTAAAGATGATACCGTCAATGTTCCTAGTGTTGGAGGAAGACCTTCACGTAGTTTACAGAGACAGACTTTGTCTGAGGTCGTGGAGCCTCGTTATACTGAATTGATGGGTTTGGTCAATCAAACAATAGATACGATTCAGGAAAAACTGCGAGAAGATGGGATAAAACATCATCTTGCAGCAGGCGTAGTTTTGACGGGTGGAGCTGCGCAGATTGAGGGATTAGTTGAATGTGCTGAACGTGTATTCCGCAATCAAGTAAGAGTTGGAAAGCCTCTCCAAGTGAGTGGCTTAACAGATTATGTAAAAGAGCCGTATCATTCAACGGCAGTGGGTTTACTTCATTATGCAAGAGATAGTCAAATTAATGATGATACAGAGTATACTGAGCCGAAGCGCCAGTCTGTAACGACATTATTTGGTCGTTTGCGTAATTGGATACAAAAAGAATTTTAACCTGAGTGCAGGATAAACGGAGATAACACATGTTTGAACCGATGATGGAAATGTCTGATGACGCTGTCATTAAGGTCGTTGGAGTTGGTGGCGGCGGCGGTAATGCCGTTGAGCACATGGTACGTGAGTCCATCGAAGGCGTGGAATTCATTAGCATTAATACCGATGCGCAGGCGCTTCGTAAAACAAGCGTGAATAGCGTTATCCAAATTGGTGGTGATATTACAAAAGGTCTTGGAGCGGGTGCAAACCCTCAGGTTGGGCGTGATGCAGCTCTCGAAGATCGCGATAGAATTAAAGAAGAGCTCGATGGTGCCGATATGGTATTTATCGCAGCTGGTATGGGCGGTGGAACAGGAACAGGTGCTGCCCCAGTTATTGCAGAAGTTGCAAAAGAGCTGGGAATTTTGACAGTAGCTGTTGTGACTAAGCCATTTAGCTTCGAAGGTAAGAAGCGTTTAGCTTTTGCAGAACAAGGAATTGAAGAATTATCGAAGCAAGTCGATAGCTTGATAACGATTCCAAATGAGAAACTGCTGAAAGTGTTAGGGCGTGGTATTACTTTACTAGAAGCTTTTGCCAGTGCGAATGACGTACTTAAGAATGCAGTACAAGGTATCGCAGAGCTTATTACTCGTCCGGGCATGATAAACGTCGACTTTGCGGATGTACGCACTGTGATGTCGGAAATGGGTCATGCAATGATGGGAAGTGGCGTGGCTAAAGGTGAAGATCGTGCTGAGGAAGCTGCTGAGATGGCAATCTCAAGCCCGCTTTTAGAAGATATAGATCTCGCTGGTGCTCGTGGTGTTCTAGTGAATATTACAGCTGGTCTTGATATGCGTCTGGATGAGTTTGAAACGGTTGGTAACACGGTTAAGGCATTTGCGTCAGATAATGCTACAGTTGTTATTGGTACTTCGTTAGATCCTGATATGGCCGATGAAATTCGTGTCACTGTTGTTGCTACTGGTATAGGTACAGAAAAAAAACCTGATATCACTTTGGTAGCGGGAGGGAAGGCAAAAGTGTCTCCCGTTGCTCAGCAACAAGCTCAACCAGTTACGCCAGCTCAACAGCCTGCTGTAAATAAAGTAGAAGAAAAAACGGCATCAAGTTTGCAGGAGAAACCTCAGGTAACTCCTCAGCCGACAAGTTCTGCTCCTTCAAGCACAGGTGCTGGCCAACAAAGTGCTGCACCCAAAGCCGACAAGGACACCGGATATCTGGACATTCCAGCATTCCTTCGTCGTCAGGCTGACTAAACGTAATTTGACACTGTTCAAAATTATAATTTGACAGTGTTCAAAATTATGAACTAAACATAATTTGACACTGTTCAAAATTATGGTACGATTCGCGGTTGATATTGCTTATCAACCGGGTTTTGTAGCAATTTGTACTGAGGCAAGCAGATGATCAGACAACGTACTCTGAAAGAAATAGTGAAAACAACTGGTGTGGGCTTACACTCCGGTCGTAAAGTCACATTAACTCTTCGCCCAGCGGCTGCAAACACTGGCGTTATTTATCGTCGAACGGATGTGAATCCACCTGTTGATTTCCCTGTTGATGCTCAATCTGTTCGCGACACTATGCTTTGTACAGCATTAGTCAATGATGAAGGTGTGCGCATTTCAACAGTTGAACACTTAAATGCAGCGCTTGCGGGGATGGGGATCGATAACATTATTGTTGAGGTCGACGCTCCTGAAATTCCGATTATGGATGGCAGTGCAAGTCCATTTGTATTTTTGCTTCAACAAGCGGGCATTGAAGAGCAAAACGTAGCAAAGCGTTTTATTCGTATTAAAAAACCAGTGCGTTTTGAAGATGGTGATAAGTGGGCTGAGTTCGTACCTTATAACGGTTTTCGTATGGACTTCGAGATTGAATTCAATCATCCAGCAATAGAATCTGATGAGCAGCACCTTCTGTTTGATTTTTCATCGCAAGGTTTTGTCAAAGACATATCTAGGGCCCGAACCTTTGGCTTCATGCGTGATATAGAATACTTGCAGTCACAGAATTTGTGTCTTGGTGGTAGTTTTGATTGTGCAATCGTGCTGGATGAGTATCGCATTCTAAACGAAGAAGGCCTGCGTTTTGACAATGAGTTTGTTACTCACAAGGTGCTTGATGCTATCGGTGATTTATACATGTGTGGACACCCAATTATTGGTGAATTCCGTGCATTCAAATCTGGTCATGGATTGAATAACCAACTGCTGCGCTCAGTGCTTGCTGATCAAGAAGCTTGGGAATGGGTAACGTTTGAAGAAGAAGCAACATCCCCTGTTGCTTTTGCAAGCGTTAACGCATTGACTGCGTAAAAATTCTTGTATTTAAAAACCAGGCAATCTGCCTGGTTTTTTTGTCTATAGTAGCGGCAAAATACTGCCTTATTGAAGTAAGTTGGCTCTTAAAGCGGCCAAACATCCGTCATATAATCACTGAAAATAAAGAATGCTTCAAACAAATCACCTTGTTATTGGTCCTTGGCGGTAAAATTCCTTAAACTAAGCGCCACTTACGCCTTGAAATCCCGTGTTCTCATCTCAATATCTGAATAACGTGATTTATCTCAGTATTCTTAGTTTAGAACTGTTAGAGACTGAAGGCATAGAATGTAGATCGGGCCCGATCTAAGTAAAGAGAGATGCATAGCAAATGATAACTAAGCTACTGACAAAGGTAATTGGTAGTCGCAACGACCGCACGTTACGTCGCCTTAGAAAAATTGTAAAAGAAATAAATAACTATGAACCGGGCTTTGAAGCACTTTCTGATGAAGAGCTAAAAGCAAAAACTGTTGAATTCCGCCAGCGTCTTGAACAAGGTGAAACCTTAGATGGCCTTCTTCCTGAGGCATTTGCAACTGTGCGTGAAGCGTCTAAACGCGTATTCGGCATGCGTCATTTTGATGTGCAGCTTATCGGCGGTATGGTGCTTAACGCAGGCCAAATTGCAGAAATGCGTACAGGTGAAGGTAAAACACTGACGGCGACACTGCCAGCCTATTTAAATGCTTTAGCTGGGAAAGGTGTTCACGTCGTGACGGTCAACGACTATCTTGCTAAGCGTGATGCTGAAACAAACCGTCCTTTGTTTGAGTTTTTGGGTATGACGGTTGGTGTCAATATACCTAACATGCCTCCTCAAGAGAAAAAGCAAGCCTATCTAGCAGATATTCTTTACGGAACTAACAACGAATTTGGTTTCGATTACTTGCGTGACAATATGGCATTTCGCTCAGAAGACAGAGTTCAGCGCGAGCGCTTCTTCGCTGTGGTCGATGAAGTGGATTCCATCCTGATCGATGAAGCCCGAACTCCTTTGATCATTTCCGGCCCTGCTGAAGATAGCTCGGAATTATATACCCGTATCAATACCTTAATTCCTCACCTTGAGAAACAGGATCAGGAAGACTCTGAAGAATATCGCGGTGATGGCCATTACACTGTCGACGAAAAATCTAAACAAGTACATTTGACCGAAACTGGTCAAGAGTATGTTGAAGAGTTGATGATCAAAAATGGTTTAATGGAGGAAGGTGATACGCTCTACTCGCCGACCAATATTAGTTTGCTACATCATGTCAATGCTGCCTTACGAGCGCATGTTTTGTTTGAGAAGAACGTCGACTATATAGTTAACGAAGATGGCGAAGTCGTAATTGTTGACGAACACACTGGCCGTACTATGCCCGGGCGCCGCTGGTCTGAAGGCCTGCACCAAGCTGTGGAAGCAAAAGAAGGCGTTAAAATTCAAAATGAAAACCAGACACTAGCATCGATTACTTTCCAGAATTACTTCCGTCTATACGAAAAGCTGTCTGGTATGACAGGTACGGCAGACACTGAAGCGTTTGAATTTCAGTCTATCTATGGGTTAGAAACTGTCGTTATCCCAACGAATAAGCCTATGGTTCGTAACGATATGCCAGATGTGGTGTACCGTACTGAGGCAGAAAAGTTTGCCGCCATTATTGAAGATATCAAGCAGCGAGTGGAAAAAGGCCAGCCTTCTTTGGTGGGCACTGTATCGATAGAAAAGTCAGAGCTTTTATCCAATGCACTGAAAAAAGCCAAGATCAAACACAATGTTTTGAATGCTAAGTTCCATGAGCGAGAAGCTGAAATTGTTGCAGAAGCAGGTACACCGGGAGCCGTTACCATTGCGACTAACATGGCTGGCCGTGGTACAGATATCGTGCTTGGTGGCAGTTGGCAGGCGAAAATTGATGCTTTGGATAGCCCAACTCAAGAACAGATTGAGGTGATCAAAGCAGATTGGAAAGAAGTGCACGATAAAGTGTTAGAGGCTGGTGGCCTGCATATTATTGGTACGGAGCGACATGAGTCTCGCCGTATTGATAATCAGCTGCGTGGTCGTTCTGGCCGTCAAGGTGATGCTGGTTCGTCACGTTTCTACCTTTCTATGGAAGACTCACTGCTGCGTATCTTTACTTCCGATCGTATGGCGAGCCTTATTCAAAGTGGTATGGAAGAAGGGGAAGCGATTGAGTCTAAAATGTTATCTCGGTCAATTGAGAAGGCCCAACGTAAAGTTGAGGGTCGAAACTTCGATATCCGTAAGCAGCTTCTAGAATACGACGATGTGGCTAATGATCAGCGTAAAGTTGTTTATGAGTTGCGCGATGAACTGATGAATGTGGAAGACATCAGTGACATGATTGATCAAAACCGAGCGGATGTTATAACTGCTGTCATTGACGAATATATTCCACCTCAGTCTTTAGAAGATATGTGGGATGTCGAAGGGCTACAAGAGCGTCTGAAAAACGATTTTGATCTTGATGCACCAGTCAAACAGTGGCTTGAAGATGACGACAAGCTCTATGAGGAAGCCCTGCGTGAGAAAATCTTGGAAACTTCGATTGCAGTCTACAAAGAGAAAGAGGCCGTAGTTGGTGAGCAGGTGCTGCGTAACTTTGAAAAATCAGTCATGCTACAGACTCTTGATACGCTCTGGAAAGAGCACTTGGCTGCGATGGACCACTTGCGTCAGGGAATTCATCTGCGTGGTTATGCGCAGAAAAACCCGAAACAGGAATATAAGCGTGAGTCGTTCGAGTTGTTTGAAGGTTTGTTGGATGCACTAAAATCAGATGTGATTACCATTTTGTCTAAAGTTCGTGTTCAGCAACAAGAAGAAGTGGAGCGCATGGAAGCTCAGCGCCTAGCACAAGCAGAAGAAGCGGCGAGACGAGCTCAAGCACAGCATGCTTCAGCTGGTAACCAGCTAGCTGATGAAAGCCAAGAAGACCATTCTAATCAGCCTATGGTCCGTGAAGAGCGCAAGGTAGGACGTAATGAGCCTTGTCCTTGTGGTAGTGGCAAAAAGTACAAACAGTGCCATGGCCAGCTGAGTGGCTAAAAATAGATAGATTTTAAAACATCAAGAGTCGCATTAGCGGCTCTTTTTTTGAGGAAACTGATTGTGAAACGTATCCATATTGTCGCGGCTATCATTTTAAATGCTGAAAAAAGTGAAGTATTTATCACTAAGCGCCCAGAAGACAAGCATAAGGGGGGCTTCTGGGAGTTTCCGGGAGGAAAAGTTGAAGATAAAGAAACCGTAGCACAAGCTATTAAACGCGAGTTAGATGAAGAAGTTGGTATTCAAGTGACACAACATAGCTTGTTCGAGCATTTAGAATACGACTACACAGATAAATCATTGAAGTTTGACTTTATTCTTGTTACAGATTTTGAAAACCAACCTTTTGGCAGAGAAGGGCAGCAAGGTAAGTGGGTACCGATCCCTCAGCTAAGGGACTATGAATTTCCTGAAGCCAATAGAACAATCCTTGACAGAGTGGTGGATGAATACAGTTAGCTATAAGAGTCATCAGTCAGGCTAGAGAAGATAGTGCTTTTCAGCCAAGTAGGAAAATTTCACTATCGAATGTATAGCCAGTCGTCTTTAATATTGGTAGTTTTAACTCGGTAGCATACAAAACGTGAATAATGGAGAAGTGCATGGTACGTATTGCAATTGCGGGAGCAGCTGGACGCATGGGGCGTAACCTAGTCAAAGCGACTCACCAGAACCCACTTGCCCAAGTCGGTACAGGCTCAGAAAGGCCTGAATCTTCTTTGGTTGGCGTTGATATTGGTGAGCTTTGTGGAGAGGGTAAGTTTGATGTTGTATTGACGGATGATTTGAGTAAACAGATCGACCAGTTTGACGTCATCATAGACTTTACTGCGCCAGCAAGTACCTTAGCAAACCTCGAACTCTGTCAGAAGCATGGTAAAAGTATTGTCATTGGCACGACAGGCTTTACAGAGGCAGAGCGCCAACAAATCGAAGAAATGGCAACAAAAATGCCTATTGTTATGGCATCAAATTACTCTGTTGGTGTAAACCTTGTTTTCAAGCTACTTGAAAAAGCAGCGAAGGTAATGGGTGATTACTGCGATATCGAAGTGGTTGAAGCTCATCACCGCTATAAAGTCGATGCCCCTTCTGGAACTGCGCTTAGCATGGGTGAAGCCATTGCTGGTGCTATGGGTAACAAGCTGAGTGATGTTGCTGTTTATGCGCGTGAAGGGATTACTGGTGAACGAACCAAAGATGAGATCGGTTTTGCCACAATTCGAGCTGGCGATATTGTCGGCGAGCATACCGCTATGTTTGCTGATATTGGCGAACGGGTAGAAATAACCCATAAAGCTACCGATCGTATGACCTTTGCTAATGGTGCGGTTAAAGCTGCGGTATGGTTAAAAGAGAAACCTGCGGGTTTTTATAGCATGACAGATGTGCTTGGCTTAAATGAACTGTAATTAAATAATTATGCGCCGAGCTTGCTCGGCGTTTTTAATCCTTTCCTCTGCTTTCACTGTTTACAAAACTTTAGTCACTTTGTTAGTTATCACGATCTTTTCTTTGTCTTATGGGTGTAAGGCTGTTTTTTTTATCTGAAGTGTTTAAAAATAGTCTTTAATCTGGTGGTTTAACGTTTGCGTAGTGCTGTTGTCTTTTGATGGCATACTCTTCTACTGTCTTACCAAGTAAATTTATACGTTTTGTATCCAATGGCTAAAATTACGGGAGTAAACCTAGTATTTTAGCTGCTACAAGCGCTTATTTGCATTAACCGCCCTAAAGTCTGAATTAATTTTTATGCTCCTGTTGACACATTTAATCTTCGTCATTAGAATGCTGCCAATTTGTCTAAATAACCTGAAATCACTTATTCAAGGTGTAAAGGAAGGCAGATTTGCAGTTTAATTTATAATTTATGCATTTTTATTCTGGAGGTTGTCTTGAGTAAATCAGCACTGTTAGTCCTAGAAGATGGGACAGTGTTCCACGGAGTTTCCATTGGAGCAGATGGTTCATCCGTTGGTGAAGTCGTTTTTAATACCTCGATGACGGGGTACCAAGAAATCCTCACTGATCCTTCCTATTCTCAACAAATCGTCACTCTCACTTACCCACATATAGGCAATACCGGAACCAACTCCGAAGATGAAGAATCCTCTTCTATCCATGCACAAGGCCTTGTGATTCGCGACCTTCCCCTTATCGCTTCTAACTTCCGTAATGAACAAACCCTTTCTGATTACCTTAAGTCACAAAATATCGTAGGTATCGCTGATATCGATACGCGTAAGTTGACTCGTATTCTGCGTGAAAAAGGTGCGCAAAACGGTTGTATTGTTGCAGGCAGCAATCTAGACGAAGCTTTAGCCTTGGCCAAAGCAAAAGAATTCCCTGGCTTAAAAGGTATGGACCTTGCGAAAGAAGTTACAACGAAAGAAGCGTATCAATGGCAACAAGGTTCGTGGACGCTCGAGGGTGGTCTTCCAGATGCGCAAGACAGTAGTGAGCTCCCATATCACGTTGTTGCCTATGACTTTGGAGCAAAGCGAAACATCTTGCGTATGCTCGTTGACAGAGGTTGCCGCTTAACAGTTGTGCCAGCTGAGACAACAGCAGAAGAAGTGATGGGACTTAATCCTGATGGTGTATTCCTCTCAAATGGCCCTGGTGATCCTGAACCATGTACTTATGCGATTGAAGCAACAAAAGCATTCCTAGATAAAGGTTTACCCATCTTTGGTATCTGTTTAGGGCACCAAATCTTGGCGCTTGCATCGGGTGCAAAGACGGTGAAGATGAAATTTGGTCATCATGGCGCAAACCATCCAGTGAAGGATCTTGACCGAAATGTGGTTATGATTACTTCACAAAACCATGGGTTTGCAGCTGATGAAGATAGTTTGCCAGAGAATTTGCGTGCTACCCACGTATCCTTATTTGATGGTTCTCTTCAGGGCATTCATCGCACCGATAAACCAGCATTTAGTTTCCAAGGTCACCCAGAAGCGAGCCCAGGTCCTCACGACGCTGCGCCGCTATTTGATCACTTCATTGAACTTATTAAACAGCACAGCGCTTAATTTGGAGTAGTAGAGAATGCCAAAACGTACTGACCTAAAAAGTATTCTAATTCTGGGTGCTGGCCCGATTGTTATCGGTCAAGCATGTGAGTTTGACTACTCTGGTGCTCAAGCGTGTAAAGCGCTTCGCGAAGAGGGATATCGAGTTATTCTTGTTAACTCTAACCCTGCGACGATTATGACTGACCCTGAGATGGCAGATGCCACCTACATTGAACCTATACAATGGGAAGTTGTACGTAAGATCATCGAAAAAGAACGTCCTGATGCAGTACTTCCTACAATGGGAGGGCAAACTGCTCTTAACTGTGCACTTGATTTAGAAAAGCATGGCGTGCTTGAAGAGTTCGGTGTTGAGATGATAGGCGCAACTGCCGATGCGATTGATAAGGCGGAAGATCGTTCTCGTTTTGATAAAGCGATGAAGTCTATCGGCCTTGAATGTCCGCGTGCTGATACTGCTAAGACTATGGAAGAAGCTTATCGCGTTCTTGATATGGTCGGTTTCCCATGTATTATTCGCCCTTCATTCACTATGGGCGGTACTGGTGGTGGTATTGCTTACAATAAAGAAGAATTTGAAGAAATTTGTCGCCGCGGTTTAGACCTTTCTCCGACTAATGAATTGCTTATCGATGAGTCTTTAATTGGCTGGAAAGAGTACGAAATGGAAGTGGTTCGCGATAAAGCGGACAACTGTATTATCGTTTGTTCGATTGAAAACTTCGATCCTATGG
This sequence comes from Vibrio sp. Of14-4, assembly GCF_022347625.1. Lineage (NCBI taxonomy): Bacteria > Pseudomonadati > Pseudomonadota > Gammaproteobacteria > Vibrionales > Vibrionaceae > Vibrio > Vibrio sp. Of14-4. The sequence continues at coordinate 130,528 of NZ_JAKRGI010000003.1, read as the reverse complement.
GTATTCACACTGGTGACTCGATCACTGTTGCTCCAGCACAAACATTGACGGATAAAGAATACCAACTGATGCGTAACGCCTCGCTTGCGGTACTGCGTGAAATTGGTGTTGAAACGGGCGGTTCAAACGTTCAGTTTGGTATTAACCCGAAAGATGGCCGCATGGTTATCATTGAGATGAACCCTCGTGTGTCACGTTCATCAGCTCTAGCATCAAAAGCAACCGGTTTCCCTATTGCTAAAATCGCAGCCAAGCTAGCAGTTGGTTTCACTCTTGATGAGCTACAAAATGATATAACAGGTGGTGCAACGCCAGCATCATTTGAACCGACCATCGACTACGTTGTGACTAAGATCCCGCGCTTTAACTTTGAAAAATTTGCTGGTGCGAATGATCGCCTTACGACTCAGATGAAGTCAGTAGGTGAGGTTATGGCGATTGGTCGTAATCAGCAAGAATCGTTGCAAAAAGCATTACGTGGCTTAGAAGTTGGTGCAAACGGCTTTGATGAAATGGTTGATCTCGATGCGCCAGACGCTTTAACGAAAATTCGTCATGAGCTAAAAGAAGCAGGTGCTGAGCGTATTTGGTACATTGCAGATGCGTTCCGTGCTGGCATGTCAGTCGATGGTGTATTCAACCTAACGGCAATCGATCGTTGGTTCCTAGTTCAAATCGAAGAGCTTGTTAACTTAGAAAACCAAGTGAAAGCGGGTGGTTTTGCAGGTTTGACTCAAGATGTATTGCGCAAGATGAAGCGTAAAGGCTTCTCTGATGCTCGCCTGTCTTCAATCCTTGGTGTGTCTGAGAATGAAATCCGTCGTCTACGTGACCAATATGACATTCACCCTGTCTATAAGCGTGTCGATACTTGTGCGGCTGAGTTCTCATCGGACACGGCTTACATGTACTCATCCTACGATGAAGAGTGTGAAGCGCAGCCTACAGATAAAGACAAGATCATGGTTTTGGGCGGCGGTCCAAACCGTATTGGTCAAGGAATCGAATTTGATTACTGTTGTGTACATGCTTCACTTGCACTGCGTGAAGATGGTTACGAAACCATCATGGTTAACTGTAACCCTGAGACGGTTTCTACCGACTACGACACTTCAGACCGTCTTTACTTCGAACCTGTAACTTTAGAAGATGTACTTTCTATCGTACGTGTTGAAAAGCCAAAAGGTGTGATTGTTCAATACGGTGGTCAAACACCACTGAAACTGGCTCGTGCGCTAGAAGCGGCAGGTGTTCCTATTATTGGTACTAGCCCAGATGCGATTGACCGCGCAGAAGACCGTGAGCGTTTCCAAGCAGCTGTTGACCGTCTTGGGCTTCTACAGCCTGAGAACGCGACAGTAACGACTATCGAGCAAGCGGTTGATAAGTCAAAAGAGATTGGCTTCCCACTGGTTGTACGTCCATCATATGTTCTTGGTGGTCGTGCGATGGAAATCGTATACGATGAGCAAGACCTGCGTCGCTACTTCAACGAAGCAGTAAGTGTATCAAACGAGTCGCCAGTACTTCTTGATCGTTTCCTAGATGATGCAACTGAAGTGGATATCGATGCTATCTGTGACGGTGAGCGAGTGGTGATCGGTGGTATCATGGAGCACATCGAGCAAGCGGGTGTTCACTCGGGTGACTCTGCATGTTCACTTCCTGCTTACACGCTAAGTCAAGAAATCCAAGATAAGATGCGCGAGCAAGTTGAGAAACTTGCATTTGAGCTAGGTGTACGTGGTCTGATGAATACCCAGTTTGCGGTGAAAGACAACGAAGTTTACTTAATCGAAGTAAACCCTCGTGCTGCACGTACTGTCCCCTTTGTTTCTAAAGCAACAGGTGCGCCACTGGCTAAAATTGCTGCACGCGTAATGGCAGGTCAATCTCTTGAGTCACAAGGCTTTACCAAAGAGATCATCCCACCTTATTACTCAGTGAAAGAAGTCGTACTACCCTTCAACAAGTTCCCTGGTGTTGATCCACTGTTAGGCCCAGAAATGCGATCTACCGGTGAAGTTATGGGTGTAGGTACAACTTTTGCAGAAGCTTACGCGAAAGCGGAACTAGGTTGTGGCAATGTTTACCCAGAAGGCGGCCGCGCACTATTGTCTGTTCGCGAAGGTGACAAGCAACGTGTTGTTGATCTCGCCTCTAAGCTAACCAAACTTGGTTACCAGCTAGACGCAACACACGGTACAGCGATCATCCTAGGTGAAGCGGGAATCAATCCTCGTCTTGTTAACAAGGTACACGAAGGTCGTCCACACATCCTAGACCGCATAAAGAACAACGAGTATACCTATATCGTGAATACGACGGCAGGCCGTCAATCGATTGAAGACTCTAAAGTATTGCGCCGCGGTGCCCTAGCAGAAAAAGTCAACTACACGACAACTCTCAATGCGGCATTTGCCACTTGTATGTCACATACGGCTGATGCCTGTGCCTCGGTGACTTCAGTACAAGAGTTACATGCAAAAGTAGCGAAAAGCCAAGCTTAAGTAGATAAGGTTTACTCTGTATAGAGACTATAAAGCCTGCTTATTCAAGCAGGCTTTTTTGTTGGATAAACTGTTTATCTAATAAGTCATGCCGAGCTCATGAAGTTTTTATTCATGATTGGTTGGGAGAATAGCCCAGAGGCTGTGTGCCCTTTAGTCCGTTAAGTGCTACGGAGTAGTGAGTACTGGATGATACGGTAATGAATAACACCCTCTCTTTACTGATACTTGCTTGTATATAAAACCCAAGCGGCACGAAAACCAGTACATCATCTTCCTGAATCGCGAGCAGCATAGTGTAATAGTAAGAGGACTTATTGGCAGACTCGCTGGACCAAAATATCCAAGCGCTGCTTTCGTGTCGATAAAGGTTTACAAAACCATCAGACACGATATCCATAATTTTCGCTTTTAGATTAGCTGGAAAGGTGCCGCCGACCACTTCATCAAGCTGTGCTTCAAGCTTTGAAATTGCGCCTTGAGGAGAATCACTCGATATTACAGGTTGGATAGTCCTTTCGATGTGAATGTTATTCTCTTGCGCTAATTGTTCAGCTTTAGCAATATTCAACTCTAATGATGAATTGAGCGCTTGTTGAAATACGCGTGTTGCCGCTATTGCTTGGCTGATGTATTGAGGCTCCAAAGAAAACAGCGTTTTGAATTTCAGATCTTGTTGATCGTCTGTTGCCAAAACCCTTGAATTTGGAGCTAAAGCATCGTTTTTTAAAATTGAGTCACCCAGTACAACGGGGCTATTTACTGGAGTAACCTTGACATCTCTAGTGATGTGCATATTGGCTTACCTCTATCAAATTAGCTAAGTTGCCTGACTGCCTGCAGTCCTTTCAGTTTGATGTCAATCTTATCACTGTCTATCGTCAGCGCGTCCGGTTTATCTGGCTGACTAAAAATGCTGTGACTGTTATTTTCTATCTCAACTTCTATTGAAAGTAGGCTGACAGCCATAAGAGGGCCTGTGCGATCGCTTTGAGAAATAACGAGGAAATTGTACTGATAGTGGGCATGATTACCCTGATTTGTTTCAGTTTCTGAATAGCCAAACCAAGATTGATCCTTTTGTTTATCTAGATCGCAAAATGCATGGGCTACTATGGTTTGGAGTCTCTGCTTATCGAAAATACCGAATGAATCTTGTGCAGTCAGTTGGCCTGCTATGTCTGAAGTAAGCATAGATAGGGCTTGATATTGTTTGTTTAGTTCTACGTTTAATGTTGCAATTATTGCCAATCCAGGCTCTGCTTTGATTTGTGCTTTGGCCAGTTCAAAGTCAATAATGCGGTTTTCATTTGAACAGTCAGTAAAGAGTTTGGATAGCTCATATGCTTGAGTCAGATATCGCTCATCCTCTACTTCTAAAAATACCTGATAAGGTAACTCTTTTTGTTTACAGGGCACGATTTCAATATTCATAAGTAACCTCTTAGAAGATGTAAGGTTTATATCAGCGTTCTAATGCTTCGGCTATGACCATACTTTTAAAGTTCATGGTTTGTGTGACTTTTGAACCTGCCACCAAAGACAATACGTTACTATCAGAGGACTTTAAGTGAATGTCGACGGATGTAAGTTGGCCAACCATAGTGGCACCTGTCGACTGATTTTGCACAATGTTAAACATGTTGTATTGGTAGGACACTTCTTTTTCACTTTGACCAAATATCACAAAGTAACCACCATTTTTCTGAGCATTGAGATCTAAAAAAGCTCGCGCAGCCATACCAAATGCAGCCCAGTTTTCAGTCACCGCTCCTTGAACCATACCGATCAAATTTTGTAATTGATCTATCGCGACCCATGCTTGCATTGTTTGGGCTGTTTCGGCAACCGTCTTTGTGCCAACAACTGCCATGGTTTTATGGCTTTTAGCAATAGTAAGAGCTTGGTCAAAATCTATACCTTGTGTTGCGGTGTGAAGATTGTCAAAGGCACTTAACATATTTACCGCTTGGTCTAGATGTTCGAGATTGATGTTTAAGATGGGGCTAAAAATATCAGTTTTAATATCCGGTGCTATGGTTACCGATTCCATGACCTTTCCTTAGTTGATTATATTGCGAATTAGGAGGTGGCAAATGGCCACCTCCGAGGCTTTTATGCCTGTAGCGCTTCAACGACAGTGATTGACTTAACGTTCACAGAGTAGTTGTGCTTATCTTTGGTTGTAATCCAAAGTACTTTCTCTTTGTCGACATCAACAGTGATGGTTAAGCCGATTGGAGCGGCTGCCATAACCGAGCCTGTTTCTTTATTGGCCACAGCGAATAAGATGTTGTAGGTGTAGGTGGTCTTGTGCTCGCTTTCCTTACTCCAGAAAATCCAAGAACTTTCTTTTTGCTCATTGAGGTTCGTAAAGCCTTGCTCAATCGTATTTTTGAATTTTTCATAGGTTGGCGTTTCTTTGTCTAGGTAAACACCCACAACAGTATCAAGTAGGTTCATGACATCATCGACCATGGCCGACACTTGATTATCTTGCTTTACGATTGACTGGTTTATTGTGCCAGTGACCGCCATTTCTTTGTGCTCTTTGACAAGCTGTAGTGCTTGGTCAAAGTTAAACTCTAGCGTGTCACCATTGATAGCGTCTTGAAAAACTTGTGCCATTTCAATTGCCTGATGAACATTCTCTGCTGGAACTTGAAACAGAGTATTGAAGTTAAGCTTGCTTTCACCTGCCTTTTTGATTACATCGTTACTGTCTAGAACGACAACGCTATCAAAAGTCATAATCTGATCTCCATGCTGTATTGGTTGGGAGTAAAGTTCATCCCAAGGTCTATATGCAGATCTTCTCATATGCAGGTTTGGTGTTTCATAATTGCGACACCATTCACACAGTAAATGGCTTGTTATGCGAATATGTTTTTTAAATTATTGATTAGTATTAATTTTACGATTGTTGAATCAATAGTGACCTGTACTGCGGATTTAGAGGGTTTGATTGATAGTATTCATTTATCTAAGACGATTAACAAATAACCATGTTGTTAATAAAAGGTCTATTTTAAGTTCGGTTTTTTATTTTGCAGATAAACACCTAAGGCATAGAGTGGGGCAAGCGAAATAAATGGGAAATAGATATAGATATCAGGTTCATTAAAATGAGCCGTAAAGCTATCAGTAGATACATATAAAATATAGGTTGAAAATATATTGATTAGGCAGAATAAATAGAGAAAGTTATGGTTAACTGTAAATTTTTCCAACAGGTAACAGCTTATTACACCAGACAATATGTAGAATATAGCTGTAACAATACAATCGATCGTCCAAAAATAGGGATCGCCAATACCTATATACTGACACATAAAGAAAATTGTCAAGGTCATTCCTAAAGGCATAACTATTGTAGTAAAAAGGTTGGCTATCGAGACGAGAAAAATTTTAAAAGACATTGTTTTTATAGGTTTTATTTTTAGTTTTGATTATTATTATTTGTTTTATGTTGTCAATAGGAAAAGCAATAAAACCAACTATAAGTCTATTGTTTATAAAGAAGCGTTAAATTAATAACGCTCTTTTTAATAATGGATTATTTAAAAATACAACTGATTCTAGTAAAAGCATCATCAAATGTCTGGTAAACCAATCCATTATCTAAATGAGCGGGTATATGCCCGCTACTTGACTACTCATATTTTGGATAATAGTGATTTATTCCCACCTGCTAGAAGAAGCAGCGAAAGCTTTGGCGCCACTCGATGCAATCAGTTTTGTATCTAGATGCTGGTCACTCAATATATTTCATTTTGTTCAGTTTATCTAAACGATAATTAAGAATATCTAGATATTCTTAACTTCATTTATTAGATATCTTAGTTGAGTACTTTGACGGACATCAAAAACAGCTCGTTTTTCCTGCCCTTGTTGCTTCTTTGGCTGCTCACCCAAAGAAGAGAAATAATAAATGTCACTCATAGGTATCTGATATGAAAAAGCCTTTAAAAGCCTTGATACTGGCGATGGGGTTATCTCTTGGTTCAGTGAATAGTTACGCTCTTTCTCTCGAACCGCTCGATAAAAATTTTACTCTTCAACTGCTTGGATCTGGTGGACCTATTTCCGACGATCTTCGCGCTTCTTCCGGTGAACTTATCTGGTGGAAGGGAAAGTCACAAGTGATGATAGATGCTGGTGGCGGAGTTTACCTAAGGTTTGGTCAAGCTGGCGGTAAGCTTGAGGATCTCGATTTTCTCGGTCTAACTCATTTTCACACCGATCACGTTGCTGATGTGCCAGCACTGCTTAAAGGTGGTTACTTTTTTGATCGCCAAGATCCTTTAGATATTGCTGGGCCTGAAGCCGGTTCTGCTTTTCCTAGTATGACTGGTTATATGAAAGCATTGTTTGATGGTGATAAAGGTGCTTACGCCTATCTCAATGGTTTGTTTGATGGTAGTGATGGCTTATTTCCCGTCACTATCACAGACGTACCCTACAAATTTTCACAAGGAACCAAAGTTTACCAGCAAGATGGGCTGACTATCTATGCGCTCGGCATTCCCCATGGTGATGTTCCTTGCTTAGCCTATCGTATTGAAAGCGAAGAAGGGGTAATGGTAATTTCTGCGGATCAAAATGGCAGCAATCCGGATTTTGTCGAGTTTGCTAAAGGGGCTGATATTCTTTTGATGCCTTTAGCGATTCACGAACAAGCCGATGAAGTGTCGTCATTTTTGCATGCTAAGCCCTCAATCGTTGGCAAAATCGCCGCACAAGTTAACCCCAAACTTTTGGTCCTCAATCATTGGATGGGACTGGGTCTTAAGCTCAAACCTGAATCGATCAAGGTAGTGAAACAGTATTACAAAGGTCAGGTGATTGCGGGGCACGATTTATCTAGTTATCCCATGAGCGCAGCTAAGGAGTTATCCAATGAACAATAAACTCGTTCTCTCTATTGCTATAACATCGGTTATTACTCTCAACTCAGGTATGGTCTTTGCCGATACTTCGCCGGAAGCTCCGGTTGAAGCCCAATCTAAATCAGAGCATGGCGGGAAATGTGCAGCGGGTAAATGTGGCACCGAAAAACGCTTTGAAAAGCAAGAATTAACAAGTAACCCACAAGGCCGCTTAGTACGAGCCCGTGATGGTAAATGTGGTGTGACGGGAGAGGGGATTGATCCTTCTTATGAAACCATCAAGTTAACTCAAAGCAAAATCACAGGTGGCGTATGCGGACAATAACCAATACGTCAAAAGGACTAGGGCTGCGCAGTGAACATATTGATTTGCTGTGCAAGCTACCTGAACATCCTGATATTGATTTTCTTGAATTAGCGCCAGAGAACTGGATGAATATCGGCGGTTTGAAGCGCGAACAGTTGCAAGATATTGCGCAAAAATACCCTTTGGTTGCTCATGGGCTCAGCTTATCTATTGGTGATTGCCAGCCTTTAAATGAACCTTTTATAAGAGATGTCGTGAATTTCCTCGATGAGTTTAATATCGAGATATACAGCGAGCATTTGAGCTTTTCGAGAGACAGTCAAGGCTATTTGTATGAGTTACTACCGATACCAAGACAAAAAGAGAATATTGCTTATTTAGTTGAACGTATTCAGCGGGTCCAAGATTTAGTTCAGCGGCCAATTGCGCTGGAAAATATCTCTTATTACCACAGTTATGGCGATGAAATGCCCGAGGGAGAGTTTATCGCTGAGATCTGCGATAAAAGTGGCTGCGAGCTGTTGCTGGATATCAACAATGTGTTTGTAAACAGTCACAATCATGGTTATTGCCCTTACAACATGCTTAATAGCTTACCAAGTGAGGCGATACGTTATTGTCATATTGCTGGTCATCTTAAAGAAAAAGATGGTTTTTTGCTCGATACACATGGAGCGTCAGTTCCTGATCAAGTATTGGATTTAGCTCGCTACACCTATGGTGTTCACGGTAGTAAACCTTTGCTTCTAGAGCGGGATCAAAATATGCCATCCCTACTGGTACTCGCTGAAGAATTGCGCAGTATTCATGGCGAAATACAGGAATTTGGTCAAACGCTCGAAGGGCTTTGTAAGGGGGGAGTTAATGCTTAATCCTCCTAGCCAAATGTTGGCTCAAACCGAGCGTTTATCGGCAATGATACGTTTGCCAAACGAGCAAAGCGATGGCTGTCGATACAGCGAATTCATTCGCGATAATGTTTTTGGTGTGGTGACTAACACCTTCCCACTTTTTTCAGCGCAGTTTTCGCATCTACAACTTGAGCAAATGATTGATGGCTTTGTGGCTAAACATGCTGCCTTTGAGGCTGAATTTCACCAAATAGCAAGCGAATTTGTACAGTTTTTGCAGAAAGATGAAGGTGCCAGTTCGGGAACTGTGTCATTGCAACATTTAGCCTTACTTGAATATGAATGGGTTACTTTTTGTGTCGAGATCGACGCTGTAAGCGACAATTTTTCTGAGCTTTCTCGAAAGGAAGTAACAGAAAGCGACAGCTTACAAGTCAATCCAACTTTGAGGCTCACTCAAGTCCCTTTCTTACTTCATCAAGACTCAGTGACATTTTTAACCACGGACCGTCATAGTGTGTTTTACGGCGTATTTCGCAACCAAGAGCAGCATGTTGTTTCTCAAAGGTTAAGAGATATAGATATCGCTCTGATTCAAATGCTGATAAATAAACCTGATTTAACATCAGCTCAATTACAGCAAAGGGTTAATCACAGCAATATCAGATTTAACGCGATGGAGTGGGTGCAAAATTTTAGTGAATTAGGACTTATTAAGGTCCAATTTTCAGGAGAATAATTATGATTAAGTCAGCTCTTAATTGGTTCGATGGCTTAGTGGAAAAGTGTCAAAGGTATGATTATCTTGTCTTACTTGCTATTCGTCTTTATCTTATCCCGGTTATCTTTGTCGGTGCTCGCTCTAAAGTTTTGGGATTCTCGGGCACAGTTGCTTGGTTTGGCGCTCCTGCGGCTGATGGTGGCTTAAACCTTCCTTTTCCTGAGCTTCTGGCATTTCTTGCTGCCGCGACTGAAGTGGTCGGGTGTATTTGTATTGCTTTGGGTCTTTTTACCAGAGTGATGGCCATTCCAATGATCTTTTTGATGAGCGTTGCCAGCGCCATGGTGCATTGGAAACATGGTTGGGACGCTATTGCTACTAGCAGCATGGAAGCAAGTGTGCGGTTGAACGGGTTTATTGAATGGCTAGCTGCTAACTTTCCCGGTCGATACAACTATATTACAGAACTTGGCGATCCTGTGATGCTCAATAATGGGATGGAGTTTGCCGCAACCTATTTTGTTATGTTGATGGTGCTGTTTTTCTACGGTGGCGGCCGATACGTGAGCCTAGATTACTGGTTACGCAAACCATTCAATGTTACTTCAGTTAAACCTAACTAGATCTTCATTCAATCAAGCCCGCTGCTTTCGCAGCGGGAAAATCTATATTCTTGTATTCAGTAGCAAAACCAAACTTATAGTGTATTATGCGCATATTGTTTTATTGATAATGTTAAACAGTTGTGGATGTACGTAACGCGGACATGGAAGCGATGTGCCATGTATTCAAACGCTATATTGAATACATGGGAGTCGACCAGACGGTGTCTTTTTCTCGAGTAGATACTCAGTTGGAGCAAGTGAAGACCGTATCGACCAACTACTCGTGGCATCTGGCTTATTGGGGCGATGAGCTGTACAAAAACCTCCATTCGCGTCTCAGACCGGGGATTAATCTTTGGAACAGTCAGGGAGCCCAAAATTTCCGTGAGTCGGCCAAAGCCAGCCATAACCGTGTTGATATTGTGACGAATCAGGGCTCGCAGTACGACATCCTCTCTATCTCTTTGCCAATTACGCCCTTGCCGTGCGATGTGGTCAGTCAGGCGATTGCGTTTCGCCCTAAGGTTAACCACCTTGCGCTTGAATGCTGGAGCGATAAACAAATACAGATCTCTATCGATAGTTTGTCGGTAGCCAATTCAACTCAGTCGAATGACGCTGAAAACAAACCTTATGTGTTTGGCAACTTGATGCTGACGCACGATGAACTGACCAGTGTGCGTTACTTTCTTGAGATGAAAACCTTTCAAGAGGTGGCTTTACTTCGCGGTTGTAAAGAGACAGAAGAGGCTCGACGAATCTATATCATCAAATGCAAACTTGGCTGTGAATCTCAGCCTGATTCGGTCTTCTTTAGAAAATTGGTGGAACATGGAGTGACGGTCGCGTGTCTGGACAGTTTCATCATGTATCGTTAACGGTTAGTGATTTAGTCGCTAGCCAAGATTTCTATGCATTGCTTGGTTATCAGCTTGAACGAAGTTATCAGGATGAGCAGGTCACCATTCATATGTTGGAAAACCAAGGCTCGAGAATCGAGCTTTTTCATTTTTGTGGGGATGTTTCAGCCCCAGTTCCTGAATCTTTGATCGCGCTAAAAAGAGTGGGCATCACCCACTTTGCTTTGCGAGTCAATGATCTTGAAGCCTTTCATAGAAAATTATCGGAAGTCACTAACATTACTACTATTTACAACGCTAGGCTAGGTAGTTTCCGTTACTTTTTCTGTTCAGATCCCGATGGAAATCAATTAGAACTTATAGAGGAGTAAAACAGAATGTCACTTACTTGGAAGCAGCGCTCCAGTGCTGTCCTTGGTAATGCCATGGAGTTTTATGATATCGCTGTATTCGCATCGATATCTATGTACATTTCCCAGCTATTTGCCACCCAAGGCATTGAACACTCAGAACTGGTGGTGTGGGGAGTCTTTGCTTTACGTTTTTTGATCCGACCTTTTGGCGGTGTCGTCATTGGTCGCTATGCCGACAGATATGGTCGTAAACGGGCATTGGTTTTTTGTAACCTATTGACGGGTTTAGCAACTGTCTCGATGGCGTTTGTCCCCGTGGATAGTGTGGGGCAGTACATTGTGGTTGTATTCTTGTTCTTCCAAATGATTCAAGCATTTAGCTTCGGTGGTGAATACCCAACCCTAATCAATTACCTTCTCTACGATGCGAAGAAGTCAGAACGTTCACGAGTGAGCAGTTTGATTGTCGCGAGCTCCATTGTGGGTGTGATCATTTCCCTTGTTATCGTTGCAGCTTTAGAACACTACTTAACCACAGAAGAGATGAGTGATTGGGGATGGCGAGTACCACTGTTAGTGGGTGTAGCAAATATCATTGTAAGCTTATATTTACGTCTTTCTCTACCTGAATTGCCTAAAGCAGAAGCGGTGGCCAGTAAGTCTAGTTGTCAGATCATTGCCAAAGTGTTTTGTATATCCATTCTTGGTGCTGTGGTGTTCTATGTACAGAACCTAGCCAGCGGCATTTTGGGCAAAGCCATGGGTATCGAAAATCTTGCGTTGATAAATTCATCGTTACTTGTTTTGTTGTTGCTTGTATTTTCTTTTCTCGTCGACAAATATTCTTCGCCACAACAAGCGTTTAAATTTGGGGCGCTGTTTATGCTGTTGGCGGCGATACCTTTGTTTGTGCTGCTTGATTCTAGTAAATTTATCTGGCAAGCCATAGCTGTGTTTGGTATTAGTGCATTGGCTGCGATCATTTTAGGTAACTTAGCTGCGCTGTTATGGCAGCAATCAGCCAACCAAACTACCGGGTTAGGAGTTGGTTATAACATTGCATTATCGATCTTTGGTGGTCTCACGCCGCTGATAGTAACAGAAGCGATGTTGTTAAGTTCTGCATACGTTGGCTTATATGTTGCCATTGCGACCTTACCTGGATTAGCTGTATTGGTCCGCTTTAATGCAGGCGCTGACCAAAAATCAGTTCAGATGGTTTAGTCATTAGGTTAAAACATGTCGCTCAAGAAAGTCATACTTTATATTCAGCGGCTTTCTTGAGTTTTTTGTGTTGCCCAAGTGGCCAATAAACCCTCTCTTGATGTTTTGGTACCACCCAAAGCTTCGAACCTGCTCAAGGATAAGTCAGAGCACAATTTTGCTTTCAATTAATCATGAAAAAAAGGAATAGGTTAATATCTAAGCTTTCCTTATGTGTGTCTGAAATAGAGTGATATGTTTATTATCAATTGCTAATTAACAAGCTCTCGATATGGACATCTCATTTGAAATATTAACCTTACTTTTTTTGGTCGCTACTGCGGCTGGTTTTATTGATGCTATGGCTGGCGGGGGAGGATTACTCACCTTGCCAGCGTTACTTGCAGCGGGCGTTCCCCCAACTCAGGCACTGGCGACCAATAAACTGCAAAGCTCATTTGGCAGTTTCTCAGCGAGTTGGTACTTTGTTCGCAACGGTATTGTGAGCCTCAAAGAAATGCGCCTTGCTATTGGCTGCACCTTTATAGGCGCTGCAATTGGTGCTGAAGCTGTACAGTATGTTGATGCAGGTATTCTGACCAGTTTAATTCCCATTTTACTCTTGGCTATTTCCTTGTACTTCCTGCTCATGCCTAAAGCTAAAGCACACTCGGGTGAAGCAAAGATATCAGAGGCAATGTTTGCCTTGTGTGTGGGTGGTGGTGTGGGTTTTTATGATGGATTTTTTGGCCCCGGAACAGGTTCCATCTTTACCGTGTGCTTTGTGGTGATTGGGCAATTTTCTTTGGTTGCGGCGACTGCTCGAACTAAGGTGCTCAACTTTACCTCTAATATTGCTGCGCTGCTGTTTTTTATAATTGCTGGCTTGCCTATTTGGCAACTTGGTTTAGTGATGGCCGTTGGCGGTTTTATCGGGGCACGTCTTGGCGCGAAAGTGGTAGTAACAAAAGGGCAAAAATGGATTCGACCTTTGGTGATAACTATGTCCATGGTGATGGCACTTAAACTGCTTTGGCAACAGCATCACCAATGGTTGCTATCAATGTTTTAACTCGTGGCGATTGATACACATTTTGTCTGACACAAATATGGATGGGACGGATAAGATGCGCCAGTTCAGCAAAACGAAAACAATACTTTTCTGAGATGCTTAAGGTTTTGATAATAGAGTTAGGTATAAGCGCGGGCGCGGTTCCACCCAGAGCAAGCTGAGCGGCGGCAGTATAAGCGTCCATTTCCATAATTGGTGTGATATTAAACTTATCTAGGGTTTGTCGCTGATAACTGTTGGATGGATTGGTTAAATCATTGGTAATGATGGTCTCGGGCAGCTTATTTAACGGCTTATTATACACTATCGCAAAAGGCTCATCAGCTAAGTGGAACGTGAGTAGGCCATGATGGGCGGGCATTAATCCAGCGCATAGGCCCAATGTGGCTTTACCCGATTTGACATGTTCAACAATTCGCGGTGTGTGGTTGGTAGTTATGGTCAAAAAGGCATCGTGTTTTAAGTAATCCGCGATGGTTTTGCCAAGATATCCTGCAATCAGAGACTTGGAGCTATCTAGAGTTATCCATGAAGTATCTTGCAGCGTTTGCTGTTCATAAATAAGGCCGCGCAGCTCGTTAAATGAAGGGCCAATGCTGTCGATCAAAGCCTGTCCATCTGCGGTGAGCTTTATTGAACGGCCGCAAGGCTCAATCAGCTTTTTATCCAGCTTCTTTTCTAAATTGGCAATCCGTTTACTGACTGCTGATTGGCTGATATACAGCAAACTTCCCGTACGACTCATGGTTTTGGCTTTGCTCAAAACCAGCAAAGTTTCAATGCCTTCAAGTAACATAACTAATGTTGAAAAATAGGAATGAATAACTCAATGTAGCCTAATTAGACAGAAGTTGATACTAAAGACTTAAACCGCCTGTGTGAATAAAGTCGTCTTTGTATCACTCTGGTATATCAATAGACTTTTTCAACTATATGTCGTTTATTTATTTCAATTATTTATTGAGATCCATATCACAACAAGTAAAGGTTTTTTGACTGCTTATTTAGGTAAAAACACTAGTTGGATCGGCGTTATTTTTATCTTGTTGTATTTTTATCTGTACTTTTTTATTTGTGGCTAGTTAATGCGTCGGAGGTGTTTGCTTTAAGCTTGGTGTGCTGTTCTTTTGACCGCTGGTATATTGGCCAAATGATTCAAGTTTGATATGGAACATTCGCAATGGCATCACAAACCTCATCGAGCAAACGAATTTCCGCTCGTATTGGGCACATCAAAAGCATTCACTCTGATAACAATCATCTAAGCATCGATTTTGAAGGCAACCCGAGTCAAGAGCCTGTGCTTGCCCCCATAGGTAGGCCTTTTACTCGTGCTCAAATCAATATGGCAATAGATAACCAACTTGATTGCCGAATTGAATTTATGAAGGGCGATCTATCGGCCCCTATTGTCAGGGATATCTATTTCTCATTGATGGCAAAAGAGGAGCTAATCATAAGTGCTGAACGCGTGATACTCGAAGGCAAAGAGGAAGTCGTCATAGGCTCTGGTTCAGCCAAAACTAAACTCAGTGGAAACGATGGTCGCATTACCACTAAAGCCGACTATATAACCACCAATGCCCAGAAATCGAACAAGATCCGAGGCGAAAAAATCACCTTAAATTAGGTCGGTTTAGCGAATCAAGGAGTAATCATGTCTGTTACTATCAATGCAAACGGACTAAGTATTGTTCATAAGGGCTCTGGTGGTGAGGCAAATGCAACCTTACCTGACGTCTGTTTGACGACCATTGGGCCCGCTGTTGTGCCTATCCCTTACGGCAACAATGCCAAATCAGCGGATTTGGTTGATGGCACAACCACAGTTACCGCTGATGGTGGTAACAGTATTGCGCTCAAAGGCAGTAAATTTGCCAAAAGTACGGGCGATGCTGACGGCGATCAAAAAGGGGTCTCTTCTGGCACCATAGAGGCAGAAGCCGAGTTTATTTCCGCCTCGCCCAATGTGCTTATTGAAGGTAAAGGTGTTGCTCGCTTGTCTGACCAAATGACGATGAACAAAGCCAACACCATGTGTTTGGGCGGGGTACAAAACCCGCCTGTCACGGTAACCGAAGAAGACGAAGGTACCTATACCGTTTATGTAAAAGCCCGCTACCCAGATGGCATTTTGTTAAAAAATGCCGAATTTATCATCACCAAGCCCTCGGGAATGCCTGTGTCTGCCGGCGTTTTTGATATGGCGGGCAAAAGTAAGGTGTCAGGGTTAAAACCTGGGCAAATAAAAATTGTTGCTCAAGAAAGTGTTGATGATTATATCGTCCGACCCGTTCGGATTGACAACCCTTATTATCTTCCTTCTTTCTTAGACGATGAATTTTTTGATTCAGTGTCTAAAGGCCAGCAACTATTTTGGCACCCGAATCGCGTCGCGCCTCCTGTGGAAGGCTGGGGCACCATGGGCAAAAGTCTCACCGCCGATCGCTACTTTGCCGAGATGGTGAAAGCGGAAACCCAATCTCACTTTGCGCTGCGCCATCCAGACTTTAAATATAATCTCTTGGCTGAGTCTTTAGTGGCGGGCATCGAGAGTTTGGCCGATGCAAGCTATGACGCTCTATTAGTCCAAGCTCTGCCTATGGTGGTAGAAGAAGGTGAGCTGTTGTCGGTGCTGTTTCGTTTACCTAAGCATGAAACCACAGATCGCATGTTGGCGTACATGCGCGCAAGGGGTAAAGGTAACCCGCAAACCTTCCTTAATGAGTACCCGTGGCAGCAAACCAAAAACCTACTTAATAGCGAGATTGAGAGCTTGCTTGGCAAGGTAAAAAGTCGTATCGAGTCGCTGCAACAAGAAGCCAGTCGCCTCAACTATGTCTATCTTTCCGCCGATATTTACGCCAAGCACATCAAAACTATAGACACTTATACCAAGGCATTATCGGATAAATTGGCGCAAGCTTTTACTCGTTTAGAGGATAAGTCGCAGCAATTGATGAGCAATACTTTAGGCGTGTCTGTCATTCAAGCAGCCGACAATATCTACTCCGCTGAAGCGGGCACCATAGAAGTGGTGGTCAATACCCTGCCCAAAATCGACCTTGAGGAGCAAAAGTGGATTAAAGTACGGGCGATATATTCAGACCGTTGGCAGACTCCGATTTACGCGCAAAATCTAACCGTGACGACCAATTCTGTATTACATGAAGAGAATGTTGCGCTAAATGCGTTACCTGCTCGCAGCACCGAATCTGAAAGTATTGAGTTGGCCAATGAAACCCAACAAATTGAAGGCGGTGTGGCGGTATTTAATACTCTAAAACCCAATACCAATACCGTCACCCTTGACTTTGTTGGTGAGCCGGGTATAGAAAAGCAGATCAGTAATATTCAAGAAAGCGTAGAGGCCAGTCTAGATGGTGCCTACAACACACTGGTCGATGATATGCAAGGCTTTCGACAGCAATGGGATGAAAAGGGTTATTGGACTCTAGGTGATGGCGTGATTGACGGCGCTAAAGCTTGGGGGGCGGATATCGTTGATATGCTATCGCCCAGTTTTTGGGGGGATGCCGCCGACACCATTTCAGATTTGTCTTCTTCTGTGGTTGATAAGCTGGCGATTTATTCGGCCGATAAATTCAATACTATCACTAAGGCCATGCTTAATGAAAAGGGGCAGCTTAACAATCCGACTTGGGTATTAGAAACCTTAGGTAGAGAGTTTGATTCATTCCAAGACAGCGTTTTCCAATCAGTCGATGAGGCCATTGAAGAAGTGGGTCAGTTGTATGCTGAAAGCCAAGATGTGGTGCGAAAGTTAGAATGTATCGCTAAACATCGCCAGACAATTTTAGCGCTTCCGCAGAAAATTTCTGATGGTGATGTCGATGCGGTTCAAACCTTTGTTGATACCGTATTAATGGAGCTTGATCCTGAGTGGGCGATGGAAGTTAAGGGACATGAGCAATTTCCTAGAGCCATGGCCATTATCGAAGACCACGATACGATTCTCACGTATGTAACCTACCTGTCTTTAATGCTAGAGGCTATTCCGCCCAATTTCTATTTCTACTACGGCGGCAAAGCAGGTACTTACTTACTCCTTGAACTGGTGCTTACCATAGTTCTGGCGATTTTTACTCTAGGTACAGGCGCTGCGGCTCGCATTGCCACCTTGGTTGCTCGCTTGGCTGGAGGAGCGAAAAAAGTGAAAGGGATTCGAAATGCTGCCAAAGCACTAGATTCATTTATTAAAGCGGTAGAGAGCTTAATTGATGTGCTGGCCGATTATCAAGAGCTGGCGGAAAAACTGGTTAAACGCCCACTTGGGAAATTTAAAGGCAAGCCTGTTACAACCATGACTGCCAAAAAGAAAGCGGTTAAACGGGATGCGAGCTGCCGATTATGTCATTCCAATCAACATAAAACGCCACGTTATAAACGGGGCACGTTAGAGTATATTTAAGGTGCAAAATGGGATATAGAGAAGTTGTATTGGATCCAGCTGAAAAAGATCCAAATCATCCTATCAATCACGGGATAAAAATGCAGGTACATCATTTATTGTCCCAACAAGGCTTCATTAAATCCAAAAAAGACAAAGAATTAGTTAGTTATGGATATGATATCAACGTAAGAGAAAACTTAGTAGCGTTACCGAATGAAATGGATGCTGCTTGTTACTTAAGAGTGCAGGTTCATCGTGGTAACCATCCCGGGTTTGTTGATACTAATGATAGTGATGATGATCACCCTAAATCCTACCATAAACATATTGCAAACATGCTGAGGAAGGCAACTAAAAAATTAGAGGATAACTGTGCAACAGGTAATGAGAAAACGGTTAGAAAGTATATCAGCTTATATAGCCGTTCTGTTCTTACAAAAATTAGTAATTTTGAAATACCTTTAACAAAGGCTTATAGAGCCTTTGAAAAAAATGAACCCGGCTGCGGTGGAGAAACGTCAGGTCCAGCTTTGTTTTCAAAATATAGTGTCGGTGAATCAATAGTTTGCAATCGAGACGTAGATCATGCAAAGTTTAGCAGTTTTAAACAAGTCCCTTATAAATTGGAAGTTGGTAGGTAGCATGAAAGATTACAATGAAGATTATTACTTATTGTTTGCAAACCCAGATTATGAGGAGTACGACATTGAACCTGATGATTCTTCAGCAAGACGAAACTATGATTCCGAAGAGCTTGACTTTGGGCACAGACCTATAATATTTACCACTGAAACGCCAGATCTTAGCTTTGCTAATGGAGAGTATGAAGTATTTTTTCCAATAGGTAGTATTGTTGTTTCGGATAAGCTAAAGGTTCAATTAGAAAATGGCTTATATGGAGCTAAGTTTTATCCCGCGGTTGTAAAGGGTGAAGATAAAGGAATAAGAGATGATGTATGGGTTTTAAATGTTTTTGAGCCACTGGACTGTTGGGATCGAGAAAAATCAGTAGCTATTTATCCTGGTGGGGTAAAATCTTTGAGTGGTATTAGTGTCCTACCATCTATAAAATCTTTTTATTTATCAAAAGAAATATTAGATAATATCCCTGAAGAGGATAGGCTTTTATTTGTAATGGATAATACAGATGTTACCAATATTTTCGTTCATAAAAAAGTTGTGGATATTTTTAATAAAAATAATATAAAAAATATAAATTTTTTAAAAGTAAGTCAATATAAATTCGGAATGGAGTTTATCTAATTCATATTGATAGTAATGTATTAATAATGGTGGTTGATTTTGAATATTTATGATGAGTCTTATTACATTATTTTTTCTGATGATGATTTTGAAGAGTATGATAATGACTTAACACCAACTCAATATACGGCCAATACTCATTGGGATTTTGAAAAGCTTAACTTTGGTATAAAACCACTTACCTTTGTCTCTGATAATGATAATGTGGACTTTTTGCAGCAAGATTACGTAATAGCATTTGACGTTCCGAGTTTTGTGGTTACAGCCAAACTTAAAGAGCTGCTTGAAGATGGCCTCTATGGCAGTCAGTTTTTTCCAGCAATTATTCAAGATGAGAACAATAATGCAGTTGAAGGGCTCTGGGCACTGAATACATTTCAACGCTTAGATTGTGTTGATTTTAAAAGAAGCCAATTTTTTATGCCAGGGGATGGAACCACAGAAATTGATGGTTTTGGTATTAAACCCGATATGGATAATTACCGGTTTCGAGAAGATGTGCTCGATGCAATCCCCGAAAACGAACGCTTAATTTTTCAGGTTGGCAATACAACAACAGGAGAGATTTTCTTTCATCAAAAAGTCGTCGATATTTTTAAAAAGTATAATGTTAAAGGTATTCGCTTTTTTAAAGCGAGTGAATATCATGTCGGCGATGAGTTCAATGTTTTTTAATCGGTATGCTTGCTTAACTAAATTTCGAATGCAAAGGGGGATCTCTCCTTGGTATTTGGTGTAAATAAGTCTTAGCGTATTTCTAACTCGCTTAATAAAGTATTACTCACTTACTTTAGCATCAAGGGTTGGGCGTTTTATTATTTTTGGTAAGTTTGAACTAAACAGCGGCACACGATGGAATAAAAAAACCATTACATACCAAAGTACAAGATGGACACCTAAGGTAGGACGATGAGTCAATATAACAGTCAATACTATATTGTTTTTGAGCATTATGATGAAAACACCCTGTATCTAAAACCGCAAAAACATTCGGCTATGAGAGACTATGAGTACACCAAGCTCACTGGCGGTGAGCCAATGTTTTTTGAAAATGGCTATCGCGATGAAGATCGCGCGAGAGGTATTTCTCGCCCTATTAAGCAAGCGCATTTAGATTCAACCTATCCAGTCTTTTCCGATGTAATAAAGCAATCTTTGGGCAATATCGATAATCCATGTTGCCAAGCTTATCCGGCGGTTATTGTGGATGATAATGATAAGTTTCATGACGGCTATTGGGTATTTAATGTTTTTGAAAAAATGGATGTATTAAATCTGGAAAAGTGTGATATTGATGATTTTGACCCAGATGATACACGACATACCATAGATGAATATTATCTAGATGACGATAAGCTTAATGCGATGCCAGAAAGTGAGCGTTTAGTCTTTATGCCTAAATACAGTGATTACCCGCATATTATGGTGCATGAAAAAGTGGTTAGGGCGTTTAAAAAGCACAATGTGGACACGCTAAATTTTGTAAAGGTTTCTGATTGGGTGATGGGCATGCAGTTTGTTCCCGCTTAATTGATAGGCCTTGCTGAAAAAGGAGGCTTAGCCTCCTTTTTTAATTAACACTATGCGGGGTGGCTTTTAGCTCTCTATGACCCAAGCCTAATTGACCTTGTATATTGTCGCCCCAACATTTGAGGGAGTCATCGGCTAATAGAGCGCAAGTATGTTTGTCGCCCAGTGATATTTGTTTAGCACTTTGGCCAAGTGCGACTGTGGTTGGGGTGGTTTGACTGTCACGGCTGCCAATACCTAGCTGCCCGTATTGATTGTCTCCCCAACATTGCAGTGTACCATTTTGCAGTATGGCGCAGGCATGCTGTTTACCGAGCGCCAGCGTTTCCACATCGTCTGAGAAAGTTAGGCTTGTCGGCTGTGCTTTGTTTGTTTGACTGCCTATTCCCAGTTGACCGGATTGGTTATTACCCCAACATTTGACTTGCTTATTATCCAGTAGCGAGCAAGCAAAGTGCTCACCAGTTGCAATTTCTGATGAAGCTCGACCGAGTTCAACCAATTGAGGGAGCATGTAAGACTGATTATCTTTGGACTGATTGGTTGGAAAACCAATCCCAAGCTGACCAAAGTAATTGTTTCCCCAGCATTTTACTTGTCCGGATTGAGTTTGTAGGCATGTGAAATTCTCTCCCACTTGGATATCGCTTAAAGGAGAGGGTTCCACCACATTGGTAGGAGTTAGTTCACGTCGAGTTCGGCCTGTGCCAAGTTGGCCAAAGAAGTTATCCCCCCAGCATTGCGCTGCATTATTGTCTTTGATTAAGCATGCATGACTGCTTCCCATAGATAACGCCAGTGCTGAGGCTTGACTCGGCAACGGTCTTGGAGCGAAGCGCCGATAAGAGCCTGGACCAAGTAAATAACGCATATTGTCACCCCAACAAGCAATATTGCCCTGTGTGGATAGGGCGCAAGAGTGGGCGCCTGCTAGGCTAAGCTGCCTTGTGTCTTCAGATAGACTGACCAAGCTTGGTCTTGTTACACTGTGAACATCTGACAAGCCAACACCTAGCTGGCCTGCGTAATTGTTTCCCCAACAGTAGAGCTCATTTGAGGTTGATAGCGCGCAGGTATGGCTGCTACCCAAAGAGATTTGTTTCCAAGACGTTGGAATTTGAGCATCTACACTAGATACTAGAAAAAATAAACTAATGAGAGAGTGTGTTTTCATTTTTATAATTAATTTTTTAATAAGACAGATTATTAATTACCTGGATTGTTTTTTAGTAGTATGGAGATGAAAAAAACCAACAGTCTAAGGTTTAATTACATAGCCCATTGGTTTCATGTTATTACTTTCTAATTTGGCAATCTAAATGTCCACACAAGTACAATTGTAGATACCACAAACCAACTCTTGACCCAATGGACAGCTTATACTGGCTAGCGCAGTGGTAGAAGAAAAAAGAGTGATAGCAAGCAATAGGATAGTTTTTTTCAACATAAGTACCTTCTTATTTTTATTTTTGCATGAGGCTATAATGAGTTAAATTGTCCTACCGATCAATTTTTAATAAATTGAATCATCTTGGTTTTATTTAATATTACTTCTAGACTCTGAGTTGGAAATTAGATTCTACTTGACCTTGGAAATAATAGGTCCTATATCCATTGATAAAATAGCTTGAGCCATTAGCACGTATGATTTCAAAAATTTCCCATCGAGAGGTGCCACTATCTGCAGGTTGAACATTATATCCAGCAGGGCATTGCAGAGATTTTTGTAGCCATAATTCTTCACTTACTCTGAATACTTTAAAGTAACGACCACTTGCTTCAGTTATACGCGCCCACTGTCCTTTTATGGTGACGTAGTTATCATCATGGTCTAACAGCCAATCCCAATCACGACCACCATCAGACGGGCCACAATAGACATAAGTGGTGGTATTGGCACAGACTGACGAACTTAATAGTAGCAATGAAGACAATAGGAGAGATGAAAATTTCATATGATAAACGTTCCTTGTTATTAAAATGTTACAACAAGGTAGGGCATTTCATTTACCTGAGTAAACAAGTCAAGAATATAAAATATGCATAAGGTCTCAATTATTAAATAATAAATCACAATACTTTGATTTTTAGCTCTAAAAATAGCATCCCTATTAATAAATAAGGTAATTAAGTTTCGCTTACAAAAGATTAAGCTGATTTTAATTATTTATGCAGAATTAACGCTGGATTATTACATGAGTCGATTATGAGTGTCTAATTATTAACGTTTAAGCTAGACCATGCTTTTGCCTTATTTCTTCCCGCTTCTTTTGAGGCATACAATGCCTCGTCAGCTCGGGCTATGACCATATCCACATTGCTGTCGTCCGGGGTAATTTCTGCAACCCCTAAACTCACGGTGACAGTACGATTTAGTGAAAAGGCGTTTGACTCAATGGCTTTTCTAATCGCTTCGGCAACTTTTAACGCGCTCTCTTCCGGTGTTTCAGGGAGTAAGATGATAAACTCTTCTCCTCCCCACCTTGCTAATGTGTCTGTATGTCTGACCTTTTTTGAGACGAGTTCACTGAGCTCTTTTAGGCAATCATCCCCTGCATTGTGTCCAAGTTCATCATTGATTTTCTTGAAGTGATCAATATCGAACAGGATCACGCTGAATGTCGTGTTAAAGCTTTTCGACTTAGCATGTTCAAACTGTATGTTTTCAGTAAAGGTATTTCGGTTTGAAAGCTTAGTTAAAAAATCGGTACTTGATAGGTAAGTTAGCTCTTTTTTATGAGTAAATTCAGAGTAAATATTCCAAATGTAGAACAAAGACACAACGATAATCAGGATAAAGTAGGTGGCGTAGTTTTGTAGTAAAGTCCCCAACAAATTGTCTCGAGAGCTGCTGATAAGGTAAGCCACATGTTGGTCTTTGAAGTTTTTGATTGAAAGAAAACTGATGATGTAGTCTTTGCCTTGTATCGAGACGGCTTGTGAGAAACTTTCTTTTTTGTCAAATTGCGGTTTTAGCTTGCTACTGTAGGTTTTAGCCTGATCAATGAGGCTTCTGTGGTTAACGTCTCGTAAATGTTTTTCAAACACAGCTTTGTCATAGTAATACCCATCAGTTAGAACACTTGGGATGTAGTGATTCTTCATGTCCTTAAACAATTTTGAGTCTACCGCATCCTGACTAATAATAAACTGGAAGTCATTTTGTGGATAAAGCTCGACCAGTAGGTCGACAATGCTACCCATCGAAAGGGAAACTTCAACACTGCCAAGAGCCTGTTGTCCTTTGTTAATGGGATAAACAAATCGGTAGCCGTTGAAAATGCGTCCTTCTTCAAAGCCTTCAACTATACGTTGTTCGGTGTTGGCTAACCGTACTGATTCGCGAATGGAAAACAAGTTATCGCCGAACTTTTCGGGTTTATGAACTCTGAGGAAGCTATCACCATTTGGAAAGTGGAAATGTAGCTGCCTGAAGTTATGAGATCTGAGCAACTTGTAGTCAGATTTTAGTAGCTGATACAACTTGAGCCTTGCCTCGTCGCGCTTTACTCCGTTTTCTTTTAACGCCACTGTTAATAGCTCAAGCACCTTTTCGTTGTTTACAATCTGCTGATAAACAAAGTGAGAAAACTTGTTGTACACGCCAATACTAGAGCGCACTTTTGACTCCATAATCACGGAGTAATTGTCGAGAATCCGACGTTTTTGGTCCTGATACTCGCTCACCAAAATACCAAAAGATATTGCGATAAGGGTAATGAGTGTACCAAGGTGAACAAAAAGTCTCAGCCCAAGAGCGGGCCGTAAGTTTGAACTACGATGCAAACCAACTCCCCATTTGATCCTATGAATTATTGTTTATTGATAGTTTAGTATATTAATGAATTATGAATAGTGATTAATGGATATTTTTTGCTGGGGGGAAGTGCGGTAAATAAGGCGCGTAAAAGCGCCCTATGGTTTGGTTTCTTTACAGTGATTCTGTAAAAGTTCGAGCAATGACGTCTCGTTGTTGCTCTGTAGTTAATGAATTAAAACGTACTGCGTAACCTGAAACTCTGATGGTAAGCTGAGGATATTTCTCTGGGTTTGCGACCGCATCTTCTAAGGTTTCACGTTTTAGAACGTTAACATTAAGGTGTTGTCCACCTTCAATACGCGGAGCCGTTTCAATAGTTACCTCACGACTTTCATACTCACCGAGATCGCTAGTCTCGATCACTTGATCACAAGTATATTCAGTCTGTGCGGCAACACATCGCGCTTCGCCTTTCTCTGTATCAAGCAGCCAAATTGAGTTAACTAGTGCGTCATTGGCAGCTTTGGTAATTTGTATCCCTTGGATCATGTCTATCTCCTAATCGAAATAATCGTTTGTTGGTGTTTTTTTTCTAAATTCTCATTCTTGACTACTGTATAACGCACTGACGTCTTCTTAGCTTTGATTTTAATCAATGAAATGCCGCGTATTTTAAATTACTGATAATATTAGGATTGATTCAAGTGGCTTTATTTTATTGATTATGTTTTATTTACTCTTGTTACAAAGGGTAAAAGCCTTATTTCGATCTTTTTGTGGTTATTTTACCACGTTGTTATTTCTGGAATTGAAATGGAAAAAGGGCTTAAAAAGGGTGAATCTTTCAAAGTCAAACGTGGTAAAGCTCAATTGGCCTCTTGTCATAGTGATTGTCACCTTGAGAAGCATAAAGAGATGGTGGCATTGCCTCTTGAATAAGTAAGATTGCCGCTTTTTAAACACTTTAAGCTCCGCCTAGCTGGTTTTTGTTTTGTGCTGTTTAAGATAAGAGTGAGTTAGGCGTATGAAATATAGATAGAAAAAAGCAAAAAGACTCGAGTGCATTAATTACATAGCTGATGTTTTGAAACATTGGCACTAAATTTTCATAGCCTAGTTAGGCTTGCAACTCATGAGGATAAAGTTATGCCGTATACATCCTTTTATATTCGTCCCCGCGTTTCTCGTATGCCAGTGCCAAACCGACATGTCACAGGACAAGGACACAATAGGATACCGCAAAAACATTAATGTCACCTTGTTAACCGCTTTGTTCCTTGGACACTTTTTGCGACAATCAGGATAGCATTAACTGGAAAAGGAACAATACAATGGGCCAGCAACTTGCGTGGCATGATGTCATTGGAGCGGAAAAGCAGCAGGATTATTTTCAGCAGACCCTAAACTTCGTTGAGTCTGAAAGGGCTTTAGGTAAAGCCGTCTATCCCCCCGCCAAAGATGTTTTCAATGCGTTTCGAGCGACTGAATTTGGTGATATAAAGGTCGTCATCCTTGGTCAGGATCCTTATCACGGACCAAAGCAGGCTCATGGTTTGTGCTTTTCTGTTCTTCCTGGAATTAAACCACCTCCATCCTTAGTAAATATGTACAAAGAGCTATCTCAAGATATTGAGGGGTTTGAGATCCCAACCCATGGGTATCTGCAAAATTGGGCTGAGCAGGGGGTTTTATTGCTTAATACTGTTTTGACCGTAGAGCAAGGTAAAGCGCATTCGCACTCAAAAACAGGCTGGGAAACGTTTACAGACAGAGTCATCGAAGCGATAAACCAACATCAATCAGGTGTTATCTTTTTACTCTGGGGAGCCCATGCGCAAAAGAAAGGCCGATTTATTGATCGTAAACGTCATCATATTTTAGATGCGCCACATCCTTCCCCTTTGTCCGCACACCGAGGTTTCTTCGGTTGCCGACATTTCTCACGAGCGAACCATCTTCTCCAGTCCATGGGCAAGTCGGAGATTGATTGGCGATTACCGGTGTCAGTGGATGTGACTGAATAGATAATTTTTCGTTGTTAATTTTCGACTAGGGTCAATATCCGCTCAAACGCTTTCTTATACACTTATAAAAAACAAGGCTTAAGAGGTGTCATCATGATGATGGAAAGGATCCACAGAGAACACAGTTATATGGTTCGGCTTCTGGCTGTATTGAAAAAGAAAATAGCTCAAATGCATACTGAGCAGCCAATAAACTATACCTTGGTCAAGGAAATTGTCGACTATATGGCCAATCATTCAGAGCGGGTCCATCACCCTAAAGAAGATATTCTCTATCACTATTATACGGAGCATTACGGCCATAAACAGGAGATGGAAGATTTGGAGCAAGAGCATGAACTATTGTCAGACAAAACTCACGCTTTTCTCAATACGGTTGAAATGATTTTACAAGATGCTGTTGTTCCTCGACATATCTTTGTCGAGCAGCTTGAAGAGTTTATCAAAGTACAAAAGCGTCATTTGGAGTTTGAGGAGCGTTCCATTTTACCTTTAATTGAGAAAAGCTTTAATCTTCATGACTGGCAGGAAGTCGAAAAGCGTTGGAATGTCGGTGAAGATGATCCTGTTTTTGGTGATACTATCGCCGAAGAATATCAACAGATTGCCCAGCGTGTTCGCCAAGGTGAACGAGAAAGTGTTTAATTAAGACAAAAAGGAGGCACTGGTGTGCCTCCTTAAAGTATCAGTAGTCGAGTTCATCAAAATCATCGAAGCCGATGTCCATTTCTTTTAGTTCTCTCTGTAGCCTTTGCTTATCCTTAATCGCTTCAATTTCACGCCATTTACGTTTGACTGGTTTCGAGCGTGCTGCTCGAGTTTTTGGAAAATCCATTTCCATGATATCTTCAAAGTTTAAGCCTTCCATAAGCCACCTCTTTAAATGATTTCCCTTTAAGGGGTACAGTTTAAATACCACTCTGTTTGAAGCCTAACCTTGATTGGTTTCGCATTTGTTACGATTAAATTAATTTTTTATGCATTTTTAACTGAGCCTCACAGAAAAATGATGAAAATTTGTTGATTTTTTATCCAAACGGAAAAGATTTAGTGTGCAAACTATCACAAGCTAAATGTTAAAAGGGTGTTTAAATATTAAACGGTTTGACTTGTGGTGAGTTCTGATGCTGTGCTACTTGTTTTGCATGCTTGCTATTGTAAATCTCACTAATGAGTGTCTTGGATGAGTCCTTGGCGTTAAAGGAGTGACAATCATTTAAACAAGGTCATATGTCTGTCAGGTTGTCTATTATTTATTGTTGTTAAATTTTAATGCTAATGTTTCTTTGTTGTGTTTTTTTTGTTCTTTTTTGTGTTAGCTAATGGTGATTTTATAGTTAAAAGCAAAATAAATATAAAATCAGTTTCATATTGATTTTTGACTGGGTAGATTGCATTATCCGCCAGTCAAAAAATACGTTGCTACGTAAAATGGAAGCATGAGGCGCGTTTTACATATCTGAGTTGCACGATAAATAAACAATAATACTAAGCAAAGTTGACACTTGGTTAGCGACTGGATGGAAGGCAAGGAAGCATAGAGCAGCGAACACTCAATATGAGGAGCTTATGACAGATTTAATTAATTTGATGAACGACCTACTTTGGGGCTCGATTCTGGTTTATTTACTGGTTGGTGTCGGAGTGTACTTTACTGTCAGACTTGGCTTTATCCAATTTAGACATTTCGGTCATATGTTTTCGGTTTTGAAGAACAGCCGTAAAGCCGACAATGCGGGCATTTCATCATTTCAAGCCTTATGTACTAGCCTTGCTGCCCGTGTTGGTACTGGTAATATGGCTGGTGTTGCTGTTGCGTTAACAGCTGGTGGACCTGGTGCTATTTTCTGGATGTGGCTTATCGCTATGCTAGGTATGGCGACATCATTTGCTGAAAGCACGTTAGCACAGTTATACAAAACCAAAGATGATGATGGCAACTACCGCGGTGGTCCTGCTTATTACATGGAAAAAGGCTTAGGAATGCGTTGGATGGGCGTGCTCTTTTCTATTTTCCTTATCATCGCCTTTGGTTTGGTATTTAACGCTGTACAAGCTAACTCTATTGCTGGAGCAATGAATACAGCATTTGGTTGGGACGAAACTTACGTTGGTATCGCCGTAGTAATGCTTTCTGCAGTGATCATTTTTGGTGGTATCAAACGAATCGCACGTGTTGCTGAAATGATTGTCCCTGCAATGGCGCTACTATACTTACTACTAGCTCTGTTCGTTGTTTTTGCCAATATCGAAAAACTACCAGCAGTACTTAGCTTGATCTTTAAGAGTGCTTTTGGCCTACAAGAGGCTGCGGCTGGTGGTCTTGGCTACGCGATTGCACAAGCGATGATTAATGGTATCAAACGCGGCTTGTTCTCAAATGAAGCTGGTATGGGTTCTGCGCCGAATGCAGCGGCATCTGCGACGCCTTATCCGCCACACCCAGCATCTCAGGGGTATGTACAGATGCTTGGTGTATTTATGGACACCATAGTTATTTGTTCTGCTACTGTGGCTATTATTCTTATGTCTGGTGAATATGTACCTCATGGTGAAATCACAGGTATAGAGCTAACCCAGGCAGCGCTGAGCTCTCAGGTTGGTTCTTGGGGCGGAGTTTTTGTTGCGATTGCAATTTTCTTCTTTGCCTTTACTTCTATCATCGCTAACTATTCCTATGCAGAAACAAACCTTATATTCCTTGAGCATAACCATAAGGCCGGTCTGGGTATTTTCCGTATTATTGTTCTGGGTATGGTGATGTTTGGTGCCGTAGCATCTTTGCCTATTGTTTGGTCACTCGCTGATGTCTCTATGGGCATGATGGCTATTGTTAACCTAGTCGCTATTCTGCTGCTTTCAGGAATCGTGATCAAACTGGCTAAAGACTATAACCGTCAGCTTAAAGCAGGTAAGGTTCCAACGTTTGATAGCAATGATTTCCCTGAGCTCAAATCACAGTTAGAAGATGGTATTTGGGATAACAGTAAAAAAGAGTCATAGACCTTATCTATGATAACGATACAGAAAGCCATGCAGACATTGCATGGCTTTTTTTGTACTCTATAGATAATCACAACAGGAAGGATAGAGTTAAAGTCATGTTAATCGTCGTATCACCTGCAAAAACTTTAGATTATGAGTCACCTTTAGCGACAGAGAAGTATACGCAACCAGAGCTAGTCGAATACTCCAAGCAATTGATCGATGTATGTCGAAAGCTCACGCCTGCTGATGTTGCGAGTCTAATGAAAGTTAGCGACAAGATTGCCGATCTTAATGTTGGACGCTTCCAAGACTGGAACGAGAAATTTACAACCGAGAACGCACGTCAAGCGATTTTGGCTTTTAAGGGTGATGTGTATACTGGATTAGATGCACAAACACTTTCTGACGATGATTTTGACTATGCCCAGAAGCACTTAAGAATGCTATCTGGATTGTATGGGTTACTTAAACCCCTCGATCTAATGCAGCCTTACCGATTGGAGATGGGCACTAAGCTCGCGAATAGCAAAGGAAGTAATCTCTATCAATTCTGGGGTAATGTGATAACCGATAAGCTAAACGCGGCTATTGCAGATCAGGGTGATAATGTGCTGATAAATTTAGCTTCAAATGAATACTTTAAGGCAGTTAAACCAAAGTTACTCGATGCTCAAGTGGTGACGCCGATATTTAAAGATTGTAAAAACGGTCAGTATAAGGTCATCAGCTTCTACGCTAAAAAGGCACGCGGTATGATGGCAAGATATATTATCGAAAATCGCATTGATAGTGTGGCAAAACTGACAAACTTTGATGTAGCAGGTTATTATTTTGTTGAGCAAGAGTCATCACCAACAGAGTTGGTCTTTAAGCGAGAAGAGCAATAAAGGTTTTTAGTTATGTATGCTTGGCTCAAAAAGTGGATTGTACGTTATGACTCATGGTGTGAGTCTATGGGGCTCGTTGAAGTCAATCGACGCCGCTGTGTTCTTTATCGCAATGACTCTAATGACCAAGAATCTAATTTGACACACAAGGCGCAATGATAATGCGCCTTTTTGATACCCACTGTCATTTTGATTTCGATGTTTTTGCAGATGATTTTGCCTGTCAGCTTAAGTTAGCTAAGGCGCAAGGTGTAGAGAGGATAATGATTCCCTCTATTGGCCCATCAAACTGGGATAAGTTGCTTGCAATGTCGACTGAACATGCGGGTATATATACAGCATTAGGTATGCACCCTTATTTTCTTACCGACAATAGTGTTTATCACCTTAACGATTTACAGAAACAAACAGAGGCCCATTTTAATCATTTTCGAGCGATTGGTGAATGTGGCTTAGATGCTATGGTTGATGTTGACCATGACATACAAGGTAAAGTATTTAATGCACAAATCGCATTGGCAAACGACCTTCAATTACCTTTAATCCTTCATAGCAGAAAAACGCATAATGAAGTCCTTCAGCTGTTAAAAAAGCATAAGTTTGCTTTTGGTGGTGTGTTGCATGGTTTTTCTGGCAGCTATCAACAAGCGATGCAATTTATCGAACTTGGTTTTTATATTGGTATAGGTGGAGTTATCACTTACCCTCGTGCGAGGAAAACTCGCCAGACGGCTGCGAATTTACCTCTTGAATGGATAGTGCTGGAGACAGATGCTCCAGATATGCCGCTTATGGGCTATCAAGGAAATCCTAATCACCCCGCAATGTTATCTCAAGTCTTGTCTTGTTTGGCTCTTCTACGTGATACAGATGAGCGATCTGTCGCACAAATGACATGGAAAAATGCCAATCTGGTCTTTAAAGTTTGTGAATAGAATCTAAGTAAAATGTTATTTATATGATTTAACATATTGCATTTGGTGATCTGTGTCACATAAATGAGTGAGCACATGATGAATCTTATTAGAAACTGTGAAGAACACATTACTTTATGTGTGGCCGGATGAGTATAATTGCCCCCGCTTTATAGCTCCATAATTGTAACACGCCAACAAACAACATATAAGGAAGTCATAAACTATGAGCCTGTTTATGAGCCTAGTCGGTATGCTAGTTCTACTTGCAATCGCAGTAGCATTATCTAGCAACCGTAAAGCTATTAACTATAGAACAGTGGGTGGCGCATTCGCTATTCAATTTGCACTTGGTGCATTTATTTTATACATACCTTGGGGTCAGGAACTGCTAAAGGGTTTTTCTGACGGCGTTTCGAATGTAATTGCATACGGTAATAAAGGCTCCGATTTTATCTTTGGTGGCCTAGTATCAGACAAAATGTTTGAAATGTTCGGTGGCGGCGGTTTCGTCTTCGCTTTCCGAGTCCTTCCTACACTAATTTTCTTCTCTGCATTTATCTCTGTTTTGTACTACATCGGTATTATGCAGTGGGTAATTAAGATCCTTGGTGGTGCACTACAAAAAGTATTGGGTACTTCACGTTCAGAGTCTATGTCTGCGGCGGCAAACATTTTCGTCGGTCAAACCGAAGCTCCTCTAGTCGTTCGTCCATTCGTTCCTAAAATGACTCAATCAGAGTTATTTGCTGTAATGTGTGGCGGTCTAGCCTCTGTTGCTGGTGGTGTACTTGCTGGCTATGCATCTATGGGGGTTCCGATCGAGTATCTAGTCGCTGCATCCTTTATGGCTGCTCCGGGTGGTTTGCTGTTTGCAAAGATCATCATGCCAGAAACTGATAAGCCTAATGAAAGCTTTGATGGTGATATTGATGGTGCAGAAGACAAGCCTTCTAACGTTATTGATGCCGCCGCTGGTGGTGCAGCAGTGGGTTTACAGTTGGCACTGAATGTTGGTGCCATGCTACTTGCTTTCGTTGGCCTTATTGCGCTTGTTAACGGTATCTTGGGTGGCGTTGGCGGTTGGTTTGGAATGCCTGAGCTGACGCTAGAGTTAATCCTTGGTTATGTTTTCTCTCCACTTGCATTCCTTATTGGCGTTCCATGGGAAGAAGCAACGATTGCGGGATCATTTATTGGTCAAAAATTGGTAGTAAATGAGTTTGTTGCCTATTTAAACTTTGCTCCGCTTTTGGGTGATTCAGCAGAAATCGTGCTGTCTGAGAAAACTAAGGCAATCATTTCATTTGCACTGTGTGGTTTTGCTAATCTGTCCTCGATTGCAATTTTGCTAGGCGGCTTGGGTGGACTTGCACCTCAGCGTCGCTCTGATATTGCCCGTATGGGGATGAAAGCAGTTGCTGCGGGTACCTTGTCAAACCTAATGGCTGCAACCATTGCAGGCTTCTGCCTAACCTTATCTGGTATGTAATAAGACCAACTCGTTAAAGTGAATAAAAAAACCCGCTGCAAAGCGGGTTTTTTTGTTGGTTAGGCTTAACTACTTAACTCATTTAGTAGCTTGCTCTTAAGGCTGAAATTAGTTTGAGATCCAAACCGTTTGCGTTTTATAAGTGGCTGTCGTTATGGGTTAAGACTAGGTATTGTGACTATATGAGAGTGTTGTAGCTGGCAGAAAATTTTAGTTTTGCGTTTATAGAAACCACACTCTGACTTTTCCATTAAGCCAAAAATAAACATTGTTCGGAGATAGGAATGAGCGATTTAAAAGACGCGGCTTTAAGGGCGCTTAAATTGATGGACCTTACCACGCTAAATGATGATGATACCGATGAAAAAGTCATTAAGTTGTGCCACGAGGCTAAGTCAAAAGTAGGTAATACGGCAGCCATCTGTATCTATCCTCGCTTTATCCCGATAGCTAAAAAGACCCTTAAAGAACAAGGCACACCAAATATTAAAATTGCGACTGTGACCAACTTCCCGCATGGAAACTCTGATATTAGTAACGCGGTCGCAGAGACTAAAGCTGCAATCGCTTATGGTGCTGATGAAGTTGATGTGGTCTTTCCATATCGTGCGCTGATGGCGGGTGACGAAGAGGTAGGCTTTGAACTCGTAAAGCAGTGCAAGCAAGCCTGCGGTGATATTTTGCTCAAAGTGATTATTGAAACCGGTGAACTTAAACAAGAAGAATTGATCAAAAAGGCTTCACAGATATCAATCAATGCTGGCGCTGACTTTATCAAAACATCGACGGGCAAGGTGCCAGTCAATGCTACGCCTGAATATGCTCGAATGATGTTGGAAGTGATTCGTGATATGAAGGTCGCTTCCACTGTTGGTTTTAAGCCTGCTGGTGGAGTACGTACTGCTGAAGATGCTGCCGCTTATTTGGCCATGGCGGATGAAATATTGGGTGAAGACTGGGTCGATGCACGTCACTACCGATTTGGAGCCTCGAGTCTTCTGACCAACCTCCTTCATACATTAGAAGTGACAAAAGAAACCGCTGATCCTGCAGCTTATTGAGATCGATAGATCTTAATCTTGTCAATTTAGCGGTAAGTGTTTGCTTGCCGCTGCATCTAATTCATCAACCCCCAATGTATGGGAGGCTCTAATGTATTTACCCCAAGAAATCATACGCCGAAAGCGTGATGGTGAGGTGCTGACCTCTGGTGAAATTAATTTTTTTATCCAAGGAATTACCAATAACAGCGTTTCTGAAGGTCAAATAGCCGCTTTTGCTATGGCGATTTTTTTTAATGAAATGACGATGCCAGAGCGAATTGCGTTGACTTGTGCAATGCGTGACTCGGGAATGGTCATTGATTGGCACGAACAAGACTTTCCTGGCCCAGTAGTGGACAAGCATTCAACAGGTGGAGTAGGAGATGTGACCTCATTAATGCTTGGGCCTATGGTCGCAGCTTGTGGGGGCTTTGTTCCTATGATTTCGGGAAGAGGGCTAGGGCATACAGGAGGAACACTGGATAAGCTAGAATCTATTCCAGGTTATAACATTATGCCATCCAACCAAGTTTTTACTGATGTGACTAGGCAAGCGGGCGTTGCCATCATAGGACAAACCGGAAATTTAGCGCCAGCTGATAAACGTGTCTATGCCACTCGAGACGTCACGGCAACGGTGGATAATATTTCTTTAATCACTGCCTCTATTTTATCGAAAAAGTTAGCAGCAGGATTAGAGTCTCTAGTTATGGATGTCAAAGTAGGGTCCGGCGCCTTTATGCCAACCTACGAAGAATCTGAGCATTTGGCGAAATCCATTGTCGGAGTGGCAAATGGTGCAGGCACCAAAACAACCGCTATTTTAACCGATATGAATCAGGTATTAGCCTCATCAGCAGGTAATGCATTGGAAGTCAGAGAAGCAGTTCGGTTCTTAACAGGTGAATATCAAAACCCCCGCCTTTTAGAAGTGACGCTAGCTCTTGCTGCGGAAATGTTGGTATTGGGAAGGCTAGCTGATAACACTGAGCATGCGCGTACCAAGTTAATCGAGGTATTGGAAAATGGTAAAGCAGCGCGATGCTTTGGCCTGATGGTTGAAGGTTTAGGTGGCCCAGTCGATTTTGTCGAAAATTACGATGATTACCTGGAAAAAGCGCCTTTTATCCAAGCTGTATTTGCTGAGAAAACGGGAATGGTTACTGCTATGGATACTCGTGCTATAGGGATGGCTGTGGTTGCTATGGGGGGAGGACGCCGCTTTGCGACAGATAAGATTGACCATGCTGTAGGGTTTGACCAATTTATCCGTTTGGGTGAACAGGCGTGTTCAGATAAGCCACTAGCCATTATCCATGCTCGAAATGAGCAGCAATGGAAAGAGGCCGCTACATCACTTCAACAAGCGATCACTGTTGGAGGCGAATACACCCCAACTCCTGATGTGTATCGTCAAATTAGAGCTGAAGATATATAGAGCGAGCCCAACTGGATAAACAATGAAAGCTTAAACGCAACTAGAATGCTAAACATTGGAAAAAAGGAATAAACAATTATGGCTACCCCACATATCAACGCCCAGCAAGGGGCTTTCGCTGATGTTGTACTTATGCCCGGCGACCCACTTCGTGCTCAATACATAGCTGAAACTTTCCTAAATGATGTCACTCAGGTCTGTGATGTTCGTAATATGCTGGGTTTTACTGGATATTATAAAGGGCGCTGTGTATCTGTGATGGGGCATGGTATGGGTATTCCCTCTTGCTCGATATATGTCACTGAGCTTATTAAAGATTATGGTGTGAAGAAAATCATTCGAGTGGGCAGTTGCGGTGCGGTCAGTAATGATATTAAAGTCCGCGATGTCATTATTGGGTTGGGCGCATGTACTGACTCAAAAGTAAACCGTATTCGCTTTAATGACCACGACTTTGCTGCCATCGCCGATTATCACATGGTACGTGCAGCCGAGGATGCGGCAAAAGAGCGCGGCATCGAGGTAAAGGTTGGTAATTTATTCTCTGCGGAGCTGTTCTACACACCAAATCCTAGTATGTTTGATGTAATGGATAAATACGGTATTTTAGGCGTAGAGATGGAGGCTGCCGGAATATATGGTGTGTGTGCTGAATATGGCGCTAAGGCAATGACGATTTGCACGGTTTCCGATCACATCAAAACGGGCGAACAAACCACTTCTGATGAGCGCCAAACAACCTTTAATGAGATGATACTGATAGCACTCGATTCAATTATTTTGTCCGATGGCAAGTAAACAGTATCACTATAGGGTTGATGTTGAACATCAGCCCTTTAGCCTAGGTCTTTTAGAAGTAGATTTTCACCCTTTTGTCTGGGCTTTCTACGCACAACAATGGTCAGAAGTATCCCAGTGATAAAACTCATGGCGACCATAGTGTACATGTAGCGATCGCTTTTCCTGTAGTAATGGTCAGAGAAAGCGGTGACTTTGCCTGTTTCAAACGTAAGGCGCACAAAACCTATCACCACATTATCGTAAGTAACAGGTTCTACGAGTTGCTGCTTTCCGATCCTTGCTGTCTCGAGCGGGGTATCTAAACCGAGGATTTCTCGTACACTTTTGCTTTTGTCACTCGATGCTAATCGCACACCTTCAGCATCATAAATAGTGGCGTCAAATACTAGATCGTCTTTAGATAGCTGATTGGTGAGCTTTAATAAGCGCTCTTGATCTTGGCTTGCAATCATCTCTCCTGCAGCCAATGATGCTTGAGATACAAGAACTTTAATTAGAGTATCTAACTGGTTTTTTTGAATATCTTGGTTCGCTTGGCTTATCTTGACGCTATTGATTCCAATAACAAGTAACATACTGATAAGAGAGACGATTGTGAGTACTCTCAAAGCCATTCGAAACGAAAATAGGGAAGATTCCATATTCACCTAAACATAAGATAAGTTTACTATAAAGAATATTGATACTTGCGCAGGCAAATTGCAATAGGTTAAGTTGTGGTTAAGTTTTTCAGGAATAACTCACATGGAAACGTTTAAGACTCTTTCTATTCAAAAACAGGCTTCTTTGTATGCTCGATTACCGGAAGCCAGATTCACTAATCACATGGATAAGGCGAAAGCCAACTGGATTGTCTTTGGTGAGCATTTACTAGCCGAACATTTTGAACGCATCAATTCCTTCACAGGGTACCACAATGAGATCGTCGATGTATGGAAAGTCGGGCCTTATCAAGTTGCTTTGATGCAAGGGGACTTAATGTCAGAGCATGAGACAATATTGCAAACATTATCACTTGATTATGCCTCTCTTAATGATGTTCCAGACCTGTCTAAACCTGGTTTGATCGTGCTGGATATGGACTCTACCGCCATTCAAATAGAATGCATTGATGAAATTGCCAAGTTGGCAGGTGTTGGAGAGCAAGTGTCAGAGCTCACTGAGCGTGCCATGCAAGGAGAGCTCGATTTTGAACAAAGCTTGCGTAGCCGAGTCGCAGCGCTTGCTGGTGCTGATGAATCAATTTTAACCCAAGTTAGGGATGAATTGGCTTTAATGCCTGATCTTGGCAGTTTAATTGGTACGCTTCGACAATTTGGCTGGAAAACAGCAATTGCCTCAGGCGGCTTTACTTACTTTTCAGATCACCTTAAAAAGACAGTGAATTTGGACTATGCGCGCTCCAATCAACTGGAAATTGCCAATGGTAAGCTAACAGGAAACGTACTAGGTGAGATAGTATCGGCTCAGACTAAAGCGGATATCCTACACGAACTCGCGGAGTTGTACGATGTAGAAACACACAATACTGTTGCTGTTGGTGATGGTGCGAACGATCTTATTATGATGGAAGCGGCGGGTTTGGGAGTTGCTTACCATGCTAAGCCTAAAGTAGAAAAAATCGCCCAAGCCGCAGTGCGCTATGCTGGATTGGGTGGCGTGTTATGTATTCTGTCTGCCAGTCTAGCTAAGCAGAAAAAGATAAGTTTTCAGGCTAAGCCATAAAGTAGGTCAATGACAATCAGAGGCGTTGAGTTTAAACGTCTCTGCGAACGAGTAAAAAGCTACTCACTTGGCAAGTGCAGTCTGAGTGTTACTTCTTCAGTGATGTCTGTTATTTCGCTATATCCGACGATACCGGTAATTTCTTTTTCCAGTGTTCTAGCATGATGCATGTTAAGCGGTGCAAGTTCAGTAATATCCTCTTGCAATAGAGCGCTCATCGGCTCGAACACTGGCGCACTACAGATTCGAATCGCATAGAAACGCCCCATTGTTTGAGCTTTTTTAATAAATTTTATTCGCTCTTGTACTGACTCAAATTCACCGATGAGCTTCGACTCCCATGATTGGATTCGGTTACCAAATAAGGTTAACGCCAGATAGATTTCGTGAAACTGTGGCTGTGCGCCGTCGATATGTTTCATTGGCTGGGCAAGTAATGTATTGGTATGTCCTTTGAAAATAGGCTCAAGAGAGAATTTGTCTTCCTTGCCGAGTTTGGCCAGTGGAACTAGATAGGGAGGCAGAGGGAAATTAACACCGATCACTCTAGGTTTGAGAGTTCGTGTTGGTTTTTCAACAAAAATAGGCGCGCTGACGATTTTACCTAGGAGAATATCATGCAGGTCTTCTAATAACTCATTGCTGGGAAGTACTTCCGTTATAGAGTTTAGTTTGTCTTGATTATGCTCAATTAAACTGCCGAAAAAGGCGATGTTTTTCATGGTATGGCTATCTTCGAGAATCACCAGTTGTAATCGTTTCCCTCCAGGTGAGATTCTAATTACCTTATATGGGACTTTACTTAATGAGGAGTTCTTGTCGAGTTTGTCTAACTCGGTAAAGTTTACCGCGCATGTTTCTCCGGCTTTAAGCGTGCTAGGAGAGGTTAAAGCAATGCTGATACCACGTTTGGAAATATCAAGCGTTATGCCAGAATGTGTTTGTTTATCTTCCCCAGTAAGTACCAAAGGAGAGCGGAATTGAAAGCGTGGCTCCTTGCGGCGTGATTTAGCATCATAATAAATACAAGCTGGATTATTAGCCGGGTTTCGAGCATGGCGAAAATTATTGATAGCGCTACTGGGGAGTTTGGGCTTTGGGGCGATTAAATAGTCGTCTTTGCTTGTCTCTGTCGATAGCTCTTGCAAGATACCACAATGGGTGAGTGTACTTGCATCCAGAGTGAGCTCCGAAGAATGCTGCGCTAATTCGGAGCTTTCTTCTTCAGTAAGCTTGAACATATGAATTCTAAATACTTTCCAACTGTCTTTCCTTGCTCCTACATGGCAAAACAGTTGTTGTACCTCAGGCTTTGCCTCTGACAGCATCATAGAAAAAAACAAAGTTTTTTCTTGATGGCCATGTGTGAAGGTATAAAACGTATGGCTTGAATTTTGTTCACCTGCTTTAAGTATACTTGCTATGCGTTTGGGATTAAAAAGGTTGGTTAAGGCTTGTTGATTACGTTCATCA
This sequence comes from Vibrio sp. Of14-4, assembly GCF_022347625.1. NCBI lineage: Bacteria > Pseudomonadati > Pseudomonadota > Gammaproteobacteria > Vibrionales > Vibrionaceae > Vibrio > Vibrio sp. Of14-4. The sequence continues at coordinate 91,405 of NZ_JAKRGI010000003.1, read as the reverse complement.
TGCCAATAGTGCCATATTGGCTGATTATTTTCTGTCATCAAGGCAAGTTTTAACTCAGAACCACTGAAGAATAGAGGAAGATTACAAGTATGTTTTAGAAAAGTGTGTTCATAGCCTCTTGAGCGAGCCCGAATGACTTTGTCTTGTGTGTCATGCCGGTTACGTTGGCTATCACTACTTAGTTTACTATCGATTAACTGTTCAATAACATTAGACTCGTCTAGTTTAAGCAAACGAAGAAACTTGACCGAGTCATTATCATAGGATTCATCTACACCAACAATTCGGTATTTTACAGGGTTGGTTAATCCTTCTAGTTCGGACTCTTTCATCAATTCAGTAAACTTCACAGAGATTTCTGAGCCAGCTTGATAATCGAACGCCGACGGGACTTTAAATTTTGCTCCTGATGGAGAGAGATCGATAGTCGTGGCATGAACAAGATCAATACCGAGTTTAAACTCGATCTGAGAAGATATTTTGAGGCGATTTTCTCGGCGTTTTAAGTCGTAGCCAAGTTTAATCGCTTCAACATCGAATATGCTGGTCTTTTCTTCGGTTTCGTCACCATGCAACTGGCCTCTTTTTTTCATTACACGGAAGTTATTGTGAGTGTTGCACAATGCCTCCCATACTCCTTCCGTATAACCACCATACCTGCGTACATTTTTTTGGTAAGTATTGAAGGCGACGTCATCAAGCCAGTGTTTTACGCCATCCAGCTCATACTCTCGGCATTCACCATTAACCCTACCTCTTAAGTCAACAATTTTAGAGCAAGGCGCCATCACTCGGTTTAATTCCATTTTGACCAAAAGTTTGACAGACGGGGCCTCTCCTTCGGTCATTTGGCTAAGAACGAAGTCAAAATCTTCTGAGTGATAAGCAGGGATGAGTCGCTCTGCTAACGACAATATTTCGGCTTGTTCCATTGGTTACGACTTAATAACCCCTCGCAAAAAATATCTACCTTGATATATAAAACTTTAGTGTTATGTTACAACGAATCAAGGTCTATTGATGACGAATGATAAGGTGAACGGTATTTATTGGGGTCTGAAGTGATATGGCAAAGGTAAAAAGAGCCTACGTATGTAACGATTGTGGGGCGGATTTCCCAAGGTGGCAGGGGCAGTGTAATGCCTGTGGTGCTTGGAATACGATCAGCGAAGTTCGGATGGCTGCCTCACCAGCGGGTAATAAACATGACCGGCTTTCAGGTTATGCGGGTAATTCAGGAGAAACTCAGGTTCAAGTATTGTCTGAGATTGATTTGCAAGAGGTCCCTCGTTTTACCAGTGGCTTTAAAGAGCTTGATCGTGTGCTTGGTGGAGGGGTTGTTCCAGGTGCGGCGATACTAATAGGTGGAAACCCAGGTGCGGGGAAATCGACCCTGCTTTTACAAACCATGTGTTATCTCGCTTCTCACATGCCCACACTCTATGTGACAGGAGAAGAGTCTTTGCAGCAGGTGGCAATGCGTGCTTCGCGCCTCGGTTTACCCAAAGATAATTTAAAGATGCTGTCAGAGACTAACGTGGACAGAATTTGTCAGGTTGCTGAAAAAGAGCAGCCCAAGCTATTGGTGATTGACTCGATTCAAGTGATGCACGTAGCGGATGTACAGTCATCACCTGGAAGCGTAGCTCAAGTGCGGGAGTCGGCGACTGCTTTAACCCGTTATGCTAAACAAAATAATGTCGCAGTGTTTATTGTTGGGCACGTGACCAAAGATGGCACTCTAGCAGGACCGAAAGTACTGGAGCATATTATCGATTGCTCAGTATTACTTGATGGCGGCACTGACAGCCGTTTCAGAACGCTTCGCAGTCACAAAAATCGTTTTGGCGCAGTGAACGAGCTAGGTGTTTTTGCTATGACAGGGCAAGGACTCAAAGAAGTCAGCAATCCATCGGCAATCTTTCTTTCAAGAGGGGAAGAAGAGACGTCAGGAAGCTCGGTCATGGTGGTTTGGGAAGGCACGCGACCTTTGCTGGTGGAAATACAGGCGTTAGTCGACTATTCCCAATTGGCCAATCCGAGGCGTGTTGCTGTTGGCCTTGAGCAAAACCGCCTTTCTCTTTTACTTGCGGTGCTACATAAACATGGCGGCTTGCAAATGGCGGATCAAGATGTATTTGTGAATGTGGTTGGCGGGGTAAAAGTTACCGAAACCAGTGCTGACCTAGCATTAGTTATGGCACTGCTATCTAGCTTTAGAGACAGAGCTCTACCTCGAGATGTGGTGATCTTCGGCGAAGTTGGACTGGCGGGTGAAATACGTCCGGTTCCAAGCGGGCAGGAAAGATTAAACGAAGCATTTAAGCATGGTTTTAAGAAAGCGATTGTACCAGCGGCCAATATGCCTAAGGGAGGAATCGCGGGAATGCAAATCCATGCGGTTAAAAAACTGTCTGATGCTATTGCTGCATTTGAAGAGTTGTAAATGAATAGGGTTGAACGTGCTCAACCCTTAGCTCTTATAGCATATCAACGGCTTTTTCAACGCCAGCTATTAATCTGTCAACATCTTCCAAGTTGTTATAAATAGCAAAAGATGCTCTTAATGTGCCTTTAACGCCGAGGGCATCCATTAACGGGTGAGCGCAGTGGTGGCCTGCTCTGATGGCGACACCTTGCTGATCGAGTAAAGTGGCCACATCTTGGTGATGAACCCCTTCAACCACAAAAGAAATCACGCTCGTTTTTGGCTGATAGCCGAGTACTTTTACGCCTTCAATATTGATTAGCCTCTGATAAGCTTGCCGAGTGATAGTTTGTACATGTTCTTCGACTTCTTGGATAGACAGAGCACTATACCAATCAATTGCCTTAGCAAGTGCGATTGCCCCTGCAACGTTTGGTGTGCCCGCTTCAAATTTTCCGGGAAGTGCGCTGTACGTGGTACCTGAAAAAGAGACATGCTCAACCATTTTACCGCCGCCGTGCCATGGTGGCATGGCTTCAAGTAACTCTAACTTTCCATAAAGCACGCCAATACCAGCAGGAGCGAAGATCTTATGGCCTGAGAAAACATAAAAGTCAGCACCAAGCTTATTGATATTAATGGGCTCATGGACGATGCCTTGTGCGCCGTCAATAATCACTTTCGCGTCAACTTGCTTTGCCTTAGCAATCACCTCTTCAATGGGTAACCTTGTTCCTGTGACATTGGTGATATGTGCCAGTGCAACAATTTTTGTCTTTTTAGACAGTAACGAATCAAATGCCTTCATATCCCACTGACAGTCTCTTGTCATGGGGACTTTTACCACTTTAGCACCGGTTTGCTCAGCTACGATTTGCCAAGGTACGATATTGGCGTGGTGCTCCATCTCACTCACTAAGATTTCATCATCAGGTTCAAGCGTATTACGAGCAAAGGTCTGAGCGATAAGATTGAGCGCTTCAGTCGCTCCCCGCGTCCAAATGATTTCTTTTTCGCTGTTTGCTCCAATAAACTTGGCGATAGTCGAGCGTGCGGATTCAAACTGACCGGTCGCGTGTGCAGTGAGACTATGACTGCCGCGATGAACGTTAGCATTTTGTGCGCGATAGTAGTGAGCAATAGTCTCGATGACGCAGTCAGGCTTTTGCGTCGTTGCAGCGCTATCAAGGTATACCAGCGTTTGTTGATTGACAGTTTGCTGCAATGCTGGAAATTGAGTGCGAATAGCCTCCACGTCTATCATGATTCACTGCCACCCAATTTTTGATAGTGTAGAGTGGGAAGAGTAATCATAGGCTCTGCAACTGCCCATGCATGCTTCTTGCCTGATAGATTGATGATAATTTCCATTACAAACTCAAGAGCAGTGCCAGGCCCCTGACTGGTTAATAGATTATGGTTGACGTCGTAGGTCACGCGTTTAGCGCGCCATTTTTCTTTGCTTATATGAGACTCAAAACTTGGATGGCAAGTCATAATTGCATCCGGATACAGATTATGGTGAGCAAGCACTATGGCAGGGGCTGCGCAGATAGCTGCAACTAATTTGCCTTCATACATTTGTTGGCGAACGATCTCTATTAGCAATGTACTATCACGAAAGACTTCAGAGCCGCCGACGCCTCCGGGTAAGATAATGGCGTCAAACTCGTCGTCAGCAATATCGACCAGTTTGCACTCTGCGGTTAATGTTACGCCGCGTGACGCTTTCATTGTCAACTGACCTTCGAAATCAGCGCTTGCAATAACGGTTTGATAGCCTGCTCGCACCATCATGTCGATGATAGTGATGGCTTCCATCTCTTCTGTACCTGGAGCTATAGGTACCAGTACTTTTTTAGTCATGGTCTTGTTCAATCTGCTTAATTTTTTGAAAGAGCGTTTGGTTGACGGGCGCAGAGATATTATGTGCCTTTGCTCTTTGTAAAAGATAACCTGTGATAAAGTCTATCTCGCTTGGGCGTTTATGGAAAATGTCTTGATGCATAGACGAGTAATTGTCAGATGTTGCCTCAATAACCTGATGTACTGTAGTGACTAGCTTTTCGCAAGTGACATCTATACCTTCAGCGTTTAACACCTGGTTTATTTCGTCTATCAGCAAAGTGATGACTTCCTGATATTTAAGGGAGGATAACTCTCCATTTTTAACCTGATCAATTGCAGTCAGCGGATTGATGATGCAGTTTATTGCCAGTTTATGCCAAATTGGAGTAAGAATATCAGTGTGCCAGCTTGTCTTTGGCAGCGCATGCTCAAACACGGGCTGTAAAAAATCACAACGTTTACCACCGTCGTTATAGCCGCCAAGCTCTGTGTATCCGTTACCTGTATGCAGTACTTGATTTGGTTTTGGGCGAAAAGCGCCATGCGTAGTAGTGGCAATCACCAGTGGATTATTCGGTAATAAAGTGTTGATGGCCTCTGCCGTACCCATGCCATTGTGCATTAAGACCACAATCGTTTCTTGGGCAATATCAAGAACCATTCTCTCGATAACTGGCAGAACCTTAGGGGCTTTAAGCGTGACCAATAAAAGGTCTGCTGATGTAAGTTTGTCCTTATCATTGCTGGTAAATTGTATTTCAGGGAAGTGCTCTTGCTGAAGATAAATGGAGTCGCATTGGTGTTGAGACCAAAGTGACACTGAATGGCCAGCCCGGCTTAAGCAACATGCCCATAAAGAGCCAACAGCCCCAGGACCAAGTATAACAATCTTCATCTTAACGATAATAGGCGCGAATTTGCCAAGAGAATACGATGATATGAAGGTATTGCCAATAAAAATGGCACGTTAACGTGCCATTTTTAAAATTGTAGCTTACTACTTGGCTTAGAACTTATAGGTAACCGATACGTAGTGGCCAACGCCTGAAGATTCGTTTTCTCCACTGCCATATGGGTTCGCTGCGCCGTCTTCAAAGCCGTATACGTCCTTAAATAGCTTTAAACCATAACCTACAGCAAAGCGGTCTGAATGCCAGTAGATGCCGTTGAACATAGCGCTACCAGTACTAGACTGAGAATATTCGTCTTTCATACCAAACTGGAAATCTAGATAGCCTTGGTATGAGATAAATGAACCATTCTCGAAATGATAGAAAGGTTTGAACCAGTTAGTAGAAAGCTGGTAACCATTCCAATCTTTTTTAGAGTTGTCATACGTTGCATAAAGGTTCAGGCCCATTTTACCTAGCCATGGCGCGATGACGTCAGAGCCGACACCGATTTTATATTGTGCTTCTGTTGCGCCGCCGTAAAAGATGTTTTCACTGGCAATATAGACTTCTTGTACAGGGCCAAAAGAGAGATCTTTACCCGTTAATGCATCCAGAGACATACGAGGAGCAAACTTCATAAATAGTTTGTCTTTACCTGATTTGTCGCTGTCAGAATCACCAGTAATATTGAAATAATCAACGTACCCATAAAGGTCAAAAATTCCTGAACGACCGCCGAATTCCATCTCAAGATAGTCATGGGTGGAGTCAGAGCCAGGGCCTTTTTCATTAAAGGCTCCCATTAGGTTAAATTGAAGCCATTTGTAATCGTTTTTGTGAATATCACCGTCTGAGTAGTCAGCTGCCATAACAGGGTTAGACATTGCAGCAACAACACCAAGAGCTAAAAGTGATTTACGCATAGTGGGACTCTCTATGTATAGTTTGTGTGAAAATGTAATTATCGTGCCGAGGTATACAATCTTCGCTGTACTTTGGCTGGGCGCATAATAGCGATAAACACATCATTTATCAGTGATAAATGATGATATTTTGCACAATTTTAGTGATCTAAGTCACGATTTTAATGATTAATTTATTTTTAAATGGAACTGACATGTTTCTAGCAGAAGTGTTGACGGTATCGTTTGCTTCCTTGCTTGTTAAGTGAAAATGTGATTTTCTCGTTTTAATCACACGTGAGGCTAAGAATTGATCGAATTGCCACCTGTACCGTAGATCCTGTAAAACGAACCTATGGTACTAAGTAGTGAATGAATTAATGCTTTTTCCGCTCGGCTCTGTGCTGCTTCCCGGCGGAAAAATGAAACTGAGAATTTTTGAGCCAAGGTATAAGAGGCTTATCAAGCAAGCTTGTCAGGCTGATAACACGTTTGGTATTTGTCTGTATGATTCGAACGCCGAATCTGGAGATCCCGCGCTGTCGGTCGTCGGAACCCTTGCTGAGATTGTCGACTTTGAAGTTTTGGACGGTGGGCTGCTAGGTGTCACCATAGTCGGAACAAAGCGATTTAAGATCATTAAGGTCCGCTCTGAATATGATGGGTTGAGGCAAGCCAAAGTGGAGTGGCTAGACACTTGGACCTACTCAAAGATAAAATTGGAACACCAGCACTTAAGTGAATACCTCAAAGATGTGTACCGCCGCTTTCCTCAGTTTTCCGAGCTTCACCCAGAGTGTTATTTCGATGATGCCACTTGGGTGTGCCAGAGATGGTTAGAACTCCTCCCTGTCAACCAAAAAGAAGCAGACCATCTGCTCATGCAGAGCGACTGTCAGCAGGCTATAGAATTTTTATCTCAGTCGATAGAGAACTAAACTCTAGATAAGATAGAGTTCAATTTTATTGAACTCGAATATGATCACTTTGCTGTCAGTGTTCGTATACCGACCAATACAGCACGTAAAAGGAACTCGGCATGCTATCTAAAGACACTGAGTCATTTGCTAAGCAAGATTGGTGTGAGTGCATGGACAGAGTGAAAGAGCAGGATAAAGACGCTTTTTCTCTGGTCTTTAAGCATTTCGCACCGCGTCTCAAGCAATTTGCCTTCAAGCACATGGGGAACGAACAAGTCGCGCTTGAGATGGTACAAGAAACGCTGGCAACAGTGTGGCGAAAGAGCCAGCTTTTTGATGGAGCGAAAAGTTCACTATCAACGTGGATATACACAATCGCTCGAAACCTTTGCTTCGACACGTTACGTAAGCAGCGAGGACGGGAATTACATATCCACTCCGAGGATATTTGGCCAGATGATTTTTGTCCGCCAGATAGAGTCGAAGACTATGCTCCTGAGCACGAGATGCTTAAAGAGCAGGTCGTCAAGTTCTTGAGCGTGCTGCCAGAGCCGCAAAGGAAGGTTGTACAAGCAGTGTATCTGGAAGAACTTCCTCATCAGCAAGTCGCTGACATGTACGATATTCCAGTGGGGACGGTGAAATCGAGACTAAGATTGGCCGTTGAAAAATTACGTCACTCAATGGAGGTAGAGCGGTTATGAGTTATCATCCTGAACTACACATTCTCAAAGCGTATGCGGCAGGAGAACTTAACTCCGTTGACGGGTTTGCTATTGCTACGCACCTAGAGAGCTGTCCAGACTGTAAAGCAAATGTGTTAAAGCACGAGCAATATTTGGGTGAGGAGCTGAGTTCTCTCAAGGGGGAACAAGATCCGAGCTTTGAGTCTATGTTCGCGGACATAGTAGACTCTGAGCAAGAAATCATGCCGATGAGGCCGTTCAGAAAGCCTCTATCAGTGCAAGTGCATGGCAAAACCTTTTCTCTGCCGCTTTCTCTTTCTCGGTTTGAGAACAAAATTGGCGAGTGGCGCAGCTACGGCGGCAAAGTATTTAGTGCTCCGGTCGATGTGTGTGACTCAGTCAAAGTGAATCTGTTGTATATCGCGGAGGGGGTAAAAATTCCTCAGCATACTCACAAAGGGGTTGAATCGACCTTGATACTGCACGGAGGTTTTAGTGATGAAGCCGGGCATTACGAGGCGGGAGATTATCTAGTCAAAGATGGGTCAGACAAGCACAGTCCTTACACAAAAGAGGGTGAAGATTGTTTATGCCTTACTGTATTAACTCAGCCTATGATGTTCACCCAAGGAGTGGCAAGAATATTTAATCTGTTTGGCAAAGGAATGTATCCCTAACTTGCACTAAATAGGAAAAGGCTTGGTGATAAAACCAAGCCTTTTTTATTCCTTTTGTCTATTCGTTCAACCGTGATTTTCTTCGTTATCGTTTTGCTGAGCTTTGTTCAGTAAGTCGGTGAAATGGTGGCGAAGCGAATACAGCATTATCAGGCTTGGAATCACCATTAAACAGGTAATGATAAAGAATGTGGACCAATCATTTAAATAATCGACCAACTCACCACTGAAGGATGCCAGGGTTGTGCGCCCCAAATTACCAAGTGATGCGAGCAGGGCGTATTGGGTCGCCGAAAATGCTTGGCCAGTGAGAACGGTTAGGAAAGACACAAAGGCAACCGTGGAAAATGCCGTTGTGAAGTTATCGACAATGATGGTTGCCAAGAATAGGTGCTCATTTGGTCCCACTGATGCTATCCATGCAAACATTAAGTTGCTCGCCGACATAGTGACACCACCAATCATCAACCCTCGAACAATACCAAATCTGACGTTGACCATGCTGCCTACTAGGGTGAACAGCGTCGTTAGTCCCCAACCTATGAGCTTAGAGTAATAGCCAATCTGCTCATTTGAGAACCCGATTTCCTTGTAAAAAGCAATCGACATTCGGCCAAGGAAGGCTTCACCGATTTTAAATAAGAATACAAATAATAGCAGTGTGAGAGCGACACGTGTCCCATTGCGCTTGAAGAAATCCAAGAAGGGTTCGATAACGGTAACCGTTAACCATGCTATCACTCTATTTCCAACTACCTTGCTGTGGCGATCTTCGGCTGCTGCTTGTAATTTCTCTCGGTCAGTCTCGGGCTCACCAACTAAAAGAGTAAACAGCATCAACACAGCGACTATGATGGCCATTCCGTAATAAACTCCATTCCAGCCAATGGTGTCTGCATTGATAAATGCCACATAACCAGGTAGAGAATACCCTGTCCACCATCCCATTACCGCCATTGCTGAAGCTTGAGGTAGTTTGGAGGAATCTGATTTTGGGAAAGTATCAATACGAAAAGCATCGATAGCAATGTCTTGAGTAGCGGACGAGATTGCAATCGCAAGTGCTAGCATGGATGTGAACAGCAGGTTTTCTGCTGGATCAACTCCTGCTATCCCTATGGTGCAGATTAAGACCAGTGATTGACAAAAGAAAATCCAGCTTCTGCGTTGCCCTAAGAAAGTATGGAGCAATGGAAGCTTAATTCGGTCAACTAATGGTGCCCAAAGAAAATTGATCGCATAGACAGCAAAGACACTGCCAAAATAGCCGATTGCTGCTCGTGTTAGACCGGCGTCTTTTAGCCAGCCAGACATATTTGAACCAATCAGTACCCAAGGAAAGCCACTAGAGCAGCCTAACATGAATACCCAGAGCAATCTTTTGTCTGAATAGCTACGTAGAGTTGCTAGCCACGATTTGGAACAGGAATTGATTGACATGAACTCATCCTAATAGCGTTTAAATGTATACAATCACAAGTAGCTCTTACCCTTTAGGCCGGAGCTAGATACTTAAGCTCTTTAAACCAGCTTAAGTCATAGTGGTTAAAAATATTGCTTAGCCCTTAATAAGGCGAGATGATTATGTTCACTAATAATTTATTTATCAATAACAAACAGCTCCAACCTGCTAGGTTAGAGCTTGCTCTTAATTTAGGGTACTAAAGTTGTTTTAGTGATGATGATTGCCGGGTCAGGGACGTCACGGTAGCGACCTTTGGTTGTCGTTGATACTTTGCTCATGTTTTTGACAGTATCAAAGCCCCTGATGACTTTACCAAAAACAGCGTAGCCGTCTGTTAAAGGTTTCGTTTTGTCATTTTTGTTGTAATCAAGGAAGTTATTATCCTTGTAGTTAATGAAAAACTGGCGAGTAGCTGAATTCGGATCGCTGGTTCTGGCCATCGCGATTGTTGCGACTTGGTTTTTTAACCCATTAGATGCTTCATTTTTAATCGGAGCATAAGTAGGTACAAGGTTCATGTCTTTGTCTAATCCACCACCTTGAGCCATAAAGCCAGGAATGACCCGATGAAATTGCGTACCTATATAACTGCCATCTTTGACGTATTTTACAAAATTGGCGACTGAAATCGGTGCCTTTTCTTTATCGAGCTCAACGGTAAATGCGCCTAAAGTGGTTTCAAATACGACTTTAGGCCCAGCAAAAGCTAGGCTACTAAAAAGCGCCAATGAGGCAATGATTGTCTTCCACATTAGAAGCGCTCCTGCATGTAGTCTTTGAGTTCACGGTCGTTGGCAACTTCTTTTAACACTAAGTTAGTCACATCGTTGAGTACCATACCTATTTCATCATCTGATGCGCTTAGTGCTCCATTTCTTTTTGCGGTCCCCGTGTAAGTTTTCACTAGCTTACCATTGGGAGTTTCAGCGGTGATTTCGAGTACGACCTTGCCGTCCATTTCATTGGCCATGACCGAGTGTTTCACAGATACGAGTGCTTCTTGTATCTCCACACTTACAGAGTTTTCGCTGTTGACTGTGCTGTTAAAACCTTGGGATTGGAATTGCTCTAATAAGGCATTCTCAATACTGATGCGAACATTTTGTCTTGAGTGTATTGGTTCAATGTTAGAACGTCCGCTATCTATCAATGCTACGTATTGCGCTGAGCGAACATCTTTACTTGTGAGCGTAAAATTTGCATTTTGAACAAGGTTGCTGTTGCTCAGAACAGGCTGAGGCATAAAGTTTAGCTGTTCTTGTTGAGGGGAGGCGCATGCAGTAAGTAACGCCACTGAAGCGGCTAGAACCAGTTTTCTCATCATAATTTCCTTTAACGTAACTCTAATATAGAGACATGATAGTGAACTATTTAGTTGCCTGTAAAATAACAAATTTCTTATTTGAGGCGATAAGCTTGACCTTAGGCTTACCAAACAACTTAGATAACTTTACATCGTAGCCGAGGTGTCGATTGCCGATAACTAATAATTTTCCATCATTGCAAAGAACATGCTTCGCATCACAGAACATTTGCCATGCTATGTGATCCGTTATAGCTTGTTGTTGATGAAAGGGAGGATTGCACAAAACCAGCTCTGCACTGTCGGTTTGGAACCCATCCAGACAGTTATTGGTGATACATTCTATTTGTCTATCAGAACCAAGAGCATCGAGTAGATTTTCCTTTGCAGAGGCTGTTGCCATGTAACTTTCGTCTACGCATGTAATACTTATATCGGGGTTTTCGAGTCCTAGCTTTACTGATAGCACGCCATTCCCACATCCAAGATCAATGACTCGTTCTGTGGTTAAGCCATTTGGTAAATGTTCGAGCATAAAGCGAGCGCCTTGGTCGAGCTTTTCTCCCGAGTAGACATTGGGCAAGTTCTTCAGTTCAAATTTATGCGGCTCAACTTTCCATTTAGTGGCGGGGTCGACGGCAATAACGTTTGGAGCATCAGGGGTAGAAAAAACTAGGCGGTGCTTTTTCCAAGCGAGAGAGGTATGAGTGCTTCCTAAATATTTTTCGAACAATTTGAGTGTTGAAGAATGGATTTCTTTTGCCTTATTCACCGCAATGACAGGTACAGCCTCACCCAAACTGAGTCTTAATTGATTCAACTGCCATGTAAGATGGCGATTGTTTCTTGGGATTTGCATTAAGACGTAATCTACGTGAGCTGGGATATTGGCTAGCGTGCTGCATAAGGTGATATTGTTACTTTGATTATCCGCTAGGTTTTGCTGTGTCGCTTGATGTGCAACATGAGAGTCACTCATCAAGGTAACCTGATGGTTAAGAGCAAACCAGCAGCTTAGCGCACCGAAACTATCGTTTAGGATCAAAATATGTTTGCCAGGGGTAATGTCCAATTCTTCCATGTGGTTTATGAGGTATTCATCTCCAGCATCCCAAGCTTGAAGTGTTTCGTTATTCCTTTTGGGGTAGCGATGAAGAGTTAAAGTGCGTTGGTGAAGCGCAAGTTTAGTTTTCATATTTGTAATGGTATGGAAATGTATACGATAAATTGTCGCAGAAGCAGAAGGTAGTTAAAACTAAAACCTTTAGCTTTATGTATAACAAGAGTATCATTCCTGGACAGAAGCAATTCGCATTTAGGTTGACGTAATGGTACATGAAGCAATAGAAGCGAAACTCTCCGATTACTTTGAACCGGCTCACCTTGAGGTAATAAACGAAAGTTATATGCACAATGTGCCAGAGGGTTCAGAAAGTCATTTTAAAGTCATCATCGTCAGTGAAAAGTTTGCAGGACAGAGATTGATTGGCCGGCACCGGCAGGTCAACCAAGTTTTGGCATATGAACTCGCAAATCATATCCACGCACTCTCTATTCATACTTACACGATGGACGAGTGGAATAAACAAAATCAGGTGGCTCCTGATAGTCCAATGTGTTTGGGTGGATCCAAGTAGTATAGCGTATTATAAAGGTCGTAGTGGCACTTAATATTTTCCTGGTTATTAATTAACCAAATATTTAACACTAAATATACAAATACACGGCTTGATTAGCTCGATTGCTAAGTGTTTCATACTATGAATAAAACAAAGCATTATGAGGCGTGTGGTTATTGCTGTTTGTGCGGTGGTTCAAACTTATGACCAATACTTAACCTTTTAAACTCAAATCCTTCGAAATATATATCTGATTCCTTTCTTTGGTCATGGCGTATACTTCTAAAAAGATGATAGACTACCGCACCTGATAAATCTCGACTAAATTTGTAGCGAGGTTTTTAATAGGATGTTGCGATTTTGGTGTTTTAAAAAGCATCAAAACCGGACACTAATGTCGTGTCTAAAAGTTACGCAATCAATGAATCTTTTTCCCGATAAAAGTAGTGCAAGTGCGTATGATTACAATAAAGAAGGGTTTGGACCTGCCAATCGCAGGAACTCCTACCCAGGTGATTAATGATGGTAAAACCATCAAGAAAGTCGCCTTGCTTGGCGAAGAGTACGTCGGCATGCGTCCTACCATGCATGTTCGCGTAGGTGATGAAGTAAAAAAAGCTCAAGTTCTTTTTGAAGACAAGAAGAATCCGGGCGTGAAATTTACTTCACCAGCAAGTGGTAAAGTGGTCGAGATTAACCGTGGCGCTAAACGTGTCCTTCAATCCGTAGTGATCGAAGTGGCAGGTGAAGAGCAGGTTAAGTTCGATCAGTTTGAAGCAGGACAAATAGCTGGAATTAGCCGTGATGTGGTTAAAACTCAGCTTGTTGATTCTGGTCTTTGGACCGCTTTGCGTACTCGTCCCTTTAGCAAGGTTCCAGCTATTGAATCTTCTACACAGGCAATTTTTGTTACTGCTATGGATACTAATCCATTGGCGGTTCAGCCTGAGTTGGTCATTAATGAACAGCAGGAAGCATTCGTTGCAGGTCTGGATGTACTTTCAACTTTGACTGATGGCAAAGTTTACGTTTGTAAAGCCGGCACCAGTCTTCCTCGTTCTTCTCAAAGCAATGTTGAGGAACATGTTTTTGACGGCCCCCATCCAGCAGGACTTGCCGGCACTCACATGCATTTCCTGTATCCAGTAAATGCAGAGAATGTTGCTTGGAGTATTAACTATCAGGATGTGATTGCATTCGGTAAGTTGTTCCTAACTGGTGAACTCTACTCAGAGCGTGTTATTTCACTTGCTGGCCCTGTTGTTAATAACCCCCGCTTAATTCGCACCATTCAGGGAGCAAACGTTGCTGACCTAACGGATGGTGAATTAATGCCAGGTGAAGTTCGTATTATCTCAGGCTCAGTTCTTTCAGGAACTCAGGCTTCCGGTCCGCATGCTTATCTTGGTCGCTATCATGTACAGATTTCAGTCTTACGTGAAGGTCGTGATAAAGAGCTGTTCGGTTGGGCAACGCCTGGCAAAAATAAGTTCTCGATAACGCGTGCCTATTTAGGCCATATTTTCAAAGGTCAGTTGTTTAACATGACTACAACGACCAATGGTAGTGATCGCTCTATGGTGCCAATTGGCAACTACGAACGTATTATGCCGCTGGATATGGAACCTACTTTGCTACTTCGCGACCTATGTGCGGGCGATACTGACAGTGCTCAAGCATTAGGTGCGCTAGAACTGGATGAAGAAGATCTGGCATTGTGTACCTTTGTATGTCCGGGTAAGTATGAGTACGGAGCATTGCTTCGTGAATGCCTAGACACGATCGAGAAGGAAGGGTGATTTTCATGGCTCTGAAAAAGTATCTTGAAGACATTGAACATCATTTTGAGCCTGGTGGTAAGCATGAAAAATGGTTTGCTCTGTACGAAGCTGTTGCGACAGTATTCTACACTCCAGGTCTAATTACGAAGAAAAGTTCGCATGTTCGTGACAGCGTTGACCTAAAACGCATCATGATCATGGTTTGGTTAGCGGTTTTCCCTGCGATGTTCTGGGGAATGTATAACGCTGGTGGCCAAGCTATAGCGGCCTTGAATCACATGTACGCTGGTGATGAGTTTGCCTCAATTGTTGCTGGCAACTGGCACTACTGGCTGACGGAAATGCTCGGCGGCACTCTTGCAGTCGATGCAGGCTGGGGCAGTAAAATGCTCTTGGGTGCGACTTACTTCCTACCTATTTATGCAACAGTATTTGTTGTTGGTGGTTTTTGGGAAGTACTTTTCTGTATGGTGCGTAAGCACGAAGTTAACGAAGGTTTCTTTGTGACTTCCATTTTGTTCGCACTCATTGTTCCTCCAACGCTTCCTCTGTGGCAAGCAGCCCTCGGTATTACCTTCGGTGTTGTGGTTGCTAAAGAGATCTTTGGTGGTACAGGTCGTAACTTCTTAAACCCTGCGCTTGCTGGTCGTGCGTTCTTGTTCTTTGCTTACCCAGCACAAATTTCCGGAGATGTAGTTTGGACTGCTGCTGATGGCTTCTCTGGCGCAACAGCTTTGAGTCAGTGGGCTCAAGGTGGTAACGGTGCTTTGATGAATACCGTTACCGGTGCTCCAATTACTTGGATGGATGCGTTTATTGGTAACATTCCAGGTTCTATCGGTGAAGTGTCTACGTTAGCGCTAATGATTGGTGCTGCAATGATCGTATATATGCGCATTGCGTCGTGGAGAATCATCGCTGGTGTCATGATTGGTATGATTGCAACAGCAACATTATTCAATCTAGTCGGCTCAGATACTAACCCAATGTTCAATATGCCATGGCATTGGCACCTAGTTTTGGGTGGTTTTGCATTCGGTATGTTCTTTATGGCGACAGATCCAGTATCTGCTTCGTTCACTAACAATGCCAAATGGTGGTACGGAATACTTATTGGTTTGATGTGTGTGTTGATTCGTGTTGTGAATCCGGCTTACCCAGAAGGGATGATGCTTGCGATTCTATTTGCGAACCTATTTGCACCTTTGTTCGACCATATAGTTATCGAGAAGAACATCAAGCGGAGATTAGCACGTTATGGCAAGTAATAACGACAGCATTAAAAAGACGCTGGGTGTTGTTATCGGGTTGAGCCTTGTTTGTTCAATCATAGTATCAACAGCCGCTGTAGGTTTGCGAGATCAACAAAAAGCGAACGCTGTGCTGGATAAGCAAACTAAAATTATCGAAGTTGCTGGTATCGATACTGACGGAAAAAAAGTTCCTGAGCTTTTCTCTGAATTTATCGAAGCGCGTTTGGTTGATTTCAAAACTGGTGATTTTGTTGACGGCGACGCTGCAACCTATGACCAGCGTAAAGCAGCTAAAGACCCAGCTACGTCAATTAAGTTAAGTCCTGACGAAGACCAAGCTAAGATACTTCGACGAGCTAATGTAGGTACTATTTATCTCGTTAAGCAAGGCGATACTGTCTCTCGGGTTATTATACCCGTTCATGGTAATGGCCTATGGTCAATGATGTACGCTTTTGTTGCCGTAGAAACGGATGGCAACACAGTGTCAGGGATTACCTATTACGAGCAAGGTGAAACACCTGGACTTGGTGGTGAGGTTGAAAACCCATCATGGAGAGCTCAGTGGGTCGGCAAGAAATTGTTCGATGAAAACCACAAGCCTGCGATTAAAGTCGTTAAAGGTGGTGCTCCGGCTGGTTCTGAGCATGGTGTCGATGGTCTATCTGGGGCAACATTAACCAGTAATGGCGTTCAACACACATTTGACTTCTGGTTAGGGGATATGGGCTTTGGCCCGTTCCTAGCAAAAGTTCGTGACGGAGGTCTGAACTAATGTCTAGTGCACAAAACGTTAAAAAGAGCATTTTAGCGCCTGTATTGGATAACAACCCAATTGCGCTTCAGGTTCTTGGTGTATGTTCTGCGCTTGCAGTAACAACCAAACTGGAAACTGCATTTGTTATGACGCTAGCGGTAACCTTTGTAACTGCTATGTCTAACTTTTTCGTTTCTTTGATCCGTAACCATATTCCAAATAGTGTGCGAATCATTGTCCAAATGGCAATTATCGCTTCTCTTGTTATCGTGGTTGACCAAATACTTAAAGCCTATCTTTACGATATTTCTAAACAGCTTTCGGTATTCGTGGGTCTTATCATAACCAACTGTATCGTAATGGGCCGTGCGGAAGCATTCGCAATGAAATCAGCACCACTACCTTCTTTCATTGATGGTATCGGTAACGGTTTGGGTTATGGCTTCGTTCTTATCACTGTTGGTTTCTTCCGCGAATTGCTTGGCTCAGGCAAGCTATTTGGTATCGAAGTGTTGCCTCTAGTGAGCAATGGTGGTTGGTATCAGCCTAATGGTTTGATGCTACTTGCCCCATCTGCGTTCTTCTTAATCGGCTTCCTGATTTGGGCAATCCGTATTCTTAAGCCAGAACAAGTAGAAGCGAAGGAGTAAGAGAGTCATGGAACATTACATTAGTCTGTTAGTTAAATCGATTTTTATCGAGAACATGGCTTTGTCCTTCTTCTTGGGTATGTGTACTTTCCTTGCCGTATCTAAGAAAGTAAAGACCTCTTTCGGTCTTGGTGTTGCTGTTGTTGTTGTACTGACTATCTCAGTACCCGTCAACAACTTAGTATACAACCTAGTTCTTAAAGAGAATGCCTTGGTCGCTGGGGTTGACCTTAGCTTCCTAAACTTCATTACCTTTATCGGTGTTATCGCGGCTCTAGTACAGATCCTAGAAATGGTGTTGGACCGCTTTTTCCCACCTTTGTATAACGCGCTTGGGATCTTCCTGCCATTGATCACAGTAAACTGTGCGATCTTTGGTGGTGTATCTTTCATGGTTCAACGTGATTACAACTTTGCAGAGTCTGTCGTTTATGGATTCGGCTCAGGTGTGGGTTGGATGCTAGCGATTGTCGCTCTTGCAGGTATCCGAGAGAAAATGAAGTATTCTGATGTACCTCCTGGATTACGTGGTCTTGGCATCACATTTATATCCGTAGGTCTAATGGCGTTGGGCTTTATGTCTTTCTCTGGTGTTCAACTGTAAGTCGGGTAGACCGCAACAATAAAGGAATAGTCAATGGATATTATTCTTGGTGTAGTGATGTTTACTCTGATTGTACTGGCTTTAGTACTAGTGATTCTTTTCGCTAAATCTAAGCTTGTACCAACAGGTGACATTACAATTTCTGTTAACGATGACCCTTCATTGGCCATTGTTACACAACCAGGTGGCAAATTACTGAGTGCGCTAGCAGGTGCCGGCGTATTCGTATCTTCTGCTTGTGGTGGCGGTGGCTCTTGTGGTCAGTGCCGTGTAAAAATCAAATCAGGTGGTGGTGACATCTTGCCTACCGAGCTTGACCATATTACAAAAGGTGAAGCGCGTGAAGGTGAGCGTTTAGCCTGTCAGGTTGCAATGAAAACTGACATGGATATTGAACTTCCTGAAGAGATTTTTGGTGTTAAAAAGTGGGAGTGTTCTGTTATTTCTAACGATAACAAAGCAACTTTCATTAAAGAGCTAAAGCTTCAGATCCCTGATGGTGAGTCAGTACCTTTCCGTGCTGGCGGATACATTCAGATTGAAGCGCCAGTGCATCACGTTAAGTACGCCGATTACGATATTCCTGATGAGTATCGTGAGGATTGGGATAAGTTTAATTTGTTCCGTTATGAATCTAAGGTTAATGACGAAACTATTCGTGCGTATTCAATGGCTAACTATCCGGAAGAAGAAGGCATAATTATGCTTAACGTCCGTATTGCTACGCCTCCGCCGAACAATCCTGATGTACCACCTGGCATTATGTCTTCGTATATTTGGTCACTAAAAGAAGGTGATAAGTGTACAATTTCAGGGCCGTTTGGTGAGTTCTTTGCTAAAGACACTGACAATGAAATGGTATTTGTTGGTGGTGGTGCAGGTATGGCGCCAATGCGTTCTCATATCTTTGATCAACTGAAGCGTCTCAAATCTTCACGTAAGATGTCTTTCTGGTACGGTGCTCGTTCTAAGCGAGAAATGTTCTACGTAGAAGACTTCGATGGATTGCAAGCAGAGAACGACAACTTTGTATGGCACTGTGCTCTGTCTGATCCAATGCCCGAAGATAATTGGGATGGCTATACAGGCTTCATTCACAACGTTCTGTATGAAAACTATCTTAAGGACCATGAAGCGCCTGAAGACTGTGAGTACTACATGTGTGGTCCACCAATGATGAATGCTGCTGTTATCGGTATGCTGAAAGACCTTGGTGTAGAGGATGAAAATATCCTACTCGATGACTTTGGTGGTTAACACTTTAAGTTATTGATATGTATGGCTGGCCTACAAGGTCAGCCATTATTTTTTCCTACGCTGTAATTTAAAAGTGATGATAGAAGATGAATCTTGAATCCAGATTTATATACTATCTTCATTTCGTTATAAGGAGTCAAACAAGTGAAAAAATGGCTTGTTGTTTTTGCTTCTCTGTTCATTATTGCTGGCTGTGAAAAGCCCGTTGATCAAGTCCATCTTAGTGGCCCTACTATGGGCACGACATACAACATTAAATACATTGTTGCCGAAGGCCAGCCCACTCCTGATGTGGTACAGAAAGAAGTCGATCGCTTACTTGAGCAAGTGAATGATCAGATGTCGACCTATCGAACTGATTCTGAATTAAGTCTTTTTAATCAAAGTGAAAGCTCGCAACCTTTTGAAGTTTCGCCGCAAACGGCAACTGTAGTGAAAGAGGCTATCCGTCTTAATAATCTGACATTAGGGGCTTTGGATGTCACGGTTGGTCCACTGGTGAACCTATGGGGCTTTGGCCCTGAAGCACGTCCTGAAGTGGTGCCAAGTGACAATGAGCTTAAAAAACGCAAAGCAGAGACGGGAATTGAGCACTTAAGTGTAAATGGCAATGCGCTGTCGAAAGATATTCCAAACTTGTATGTTGACCTTTCTACTATTGCAAAAGGCTGGGGGGTTGATGTGGTAGCGGATTATATTGAGTCGCAAGGCATACTAAATTATATGGTTGAAGTCGGCGGTGAGATGCGTCTCAAGGGTTTAAATCGCGAAGGCGTTAAGTGGCGAATAGCGATAGAAAAGCCCACGGTTGATGAGCGAGCCATACAGGAAATCATCGAGCCAGGAGATATGGCGATTGCCACGTCAGGTGATTATCGTAATTACTTCGAAAAAGAAGGTGTGAGATACTCCCATATAATCAATCCACAAACGGGGAAACCCATTAACCATAAAGTTGTTTCTGTTACTGTACTCGATAAATCCTCTATGACGGCTGATGGTCTAGCAACGGGCTTAATGGTGCTTGGAGAAGATAAAGGTATGAAGGTCGCTAACGACAATAATATACCCGTATTTATGATTGTAAAATCGAGTGATGGCTTCATAGAACTGGCGTCAGACGCGTATAAGCCATATATTAATAAATAATAATTAGTGAGTATGTTGTTATGAGTACATTTCTGATCACCTTTGGTGTGTTTATCGCCTTTATAACGGCCATGTCTGTCGGTTATATCTTTCAAAAGAAAGTGGTAAAAGGCAGCTGCGGCGGGCTAGGGGCTGTCGGTGTAGATAAAGTATGCAATTGTCCCGAGCCTTGTGATGCACGCAAAAAGCGCGAAGCAAGAGAAGCGCTCAGAGCTGAAAAGCTAGCCGCATGGGAAAAAGACCGCATAGCATAGAACACATGGGCCCGACTAGAAATGTCGGGCTTTCTTATCCTTCAGAGCAGGCTTATTTATCTTCAAAACTTTATCGTAAACCTGTCATTATCAATGACAACCTATCTAGACACACTTAGTTTGCTGTTAGAGGACAATAAAGTTCGCAACTTTTTTTGGGGGGTATTTGGCTGCTTATTTTGGGTCCTATCTGGTTTTTGGACATAAATCATTTAGAGTCGATGGTCAAAATAACTCTTTGGATAATAAGTTCCCAATAACAGAGCTTCTGCGTAAAGCATATGCTGTATCCACCAAATTGGCGCTTTCGGAGTTCCGAGAGTGGACAGCCGATGAACTGAATGGTTATAAAGGCAAAGAAGTACCCGAATATAGAAAAATCAAGGGAACACTAAAGTGCTTTAACCCACATCAAGGCTGGATGCCTGCACAAATTCCAGATAGAGACCTAGAGAATTCAGTCTCAGTCCGCCCCAACAATCAATCTATTGCGGAGATTGAGCACCTTTTGGGAGGTGATGGTAGCTTAATAGCTCAAATCCCCGGCTCACAGCAGCAGGCTTTGCAGAATTTGTTCCAGTTTGAAGGTGAATTCACGGTTTTTATCAGTCAAGCCCGACTACAAGGCATTATTGATACAGTCCGCAATCGAATTCTCGACTGGTCTTTGCAGCTTGAAGCTGATGGAGTAGTTGGGGATGGAATACAGTTCACAAGAGAAGAAATGGAGAAGGCTCAAGTGACGCAGCAAAATATCCACATCGGTAATTTC
Organism: Vibrio sp. Of14-4; assembly: GCF_022347625.1. Lineage (NCBI taxonomy): Bacteria > Pseudomonadati > Pseudomonadota > Gammaproteobacteria > Vibrionales > Vibrionaceae > Vibrio > Vibrio sp. Of14-4. The sequence goes on along the minus strand of NZ_JAKRGI010000003.1, from coordinate 70,187 downwards.
CAAGGTGTTCTTGGTAATACAGAAAACAGCAACGTAACTCAAAACTTAAATATGACAGTTACTCAGGGTGACTTTGAACAGCTAGTAGATGCTTTACGTGGGCACCTAGTAGAGTTTAGTGACATTTCAGACTTAAAGCAGGCTATTGACGAAGATGGTGCAGTTGAACCTAACTCTGGATTTGGCTCAAAAGTGAGTGGGTGGATTGGAAAAATGGTTGGTAAGGCTGCTGACGGTAGTTGGAATGTAGGTGTCGCCGCAGCGGGGAACATTCTTGGAGCAGCTTTAAGCGGATATTATGGGATATCCTGAGAGATTAAAATCTACAAGGTGAACTAGATCTTCCACTGCAAACTACTAATCTTCCAGACGGAGTCATAGCAAATGACTGAAAATATGACATTTTCTGTAGGTATCAATGGCCACTTTAACGCTACGGTAGGCAATAATGGCAGTGGTACTCCAGAAGGAATTCCTCGGTCAAACATCGACTACGCAGTAGGTTTTTCCAGCGCAGCTCTGGAAGTTATTAACGTCGCACTAACAAGCCAAAAACTCGAAAACAGCGTCGATTATCTAGTTTACCCAATATGCTTCAACATGAGGCATGCCGTCGAATTACAACTCAAAAAGTTTTGGAACGATCTTAAAATACTATCCGGCTATCGCAAGTTCCGATTAGACAGTCACCGCAATAGCAAAATCAAAGCAGATCCTGAGCTACGAGGTCGTCTTGAAGCATTTCCAAGCCTTGACGAGGCTTCGACTCATGATCTTCGTAAAATCTGGAATCTAATTGAAGAGTATGCCCCTTTAATTGACAGTAGGTTCAATCAATTCATTGAACTACTTAGCCCCTTTATTGCTGATCTCGCGGATATGGATGCTACAGGCCAAACATTTCGGTATCCCGCAAATAATGAAAGTCAAATACATTTAGAAGATACCCCTATTATCAGCATTGAGATACTGAAAGTTCGATTTACCAACCTTATAGAAATACTCAAACATCTTGAGGACGTTAGCAATGAAATGATTTACGAGTACAGTTGGTCAGATTTTACGAACAACTTATCTCATTTTGATGTTATTCAAGCAACTAAGCACTTAGCAACCTTCCTCGGAGGTGAGCTTCCTTATTACAAAGCGGCTAAGGGGAGTACACAAAAAGAGTTCAACTTGAGTGCAAACGAGTATTCGAAGCTGGTTAAAATTATCGATAATGATAAAACTATCAACTACATATTAGAGACTGATAACCAGCCAGAATACCTTAACTTTGATTCACTTGTAGCTTTCTTCGATATTTTAGATCAGGTGTACCCAATGACTGAGTATGTTGATTCATACCATAAGACTACTAGCTCACATTTCGACATCAGTACTGCTTTTGGAGAGCATGAAATCAAAAGAATGGTTGCTAAAAGTAAGGCTATCGAAGATGTATCCCAGAACATTACTCTGTATCAAATTGCCGAAATTTATGCTCTCTATGAGTATCATAAACAGCCATGTTATATACAAATCTTTGAAAGATATTTGAAAGAATTTATCGATGAATTAAAAGTATATGAAAAGCGGCCCCATACAAATGAAACGCATGAGTTCATAAGGCACTTCTTCGAAAAAACCAACCTTATCAGAGGTGTTCTATCTAGCTTGTGGACATTTAACATGAGGCCATTAGTTAAGGAGTTAGTACATAAGTACAACCTCTCCAGTGTTCCATGGTACACAAAACTTGAAGGAGGAGAAGTACGTGATGGATTGACTGAGTACAATAGGTTTTACCGGGAAATTAAAAGGTTACGGTTGGTAACAGAGGAATCCAATAAGGCCATTAGAAGATTAAGTTCATTCGATTAAGTGTGTAGGAAAGCCTTTTCCCGAAGGTTAAGGTAGAGGCAATTAGAGGTTTAAAACTAAACTGCTTTTGTCCCGAACCGACCTAGCATTTATTTCTAAACACTCACTGCCAATGCATAGATATTACCAACGTCACATGAGTAAAATTTGGGGAAATCACGATTAATTGAAATGTGAGTTTGATCGTCGAAGCTGATAATGGGACAAAACCTTCTCAGAGCGAAAGACAAACGACGACAAAAAAGCATCTGGAAGTTTGCAACTTTATTTTCACAATTGGCTTTTGGTAGCCATGATAGAAGCGGGTTTCGGGGGCAGACATTTTTCATTTTTGTTGTTCAGCGACAGTGCATAAACAACGTCTTCTGCCTTGGCGTACCAGTAAAATTACAATATACTGTGTTTATATACAGTTATTGGGTTTTATGGAATCATGGAGCAAGGCAAAATAAGGAAAATTATCCATATCGATATGGATTGCTTTTACGCTGCGGTAGAGATGCGTGACAATCCAAGCTATCGTTCTCTACCTTTGGCTGTTGGAGGTAGGGAAAAGCAAAGGGGAGTGATATCTACCTGTAATTATGAGGCGAGAAAGTATGGAGTTAAAAGTGCTATGCCAACGGGGAAAGCCTTGACCCTATGCCCGAATCTTGTAGTGATTCCGGGTCGAATGCAGGTTTATAAGCAAGTTTCGCAGCATATCCGACGAATTTTTTCTCGCTATACTTCTCTGATTGAGCCTTTGTCCTTAGATGAAGCCTATTTAGATGTGACCGACTGTCCGCTTTATAAAGGTTCAGCAACGCTCATTGCCGAGGCTATTCGGCGTGATATTGCGAAAGAACTTAATCTGACCGCATCAGCAGGCATTGCACCGATTAAATTTTTGGCAAAAGTGGCTTCAGATCTAAATAAGCCCAATGGACAATATGTAATACCGCCAAGTCATGTGCAACATGAAGTGGATAAATTGCCACTGGAAAAAATCCCAGGTGTTGGAAAAGTGAGCTTAGCTAAGCTCAACAAAGCGGGCTTGTATACTTGCTCGGATATCAAAAACAGTGATTATCGCAATTTACTGTTAGGCTTTGGTCGTCTCGGCGCTTCTTTATGGACGAAAAGTCACGGCATTGACAACCGGCCCGTTATTGTCGAGAGAGAGCGCAAATCTGTAGGGGTGGAAAGCACATTGACTCAAAATATTATGACATTTGATCAGTGTTGGCAGGTTATTGAAAGTAAACTGTTTCCTGAGCTAGAAATAAGGCTCAGCAAAGTTTCTCCTGAAAAAATGATATTAAAGCAAGGTATTAAGCTTAAGTTTGCTGATTTTCAACAAACTACGATAGAACATCTGCATTCACAGCTAGACCTTGGCGATTTTAAAGGCTTACTTCGCGATATTCTCAAGCGGCAAAAAGGTCGCGAGATTCGCTTGCTAGGCTTAAATGTGATGCTTAAACCCGAAGAAGGGTCTCAGCAACTAAGCTTTTTCTAAACTTTTGTTCCTCGATACGACTTCATCAAGAACTTGTTGGTAGGCACAATGGCTAAGCTTGCCAAACCCAGTCAGTTTCTTGGCTTTTATCTTGGTAAAGCAAGGAGTTGGAATGCCACAAAGAAATTTCGTTTTCACTCTATCCGAGAATACTTCTGATGTGAGATTTTCTAATTCTTGTAACCAATTATCCAATTCTGATGTAGGTATATTTGAGTTTATCTTCTCTGGCCAAGGTTTGGTCTCTTCTTTACACACACTGCAGTGACCACATTGCTTTGGCGCATTGGGATCAGAAAAGTAGGATGCTAAAGCGTAACTTAAACACTGATTGGACTTAAACAATTTAAGCAGATGATGAATTCGTTCTATATCGCAGGACTCTTTATCTTTAAACAAAGACCATAACTTCTGAGCCATCTTCTCTTTGTCTTCGCAAATATCATCAACTTGATACACTTCGGTCATTAGCTTACTTTCGAGTTCAATCCATCCTTGTTGATGAAAATAATCCAGCGCGGCTATCGCTCGGTTTCTTTCGCCTCGATAGGTATTCCATAAATGTTCAAAGTCTACTTGATTCCATATTTTAGCGCTGGAAACACTATCAAACAGTGCTTGGGTAAATGTTCGTCTTTCACCATTAAAGCGGTTTATGATGTCATTTTTAGCTATTAGAAACTTAAACCGATATTGCGCAAAGTAAGTATACTGAGCGGAGATCAATCCATGCAATTCCATATAAACCAGTAAGGTTTTGAGAGGTAATGGGCGAATGTTGCTTTCACTAGACAACCTAGAAACGACGACCTCCCACTGGGGAGCAGAGGAGGAGGCTTGCTTAATGATATTGAGGATTTCGCTGTATTCGGGCGTATCACCATAAATATAATTTTCTAAAGTACAAATCCCGTCTTCATTGGCAAGCAATATGCACTGTGAAGAAAGACCATCTCTGCCAGCTCGGCCAATTTCCTGAGCATAGTTTTCTATAGATTTGGGTAAATCGAAATGAATAACTCGACGAATATCCGCTTTGTCTACCCCCATTCCAAAGGCGATGGTCGCGACGATACAATCTGTGTTACCTGCCATAAAGGCGTGTTGAATGTTTTCTCTTTGTTCACTCTCAAGCCCAGCATGATAGGCTACAGCATTGATTCCCCTTGAGAGCAGCATCTTGGCCAACGTTTCGGCCGTATTTTGCTGAGTGACATAAATGATGGTGGAGAGTGTAGGCGTTTGATTGAGCAACGAGAGTAAAACCGTTTCCTTTTGGTTGACTTGGCATGGCAGTACTGACAATTCGAGATTTTGCCGATAAAAGCCAGTGACAGTAATATCATTTTTTTCAATCGTGAACTTATTGCTCATATCATCCAGTACTGCTTGAGTAGCTGTTGCGGTGAGAAGCAACACCTGAGGTATAGAAAGTTGCTGCTGAATTTGAGGGAGCTTTAGATAATCAGGTCGAAAGTTATGTCCCCACTCTGAGATGCAGTGTGCTTCGTCAACAACTAGGAGAGATATGGATTGTTGAGATAAAAAATGACGAAAACGTTCATTCTTCATTCGCTCTACCGACACCATCAAAATACGGATCTCACCAGTTTGTACACCACTCATTGTGGCCTGAACGTCTTCTTTAGTCTGACCAGAATGAAGTGAGGCGGCTTTGACTCCTTTACTTTTAAGAAAAGTAAGCTGGTCTTTCATCAGCGCGAGCAATGGAGAGATCACAAGGGTGAGATGAGGAAGACACAAAGCAGACAGCTGGTAGCAGAGGGACTTTCCTGAGCCCGTTGGAAAGATAGCTGCACATGACTTTCCGCTCAATACCTTATCTATGACTTGGTATTGTCCTTCTCTTAACTGCTCAAAACCAAAGCACTGTTGCAGTTTTTGGTAGATGATTTGTTGGTTATTTGAAGTCTGCATTTTTGCTATCTGTATGACTTGGGCTCATGAAATAGTATTCTAAAGAGATTATCAGTTGAGGAATATGATTTTAGTATGAATAAGTTTGAGCTACTGCAAACAATATTACTCGAGATGGAAAAGTCGCTCATCATTGCTCAAAGCGCAACTCAAAGAGCGATTGAATCGGCAACGGATGAAGAGACAGTACCTGAGCATAAATATGACACTTTGGCATTAGAGGCTTCTTATTTGGCACATGGGCAAGCTATGAGAGTTGAAGAGTGTGAGCGCGAACTGAGCGTGATGAAACAGATGCAATTACCGAAAAATGTCGAATCAGTGATGCTTGGCTGTTTAGTCTCACTTTTGGACGATGATGACCAAGCTCAATACTTTTTTATTGCACCATGTTCAGGCGGATTGAAAATTGACTATCAAGCAAAGCGAGTCATGTTAGTCACACTTAGTTCACCACTAGGAAAGGCATTAAAAGGTAAGTTAGTGGGGGATGAAGTGGAATATCAAGTTGGACCAAAGAGTTTCTATTATCAAATCGATACAATAATTTGACGTAAGCGGGCGAATTGTTTGCTAGGGTTTGGAAGTATTTAATAAAGCGAGATAAAAATGAAACAAGTGCTTTGGATGATCCCTTTACTTATGGTGGTAAACCAAGTGGGCGCTGCTCAGTGCAGTGTCGATCTAAAAAATGATATTCGATTGAATAATGAAAGGTTGGAAATCCATCAGCCAGACGGTAACACGGCGGTGTTAGATTCGAACAATCGACTGTTGATTCAAGGAGAGGAGGTCACTCTTAAACCTGAACAAACACAAGCAATATCCGACTATCGTGCTCATTTAAATGATTACTTACCACGAGCAAAACAAATGGCTCGTGATGGGCTTGCACTAGCCAATGATATTATCGATGATGTTGCAAAGAGCTTTGATGCGCCTAAAGCATTTGAAGGGGTTAAAGCTTCGATGCAAGAATTTTACGCGAGTATTGAACAAAGGTATTACAAAGAAGGAGATTTGATTTTACCCGCAGATAGCTTTTCTTCTTTGAGTGAAACTTGGAATCAAGATTTGGAAGATGCTAAAAAGCTTTTCAATAAAGAATTCATATCCAGTGCTTTTACTGCAATGTCTGAGAAAATGAAGGCCGAAGATGGCCTTAATCTTACCCAAATAACTGAAACGATGAGCGAGCTTAAAGAGCGTATCTCGGCTAGGTTGAAAAAACATGCTGGCGAGGTTGAGCAACAGAGCCAAGAGTTTTGTGACTCTTTAGGTGAACTTGCAGAAGAAGAGCAAGAGCTGCACCAGATTATTCCTCAGCTTCAAGATTACCAAGTGTTTACTATTTAGACACTTATTTAATACTTCCCTTTACCCTTAGAAAGAGCGCATTGAGCGCTCTTTCCTTCTATACTTTCACTCTTTTGTCTTTTTATCAGAGATCTATTGACTAGCTGATTATTTATGTAAATAAATATTTACGAGCTGTGATGTTATTTTTTGCTGAGTAACTGCTGACTAGCGCCTAATACCACTAGAGAGAAATCAGTGGTTGTAATATTGTACTAGCCAACTAGTTTATGAATGCAGTATTTTTCGTTTTATGGTAGCAAAAGATAATAATGAATCTCGGGAACACTTTGGCTCTCGATTGGGTTTTATTTTAGCGGCGGCTGGCGCAGCGGTCGGATTGGGTAATATTTGGGGATTTCCGACTCAAGCGGCGAGCAATGGTGGAGGCGCGTTTTTGCTGGTCTACCTAGTCATGATTTTGGTTGTCGCCTTTCCCATGCTTGTGGTTGAGATGGCGATTGGTCGCCATGGACAAGCAAACCCTGTGGATAGTATGCGAGCTCTGACACCTAACCTAGCGATGAAAAAATTTGGCGCTATGGTTGGCTGGATTGGCCTGAGTGTCCCTAGTATGGTACTTGCCTTTTACAGTATTGTTGGTGGTTGGCTTATCTGCTTTCTCCTTGGTGCTATCACTGAAATTCTAGGTCTAGAGTCTGCGACGAAATGGCTTCAAGGGTTTAGTGTCGAGCGTAACTTATTTGGTACTCTAGCATTTTATGTACTGACTATTTTGATCGTGCAAGGCGGTGTAAAGCAAGGCATTGAGAAATGGTCAACGCGTTTAATGCCCGCACTATTTGTTCTGTTTGGACTACTCTTTGTCTACATCATGACTCAGAGTGGGGCAACAGAAGGGTTAAAGCACTACTTGGTTCCTGACTTTAGTAAGGTGATGGATGGCAAATTGATTTTGGCAGCTATGGGCCAAGGTTTTTTCTCTTTGACCATAGGTGGCTGCTCTATGTTGATTTATGGCTCCTACCTGAGTAAGAGAGAAAACCTACCTAAGATGGCGATGCATGTAACCCTTGTTGACACATCGGTTGCTTTTATCGCTGGCTTGGTGGTTATGCCTGCGATGTTTGTTGCCATGCACAAAGGGGTTCAGATCTATGCAGAGGATGGGTCGTTACTGAGTTCAGATACCTTGGTGTTTACTGTACTGCCTTTAATGTTTGATAGCCTGGGATTTTTAGGCCAGTTATTTGCTATTGTCTTTTTCACCTTGCTGACGATCGCCGCTTTAACGTCATCCATTTCAATGTTGGAGTGTCCAGTGGCTCTAGTGAGTGAAAGACTAGGTACCAAACGCAGTTCGACCAGCTGGATTTTGGGAGGCTTGATTGCGCTATTTAGTACAGTGATCGTGTTCAATTTTGGCAATCTCTTTGGCTTGGTTGCCACAGTAGCGACTCAATATGTTCAGCCAGTAGCTGCACTTTTATTTTGTGTATTTGGGGGCTGGGTTTGGAATCGAAGTTCGAAAATCAAAGAATTAGAGCAAGGATGTCCGGATTTTACTCTCGGTTGGTTTGGAAAACTTTGGCCTGTGTACGTAAAGTTTGTTTGTCCTGTACTAGTTGCTACGGTTATTTGGGCATCATTTAGCTAAATAAAATGACGAGCAACACCTCATTTGATATGAGGTGTTGCTTAGTTGGGTTGAGTAATTTGTCCTGTGGTGAGTGGCTCAAGATCGGCGTCTGAGACCTCATCAATAAAATCACCCACCACTTGCTCTACTTGCTGATCGTCTTCTTCAAAATAGGCGAGGTGGAAGATGGCATCCCCTTCATTGACCAGCGGCAGTGTTTGTTGCCCGATTACAATCCCGCCTTTACGCGCTTTTAAAGCGATTTCACTGTGGCCTAATGGTGCACTAATGTAGGCGAGCACTTGCCCTCTAGTGACTTTTTCTCCTAGCGTAACCATAGTTCTCAAAATGCCATTACTTTCCGCTCTAAGCCAGTTGGTCGATTTGGCTATTACTGATGTTGGTAAAGTCTTTCTGCTTTTGCGCAGCATTCCTATTGCTTGCATCACGCGCTTAACCCCCAAAAAACCAGCATTTATACATATGGGTTCAAAGCGCAGCGCCTCTCCAGCTTCATAGGTAAGCACAGGAATATTGAGTTGTTCTGCTTCACTGCGCAGTGAGCCGGGCCGTAATGGGGCATCAATAATAACCGGAGTTGCGAAAGCTTGTGCAATACGCAGTGTCTCAGCATTAGTCAGGTTGGCACGAATTTGCGGTAAATTAGTCCTGTGAATTGAGCCTGTATGCAGATCAAGGATGTAATCGCAACGCTTCGCTACTTGAGAGAAGAAAGTGTGAGCCATACGAGAGGCGAGAGAGCCTTTTTCACTGCCGGGAAAGCAGCGGTTTAGATCTCGCCTGTCGGGAAGGTAACGTGATTTGTGAATGAACCCAAAAACGTTAACTATGGGGACTGCAATGAGTGTACCTTTGAGTTTATCGATCTCTATGGTGTCTATTAGCTGGCGAACAATTTCAACGCCATTCAGCTCATCGCCATGGATGGCAGCGTTAACCATAAGTACAGGACCAGCTAACCTTCCATGAATTATTTCTACTGGGAAGGATAGAGGAGAGTGCGTGTAGAGTTTGGCAGCCTCCAATTCAATGACTTTTCTCTCGCCGGGCAATATTGATTGACCGAGAAACTCAAATACGTGATTTTTTTTAGCCTTTGCCACGAGTTTGTGTCCTTTTACTTGCTGCGTTTTTTTGGATAAATTCAATGATCATTCCAGCAATGTCTTTTCCAGTTGCAGCTTCGATACCTTCTAGGCCCGGAGAGGAGTTAACTTCCATAACCAATGGCCCTCGAGAAGATCTCAATAGATCGACGCCAGCAACATTTAGTCCCATTATTTTAGCTGCTGCAACAGCAGTTCGGCGCTCTTGTGGAGTGATTTTTGTTAAAGATGCACTGCCACCGCGATGCAAATTAGAGCGAAACTCTCCTTCTGCCCCTTGGCGTTTCATGGCAGCAATCACTTTATCTCCGATAACAAAGCAGCGTACATCGGCCCCTTCGGCTTCTTTGATGTACTCCTGAACCATAATGTTTGCTTTGAGGCCCATAAAAGCTTCAATCACACTTTCAGCCGCTTTACGTGTCTCTGCCAGTACTACACCTATGCCTTGAGTACCTTCTAGCAGCTTGATAACAACAGGTGTCCCGCCCACCATCTCTAAGAGATCTTTAACATCATCAGGCTTACTGGCAAAACCTGTGATTGGCATCCCTACACCTTTACGTGATAACAGCTGCATTGAACGAAGTTTGTCGCGCGAACGAGTGATAGCGACTGATTCGTTGACAGGGTAGACACCCATCATTTCAAACTGACGTAGAACGGCTGTGCCATAGAAAGTAACCGAAGCACCGATTCTGGGGATCACGGCATCGAACCCAGAAAGTTCTTCCCCTTTGAAGTGAATTTGAGGCTTGTCTGAGTTGATATTCATGTAACAACGTAGGGCATCAATCACTTTGACTTCATGTCCTCTGTCTTGTGCCGCTTCTATCAAACGTTGAGTAGAATACAACTGAGCATTACGTGAAAGGATACCTATTTTCATTGGGTGCTGTCCTTAAAGGGGATTAAATATGACTGACTTGGATCAACGACAATGCGTTTACCCATGGCTGTTCTTCCTAGAAGCATGCGAAATGACATATTTTCACGATTGGTGAGAGTGATTTCTATTGGCCAAGTTTGCCCTCCCAATGAGCATATGGACTCAATAACGTAGCGAGACTCTTCATGTCCTCCAGAGTCTCTGACGATTCGCTCGTCAATAATTGCTGCCTCACAGATGATTTCTTCTTCGGTATTGCGTTGTACGGGATGAAGCCAAAACCGAACCCAAGGAGTATTGTGCTTCTCAAATTTTTCCATCCTAAAGGTGTGAAGGCATGAAGTGCGTGCCCCTGTATCCACTTTGGCATTTATCTGGGCTATTCCAAGCTCAGGCAGGCTCACCGTCTCTCGCCAACCAAGAACCATTTTTTCTTTTATCACTATTCTAACCCTAACCACGATTTACAGAGCCACATTAACAAATTGTTTTTCATGATAAAAATCTTGTTAAGAATGGCTAACTGTCAGTTCTAACTTAGGGGGCTATCCTAGCAATATGGGAGAGATTGGACGAACAGAAAAGCTCATCGTGACGACAAATAATATTTATCGGTGGGATAGGATAAATGATGTGTTGACGGGAAAAACGATAGGTTGTACACATACAGGGGCGCTTTAGTTTGCCCCTGTAGCGCACTATTAATTGAAGTTGGCGGGATTACCTTTTTTCTGGAATTGCCTCGAGCAAAGCCACCATTTGTTCCCAATAGAGAGCAACTGTGTCAATTTTGACTTTCTCATCAGGAGAGTGGGGAAACTTGATGGTTGGGCCAAAGGAAACCATATCCATATTTGGGTAAGGCTTTTTGAATAACCCACACTCTAAGCCCGCGTGTATTACCATAATGTTTGGCTTGTGTCCGTAAATGCCTTGGTACATCTCGCGAAATATTGACATGATTTCTGAATCTGGATCTGGTTTCCACCCTGGGTAGGCACCGGAAAATTCAATGTTTGCATTGGCAAGTTCAGCAATTGATCTCAACATACTTTCGACTTGGCTACGTCCTGAATCAATTAAGGATCGCACCAGACAAAGGATCTTGATGGTGTTTTCTTGCGTACTAATAACACCCACATTTAGAGAGGTTTCAACCACACCTTCTATGTCATCACTCATACGAATGACTCCGTTCGGGCATGCATTAAGCGCCGCTATAAAGCGTTGTTGATCGGCGATTGCAATCACTTCTTGGGTACATTCAACTTTTTGGTTTAGTGAAATGATGCTGGTTTCTGTTTTTCCCAACTCTTGCTGTATTTGTTTTGTATACGCATCAAATAAGTCTGACAATTTAGATTCATTGTCAGATGGAATCGCAACGGTCACAAAGGCTTCGCGTGGAATCGCATTACGCAGTGTTCCACCGCGAAATTCAACTAGGCGTAGATCGAGCTCTTGAGCGTGGCCAGCAAGAAAACGAGCGATGAGTTTATTGGCGTTACCACGTCCTGTATGTATGTCACAGCCAGAATGACCACCTTTTAGCCCCTTCAAGGTCAACTGATGAGTTGTGTAGCCACTTGGAACGGCTTCACGCTGAATATCGAAGGAAATTTCACCATCTACACCGCCAGCGCAGCCCATATAAACTTCGCCTTCCTGCTCTGAATCAGTATTAAGCAGGATCTCGCCTTCTAGCCAGCCTGCTTCAAGCCCGAAGGCTCCTGTCATACCTGCTTCCTCATCGATAGTAAGTAAAACCTCTAATGGTCCATGTTTTATATCATTGGAAGCCAGCACAGCTAAGCATGATGCCATACCCATACCATTGTCAGCACCGAGAGTTGTACCTTTTGCTGTTACCCATTCGCCATCAATATAAGGTTGGATTGGATCTTTAGCAAAATCGTGATCTGTGTCCTCATTTTTCTGCGGCACCATATCAATATGAGCTTGGAGTACCACGCCTTTTTTATGTTCCATTCCCGGAGTTGCGGGCTTTTTGATGAAAACATTACCCACAGGATCACGCCGGACATCTAAGTTTTGTTCTTTTGCCCAGTTGACTATGTACTGGGCCAATGCTTCTTCATGCTTAGAAGGATGAGGAATTGAGCAAATTTTATCGAAAAACTGCCAGACGATGCTTGGTGATAAGCCGCTAACTTCAGAATGAAATTCAGACACAGGTGACTCCTTTACTGTGATAGTGCCAAGACTTGGGCATGTAATGCTAACCGCTCGTTGTCATACATGGCTCTGGTTGGCGCACGAATTAGAGCATTTGAGAATATCATTCATTACTGCAACCTAGTAGTAAAAGTGAACAAAAACCCGTTTTATCATCACAATTGTGATGATTGAAAATATAATATTGAGCGCATATCTTGGAAAGTTTAAAACTGACAATAATGTAATTAAATTACAAAATTGGCGGATTTACTCTTTTTTGATTAAGTTTTTGTGACTTTAATCTTTAATTGTTGTAATAAAACCTCTTTTTGCTATAGTCAGAAACTAACTTCTGCAGTGAAGATAAAATGTTCAAGGGAAGAGTCCGCTTTGTCGCCTCCAAGAAATTGAGAAAGCAATCTAGATTGTTTTTTAATTGAATTAGAAGGTGATGGTTATGAAAAGTTTGCCAAGTGCAAAATTCTAGATAAGCAACTCTATTTACACTGGCGATTTTGTCTATTCATCTAGTTTTGGTTATTTAACTTAGACAGAGGTTCCTGAATGAAGTTTATATACCCCCTATTAATTAGAATTTTGTCTCAGTGCTCTTGTCACTGATATGAATCAACCGCCACTCAAATTGAGTGGCGTTTTTTTATTACTCTATGAACTTAAAGATGTTTTTGACTTAGTGATATTGTTTCACATTATTTGAGCTGAAATTTTATAGATAGATTACTTTCTTACAGATGAAATCTGTCTGGAATTTGAAAATATTAAACTCTATAATTCCGCCAATCGATTACGCAACCGTTTACTTTTTCACCTTTGGAATTCGATTATGCTCGAAAAAATCTTTAAGCTCAGTGAACACGGCACAAGTGTAAAAACTGAGATCATTGCCGGTCTAACAACCTTCTTGACCATGGCATACATTATCTTTGTTAATCCGGCAATTTTAGCGGATGCGGGCATGGATCATGGTGCAGTATTTGTAGCGACCTGTTTAGCAGCTGCGATCGGTTGCTTTATCATGGGGTTTGTTGCTAATTATCCTATCGCACAAGCACCGGGTATGGGGCTGAATGCTTTCTTTACTTATGCTGTTGTGCTTGGTATGGGTTACACTTGGCAAGTTGCATTAGCCGCAGTATTTGTGTCTGGTTTACTGTTTATTCTTCTGAGTGTGTTTAAGATTCGTGAATGGATAATTCATTCTATTCCATTGTCACTACGTACGGGCATCTCTGCGGGTATTGGACTTTTTCTTGCTTTTATCGCGTTAAAAAATGCTGGCATAGTGGTTGATAATCCAGCTACCTTAGTATCATTAGGCGCTATTACATCATTGCCTGCTGTATTGGCATCAATAGGCTTTTTCCTAACCATTGCTTTAGTCAATCGTGGCATCAAAGGTGCGGTTATGATTGCTATCATAGCGGTGACTGGTTTAGGTTTAGTTTTTGGTGATGTTCAATGGGCGGGTATTATGTCCACACCGCCGAGTATCGCACCTACTTTTCTGCAACTGGATTTCTCTGCCGTATTTGAAGTGGGTATGATTTCAGTTGTCTTCGCTTTTTTGTTTGTCGACCTGTTTGACACCGCTGGTACCTTAGTGGGTGTTACGCAAAAAGCGGGCTTAATGGATAAAGATGGCAAAATCCCTCGTTTAAGCAAAGCGCTGTTGGCTGACTCAACCGCGACCTCTGTTGGGGCTTTGCTTGGAACATCTAACACCACATCTTACATTGAGAGCGTTTCGGGTGTGTCAGCTGGTGGCCGTACGGGCTTAACGGCTGTTGTTGTTGGTATTTTGTTCTTACTTGCTTTATTCTTCTCTCCCTTAGCGGGAATGATTCCAGCCTATGCGACGGCTGGTGCGCTATTTTACGTAGCAATCTTGATGCTATCAGGGTTAGCAAATATTGATTGGCAGGATTTAACGGAAGCGGCTCCTGTGGTTGTGACATGTTTGTTGATGCCGTTAACTTTCTCAATCGCTGAAGGTATCTCGTTGGGCTTTATTGCTTATGCGGCAATAAAGTTATGCAGCGGAAAAGGTCGAGATGTTTCTCTTAGTGTTTGGGTTATGTCATTAGTCTTTATCATCAAGTACATGGTTGCTTAGCGCTTTTCATACTTGCTAATCGGAATCAATCTATGCAGTGGCAAGTTTAATTATTGGGTTATTACAATGACTAAGAAGTTCATTATTACGTGGGATCAAATGCACGCTTACTGCCGGGAACTTGCTGAGAAGCAAATGCCAGCAGAACAGTGGAAAGGGATATGGGCTGTAAGTCGAGGTGGTCTTGTTCCCGGAGCGATTTTAGCTCGTGAATTGGGTATTCGCTATGTCGATACCATTTGTATTTCCAGTTACGATCATGATCACCAACGCGACATGAGTGTTCTCAAAGCGCCTGAAGGTGATGGTGAAGGTTATTTAATCGTCGAAGATCTGGTAGACAGTGGTGATACGGCGCGTAAGTTACGTGAACTTTATCCAAGAGCGAAACTTATTGCGGTTTGTGCTAAACCTTCCGGTGCGCTTCTTCTTGATGATTATGTGGTAGATATTGAACAAGAAACATGGATAGAGCAGCCTTGGGATATGTCGATTCAGTACATTGAACCAATAAACCGCAAGCAAAAATAATTTGATTAAAACCAGAACCCTTGTCTTGCAGCGCAAAACAAGGAACTAATGGAATTGAATCAGACTTAAATGGCCCCTAGTGGGTCATTTTTGGTTTGTCTTTTCCGGCGCGCTTAATTTTGATTTTCGGCTGAATGTGAACTTGTATGTTAAACAACAAACCAGATCTGATTTTTAATCCAACCCATGTATACAATGTAGAAAACTTAATAACTAGGCCATGTCATGTCTGAAGAAGTGAGTAAAAACCTCTCAGAAACCCTGTTTACCAACTATAAGCAAGCGAAGGAAACCTCTTCGCTTACTCAATATATGCCAAGCAGCCAGAAAATATTAGATGATAAACGTCACAGAGAGGGGGCTAAGTGGTATAGGAATATCAATCGATTGCAATGGGCATGGCAAGGTTTAGATCCGATTGAAGCAGATGAAGTGTTATCCAAAATAGCATCATCCAAACATTCAAGAACTTATGATGAGTGGCTTGATACAGTGATGGGATATCACAGTGGTAACTGGACCTATGAGTGGACTAAGTTGGGTATGTCACACACCGTTCGCTCTAATGAACTCAAGGGCGAGGAGGCGGCTGATGCACTTTTTAATGCTTCTTTGTGTTTTAGTATTGCTGGTTACCCTCATTTAAAAAACGATAACCTGGCCTCCCAAGCTCAAGTATTAGCAAGTAATGCGTATTCTGAAGCGGCAAAAAAGACTCAATACATAATCAAAAAGTTAGAGATTCCCTATCAGAATAAGGCCATTATTGCTCATTTACACCTTACTAGTACGGATAAACCTCAGCCTGTCGTTATGGTCAGCGCTGGATTAGATACCCTGCAGACGGATTTGTGGAGGTTGTTTCGTAATCACCTAGCGGCTAAAAATATTGCCATGTTGACGGTTGATATGCCTTCTATCGGCCATAACAGTCATTGGAGTTTGACTGAAGACACTTCGTGTTTGCATCAAGCAGTACTTAATGAATTGTTTAATATTCCTTGGGTTGATCACCATAGAGTAGGCTTATTGGGTTTTCGTTTCGGTGGTAATGCTATGGTCAGGCTTGCATTTGTGGAGCAAGATAAACTGAAAGCCTGTGTTAGCTTGGGTGCGCCGATTCATGATGTACTGTCCTCGCCTGAGAAGCTGAAAAAAATGCCGAAAATGTATCTTGATATACTGGCCTCTCGACTAGGAAAAAGTGCAGTCGATATCAATAGCTTATCGGGACAATTAATGGCTTGGTCATTAAAGGTTCAAGGCATACTATCAAATCGTAAAACCAAAGTGCCTATTTTAGCGATGAGTTTGGAAAATGATCCTGTGTCTCCACATAGTGATAATCGCTTAGTTGCATTATTTAGCGACTATGGGAAAGCAAGGAAAATTAGTGCGAAAACAATTACACAGGGATATGAGGAATCACTCGATTTAGCCATCAAGTGGTTGGAGGATGAGCTAATTAGATGACAAATCACATAAATTAGTCAACACTTATATATGGGCAATACCCTAACTAAGTAGTCCTAATTTTTGCTCATCATAATTACAACAGATATTGAATATGGAGATTCATTATGTCTGAACAGTCGAAGAATCCAACCCATTACCGTTTATTATCTACGCTAAAAGCAATTGGTCCCTATTTACGAGAAGCGCAGTGTGAGCAAGGCAAATACTTGTTTGACTGCCTTTCTGTATGTGTGAACGACAAAAAATCACCTGAAGAGAGAGAGTTTTGGGGGTGGTGGTTAGAGCTGGAACAAGAGGGAGAGGCGTTCGAAGCAAAATACCGAGTCGGTTTATATGACGCTAAAGGTGATTGGATGGATGAGAAGCTGCCTAAAAAAGCGATAGCGGAAGTTAGCCGCACTCAAGAAGGTTTTCACCAGAAGCTTATTGAAACACTTGCAACACAATTTGGTATGACGCTTGATTTTCATAAAGAGTCTGCAGAGTTCGGTTAGATAAGTATCTGTATATATTTCCTAGATTAAAAAAAGGCGCTAATTAGCGCCTTTTCTGCTTGTTAATTGTTGCGTTGATTGTTAAAACATCTAGTTCAACAACACCTAGCAGTGACATTCACACTCATTGCAAGCGGGTGGACCAAGGTTTTTATTTTTATAGCAGATCGATAATGAATCAAAAATGCGCGAAGGCTGTGAGCCGTCAAACTGTTGTTATTAAGCTCGGGACCAGTGTCCTTACTGGCGGTACGTTAGCATTAGATAGAGCTCATATGGTTGAACTGGCAAGGCAGTGCTCAGAGCTTAAGAAGCAAGGCCATTCTGTGGTTATGGTTTCATCCGGTGCAATAGCCGCTGGAAGAGAGCATTTAGGTTACCCAGCTTTAGCTAACTCAATGGCAAACAAACAGCTTCTCGCAGCTGTTGGTCAGAGCCAACTTATACAAACTTGGGAAGCATTGTTTGGTCTTTATGACATAAAAATAGGGCAAATGTTGCTTACTCGTGCAGACTTAGAAGATCGTGAACGTTTCCTCAATGCTCGCGATACTATTAATGCGTTGGTGGATAACAATATTATTCCTATTGTTAATGAAAACGATGCAGTCGCGACCAGTGAAATTAAAGTGGGTGATAATGATAACCTTTCTGCATTAGTAGGCATTTTGTGTAGTGCCGATAAGCTCTTATTGCTTACCGATCAAAAAGGACTGTTTACTGCTGATCCCCGCAAAGACCCCCAAGCTGAATTGATCAAAGAAGTAAAAACCATTGATGATACCTTGCGAAAGATTGCTGGGGATAGTGGAACTTCATTGGGAACCGGAGGTATGGCTACCAAGCTGCAAGCAGCGGACATTGCTCGTCGTGCTGGAATCGAAGTGATTATTGCAGCAGGCAGTGCACCAAATGTTGTATTCGACTCTCTTAGTGAGCAACCACAAGGAACTCGTTTTCTGCCAATAGAAGAGGCATTAGAAAGTCGTAAACGTTGGATCTTGGCCGGCCCCTCTGCTTCTGGTGACATCGTAATAGACGATGGTGCAGTAAAAGCAGTGTTGTCGCAAGGAAGCAGCCTATTGGCTAAAGGTGTCACTCGCATCAGTGGTGAATTCGGACGAGGAGAAGTAGTGAGAATTACTGATCAAAAAGGAGTGCTCATTGCTCGTGGTATTTCGAGCTACTCAAGTCTCGATATGGCTCGCATCATAGGTAAACACAGCAAAGATATTTTAGGGATTTTGGGTTATGACTACGGCAGTGAGGTGCTGCATCGTGATGATATGGTCATAATTCAGGAATAATTGAGGTAATGAGATTGGAACTGATTTCTATAGGTAAGGCTGCAAAGCAAGCTACATTTCAACTAGCTAACGCATCTACAGCACAAAAAAATCATGCTTTGGCGATAATTGCCGATGAATTGGAAACCAACTGTGCCAGCATTCTTGACGCCAATGCTAAGGATATTGAGCTCGGAAGAGAATCGGGAATGAGTGAGGCACTACTTGATCGGCTTTTACTTGATGAAACTCGTTTAGCCGCTATCGCTGATGACGTTCGAAATGTGATAAAACTTGATGATCCTATCGGGAGCGAAATAGAAAGTAAAGTCCTCGAAAATGGTATGTCGTTGGCTCGCCGCCGAGTACCGCTGGGGGTAGTGGGTGTGATTTATGAAGCGCGTCCTAATGTAACCATAGATATTGCTTCTTTATGTTTAAAAACAGGTAATGCCAGCATCCTTCGAGGTGGTAAAGAGACGTTTTTCTCCAATATGGAGTTGGTCAAGGTCATTCAATCTGCGTTGGAGAGGGCTAATCTTCCAGCAGCTTCCGTACAATATATTGAAAAGCCAGATAGAGAGTTAGTTTCTCAGCTTTTAAAGCTCGATGATTATGTTGATATGATTATTCCGCGTGGTGGTGCTGGTTTACACAAAATGTGTAAAGAGAACAGTACGATACCCGTAATAATCGGTGGCTTTGGTATTAGCCATATCTTTGTCGATGAAAGTGCGGACTTGGAAAAGTCAGTTAATGTGATTGAAAATGCAAAAGTTCAACGCCCATCGGCTTGTAATGCACTCGATACTTTGCTAGTTCATCAGGATATAGCCGCCGATTTGCTGACAAAACTGAAAACTCGCGTGCAAAACAAAGTAACTTTTGTTGCAGAGCCAGCCGCGAAAGCATTGCTAGGCGATGCAGAAAACGTTCGTGATAGTGCAGAAGGAGACTTTGATACCGAATGGTTAAGTCACACTCTGGGTGTAAAAGTTGTATCAGATATAGCACAAGCGATTGATCATATGCGAGAGCATAATGCCAGTCATTCAGATGCAATCATGACAAATAGCCTAGAAAATGCAGAGCGATTCATAAACTCTGTCGATTCAGCTGCGGTCTATGTTAATGCATCAACCCGATTCACTGATGGTGCACAATTTGGCCTTGGAGCTGAGGTGGCTGTATCAACGCAGAAACTGCATGCTAGAGGCCCGATGGGACTTGAAGAGCTAACCAGTTACAAATGGGTTGGTAAAGCTAACTATCTAATACGAGATTAGTTAGTGTCTAATTTATGGTTATATTTTTAGTTGTTTTGAGCTCAACACAGGACAGCTCAACATTTTGATCATCTTTAGGATAAAAAAGGGGCGATATTGTCCCTTTTACTTTTCTTCACTTTAGCAAATCCGTTACACTAGCAACGATATATTAAAATAGCTTTGTTGATGGAATTAGCTCGTCAATGAGAGGGTATTTCAGTATATTATGGAGGTGATATGCATTGTCCTTTTTGCGCAGAGAATGACACCAAAGTGATCGATTCTCGTTTGGTGGCTGACGGTCATCAAGTTCGTCGTCGCAGGCAGTGTTTAGCCTGTAGTGAGCGTTTTACCACTTTTGAAACCGCTGAGTTGGTAATGCCTCGAGTAATTAAATCAAATGGAAACCGTGAGCCCTTCGATGAAAATAAAATGATTGGTGGGCTTCAGCGTGCGTTAGAAAAGCGTCCCGTGAGTGCAGATTCGGTTGAGCTCTCCATAAGTATGATTAAGTCACAACTTCGAGCGACAGGTGAGCGAGAAGTTTCCAGTGAGATGA
The DNA here is from genome assembly GCF_022347625.1 of Vibrio sp. Of14-4. Classification (NCBI taxonomy): domain Bacteria; kingdom Pseudomonadati; phylum Pseudomonadota; class Gammaproteobacteria; order Vibrionales; family Vibrionaceae; genus Vibrio; species Vibrio sp. Of14-4. The sequence goes on along the minus strand of NZ_JAKRGI010000003.1, from coordinate 49,984 downwards.
TTGGTAATTTAGTGATGGATCAACTTAAAGAGCTCGACAAAGTTGCTTATATTCGTTTTGCTTCCGTTTATCGAAGTTTTGAAGATATTCGAGAATTCGGTGAAGAAATAGCGCGTCTGGAAGATTGACGGTTAGCAGTATAATGTCTGAATTCTCTTCTCTAGATTATAAAATGATGTCGCGTGCCATTAATTTGGCTAAAGGCGGCATCTATACTACGCCACCCAACCCAAATGTAGGGTGTGTTATTACCCGTGATGACGCCATTGTTGGCGAAGGTTTCCACTATCGCGCAGGTGAACCCCATGCTGAAGCTAATGCACTTAATATGGCAGGGGAAAAAGCCGTTGGTTCAACTGTGTATGTCACACTCGAACCTTGCTCTCATTACGGTAGAACCCCTCCTTGTGCATCTGCTTTGATTCAGGCTAGAGTGGCAAAGGTTATTTGTGCGATGGAAGACCCGAATCCCAAAGTTGAAGGCATTAAAATGCTTCGTGATGCTGGGATTGAAGTGCAAGTTGGTCTTTTAAAAAGTGATGCAGAAGCTTTGAATCCCGCCTTTATCAAAAGGATGCAAACTGGGCTTCCTTTAGTGCAATTGAAAATGGCAGCCAGCATTGATGGTCAAACCGCTTTATCTAATGGCGAAAGCAAGTGGATTACTTCTGCGCAAGCTCGAAGCGATGTACAGAGATATCGCGCTCAATCTGATGCTATTTTATCAACCAGCAAGACGGTGGTTGAGGATAATGCCTCTCTCAATGTACGTTGGTCTGAGTTACCTGAATCGGTCAAAAGCCAACTTGCCGAGAATGAAGTGCGTCAACCTAAGCGAGTTATTTTAGACAGGCAAAACCTGCTCACACCTGAACTTAAGCTTTTCTCAACCGAAGGGCCGCGTATTATTGTGTCTCAGCAGGGTGATCTCAGTCCTCATCTTACTCCTAGTGGTCAAATTGATTTAGTTCCCACATTCGCTGATTTGGCATCAAACTTTGGAATTAATCACCTTTGGGTAGAGGCGGGAGCCACTCTAGCTACCAGCTTAATTAAGCAAGGGATAGTGGATGAGTTAGTTTTATACTTGTCGCCGAAAATCATGGGCAGTGATGGTAAAGGTTTGCTTGGTGCGCTTGGTTTACAGTCGATGCAAGAAACAATAGAACTTAATCTCCGCGATGTAAGGCAGATTGGTCATGATATTCGTATTATTGCTAAAGTAGAAAACAAAGAATCATAGTTATGTTTACAGGAATTATAGAAGCGGTTGGTACATTGACTGCAATTACTCCTAAAGGTGAAGACATTAGTGTAACGGTTGAAGTCGGCAAGCTTGATATGTCTGATGTGAAACTTGGCGATAGTATTGCCACTAATGGAGTTTGTCTGACAGTCGTTGATTGTAGCTCGATTGGCTACACTGCTGATTTATCTTTGGAAACGCTCAATAAAACGGGTTTTACTGACTATCAGGTGGGGAGCAAGGTCAACTTGGAGAAGGCCATGCTACCCACGACTCGATTTGGTGGTCATATCGTCTCTGGACATGTAGATGGCGTAGGAGAAGTTGTCGAGCGAAACCAAGTAGGTAGGGCGATCGAATTTTGGGTTTCTATGCCTCAAGAATTGTCGAAATATTTAGCCGAAAAAGGTTCTATTACCGTTGATGGTATTAGCTTAACGGTTAACGCCTTGAGAAAGAACGCGTTTAAGCTGACGATAGTGCCTCATACCGGAGATGAAACGACGATTAAAGACTTTCATGTCGGGCGTAAAGTTAATCTAGAAGTTGATGTACTTGCTCGTTATATGGAGCGTCTTTTAACGAGTCAACCCTCACAACCAGAATCACGCTTAACCATGGAGTTTCTCCAGCAAAATGGTTTTGCTTAATGAATAGTTTGCAGTACATGCTGCACTTCTAATAACGATAATAGAGTTCAGAGCCCAAAATACAGGAATCCAGTAATGCCAATTAGTACTCCGCAGGAAATCATAGAAGACATTCGTCTAGGTAAGATGGTTATTTTGATGGATGATGAAGATCGCGAGAACGAAGGCGATCTTATCATGGCGGCAGAGCATGTAACCCCTGAAGCCATCAATTTTATGGCGACTCACGGCAGAGGGCTTATCTGTCTGACCATGACTAAGGAACGCTGTGAGCGCTTGGGCCTTCCACCCATGGTTCAGGATAATAATGCCCAGTTTACGACAAACTTTACCGTTTCTATTGAAGCTGCTGAGGGGGTTACCACTGGTATCTCTGCCGCTGACAGAGCCAAAACCGTTCAAGCTGCGGTTGCAATTGATGCCAAAGCCGCCGACTTAGTACAACCAGGGCATATTTTTCCACTGGCAGCACAGGAAGGTGGCGTACTCACTCGGGCTGGTCATACCGAAGCTGGATGTGATCTTGCTAGGTTAGCAGGGCTTGAGCCAGCAGGAGTGATTGTCGAAATTCTTAATCAAGATGGCACTATGGCTCGCCGACCTGATTTGGAAGTGTTTGCTGAACAGCATGACATTAAGCTTGGGACTATTGCTGATCTTATCGAGTATCGTAATAATACAGAGACGACGATAGAACGTGTAGCACAGTGTCAATTGCCTACTGAGTATGGTGAGTTTGAATTAGTGACTTATCGAGATACTATTGATAACCAAGTGCATTATGCCCTGTGTAAGGGTGAGATAACCGAGCATGCACCTCTAGTTCGAGTTCATCTTCAAGATACGTTTACAGATTTACTACGCAGTGATAGAAATGTTGAGCGTAGCTGGACTTTAGATAAAGCCATGAAGCGGATTGGTAAAGAAGGTGGGGTTTTGGTGATCCTTGGTAATGAAGAATCGAGCGATCTTCTTATCCATCGCGTGAAAATGTTTGAAGCTCAGGATAAAGGTCAAGCACCGACTTTGGCCAAAAAGCAAGGTACTTCTCGACGTGTTGGTGTTGGATCGCAGATTTTGGCTGATATCGGTGTTCGCGATATGCGTCTTCTTTCTTCGACAAATAAGAAGTATCACGCACTGGGTGGATTTGGCCTAAATGTAATTGAGTACGTTTGCGAATAACGCATGATTTCGTATCACGTTAATATGATAATCGCCGTTAGCGGTATTTTCTGTGACTGTTTTTCTCATTGAGTAGAGATAAATTTCTATTAGATATTGATCACAGGTTTGTGCTAGAATCCGGCGATTCTCACTTGATGAACATAGTTAAAGGAAAGCTTATGAAAGTGATCGAGGGTGGCTTCCCAGCGCCAAACGCAAAAATTGCTATCGTTATTTCTCGTTTCAACAGTTTTATTAACGAAAGTCTATTGTCTGGTGCAATCGATACTTTAAAGCGTCATGGGCAAGTTAGTGACGACAACATCACTGTCGTGCGCTGTCCTGGAGCGGTTGAGCTTCCTTTGGTTGCGCAACGTGTGGCTAAAACGGGTAAGTTTGATGCTATTGTGTCACTAGGTACAGTTATCCGTGGCGGTACGCCTCATTTTGAATATGTTTGCAGTGAGTGTAACAAGGGTTTGGCTCAAGTGTCGTTGGAGTATAGCCTTCCAGTTGCATTTGGTGTCCTGACTGTTGATACCATAGACCAAGCTATTGAGCGCGCAGGAACCAAGGCTGGTAATAAAGGTGCAGAGGCTGCACTAAGCGCACTTGAAATGATTAACGTTTTATCTGAAATCGATTCCTAATGGGGGCCAGTGTGAAACCAGCCGCACGTCGTAATGCACGTCGATTCGCTCTGCAAGCGATCTACTCATGGCAAATTACTAAAGAAAATGTTGCCACTATTGAAGAGCAGTTTTTATCTGGTGGTAAGTATGATGAAGAAGAGCATCATGCTGCAGAACCTGCATTGATAGCACCAGATACTGATGTCGCATACTTCCGTGATTTATTAACCGGTGTGGTGTTAAGTCACACAGAACTGGATAGTAAAATTCGCCCTTATACGGCTCGTCCAATGCAAGACTTGGATATGATGGAGCTAGCTTTGCTTCGTCTGGCTATGTATGAAATGACTCGCCGTGAAGACGTACCATACAAAGTGGTTATTAATGAAGCTATTGAGTTGGCCAAAGTCTTTGCAGCTGAAGAAAGTCATAAGTTTGTGAATGGTGTGCTGGATAAAGCAGCGCCACACGTTCGCAAAAAGTAGGATAAATAGCTAAAAAAGGTCAGCAAATGCTGACCTTTTTTATATCGCACGTTACATTGAATACTATGTTTGGTGAATTTAATCTTATTGAAAAATACTTTGTTGGCCGTCAGTCTCGTCGTAAAGATGTGTTGCTAGCGGCTGGAGATGATTGCGCTCTACTCAAAGTGCCAGAAGGCATGTCTTTGGCGGTCAGCACGGATACACTAGTTGCGGGAACACATTTCCTCAAAGAGGCGAACCCCGCTTGGGTAGCCCACAAGGCTTTGGCCGCAAATATAAGTGATTTAGCGGCTATGGGAGCGACACCTGCTTGGGTTTCATTAGCTTTGACTCTACCAAAGCCCAATGAGTCTTGGTTAGCGCCGTTTTGTGACTCGTTTTTTAAGCTTGCAGATTATTTTGATATCCATTTGATTGGCGGAGACACGACCAAAGGCCCGTTGAGTTTAACGCTCACAGTGCAAGGCTTTGTTGACGCAGAAAAGGCACTCCGAAGAGATGGCGCACGAGTTGGTGACTGGATCTATGTGACGGGAGAGTTGGGAGACAGTCAGGCCGGTTTGGACGTTATTCTAAATAAAGAGCTGCGTAATAAACCATTTGCTGAGCAGCTTGAGCAAGCACACTATTTATCAACGCCGCGTGTTTTGGCAGGGCAAGCGCTTCTGGGTATAGCAAGCTCGGCGATTGACATTTCCGATGGCTTAGCGGCTGATTTGAAACATATTCTCAGACGCTCTGATGTTGGCGCTCATCTGGAGCTTAGTGAGCTTCCCGTTTCTAGTCAATTGATCCAGTTTATCGGTAGTGTGGATAAAGCTCAGCAATATGCACTCACAAGTGGTGAAGAATATGAGTTATGCTTCACAGTCCCAGAGCAGTATAAAGGAGCGATTGACGCTACGTTGGCACATTGTGGTTGTCAGGTGAGTTGTATTGGACAAATTCGTCCTAAGGGCCAGTTTTTGCTGTCAAATAAAGGGCAACCTCTTGACTGGCCTCAGCAAGGCTTCGACCATTTTCAATAGAATTAATAGTATGACAAACCCCTTATTTCTTATATCACTTAAAAACCCTTGGCACCTTCTGGCAACCGGATTTGGTAGCGGTTTATCCCCCTTTATGCCAGGCACCGTCGGAACACTGGCTGCTATCCCTTTTTACCTTCTGTTAGCTCAACTGCCTTTACCTGCTTACATTATCACCATAGTGGTGGCATCCATAGTCGGAATTAAAATATGCCAAATAACCTCAGATAGTATGGGTGTCCATGATCATGGCGCTATCGTATGGGATGAATTTGTCGGGTTTTGGATTACCATGCTGGTTGTCCCTTTATTCCACCTTTCTGTAACTGATTGGAAGTGGCTATTGACTGGTTTTGCACTGTTTAGATTTTTTGACATGCTAAAGCCATGGCCTATCAACTGGTTAGATAATCATGTTCATGGTGGTTTTGGCATTATGCTTGATGATATCGTCGCTGGTGTTATGGCGTTTGCCTCGCTTTACCTCGTTGGCAGGTTAGCTGGCTGGGTATAATAGTTACTATTTTTGAAGGTCAGAACGACAGGGGTTTACCCTGTCGCGCTTTATTTCAACTTCTCAAGGTCAGCTTCTATTTCGGCTATTTTGCTTGAAACGACTTTTTCAAGGTGACGCAGATCTGAAAGGATTTTTTCCTTAGTGTCTACTTTTGCGAGTTTCTTGGGTTTAGTGATGGTATTCAACTCATCAATAATAAGCGTTAGGTTGCGATTTATTTCCGTCACTTCCTTGTACTTATTGCTTCCCCCATCCACCAACACATTTTTAACCTGCCTCGGGTATTTGAACTTAACGCTTTTTGCGAATAGTTCGCCTTTTTGCTTACGAAAGTAAATTTTTAATACGTCTTTGTGTGCCTCTTGCCTGAGGGAGTAACGTTCAATTTGTTTAGGTTCTTGAATTCCTAACGCGGTGAGGTGTTGAAACATAGGCGACCTCTTGTGATGAATTTAACGACCTTTATCCATGTGTACACTGACAACATAATGACCAACAACACATAATGTAGCAGTCGAAGTTGACTTGAGATAGTTGATTTCTATTACGCCTGTGTAACTTGTGGGCGAGATCGCCTAAGGAGCCAGCTTGTTGACGCTTTCTATTAGCTGCTGTTGAAGCTCGAGCTCTTCTTCTTCAGTCAGCTTAATACCGTGAGCATTAGTAATAATAAACAAATCCTCGGCTCGTTCACCGATTGTTGTAATTTTAGCGCCATGGAGATGCAGATTTAGGTCGGCAAAGGTTGCCCCAACAATCGCCAGTAAACCAGGAGTATCAAGCGCTACGAATTCAAGTAGAGTGCGCTTCTTACCTTTTGTTGGCAGAAACTCAACTCGGGTTTTTACTTTAAAATGCCGTAAGTTTCGATGAGGACGACGCGTTTTTATTTTGTTTGAACGTCCATTACCCAAAGTGCGCACTAACTGCTTTATGATAGCATCATGGCGGCTTTCATCTATGACCTTGCCGTGTTGATCAAGTACCATGAAGGTATCGAGCACATATCCATCTTTGCTTGTCATGACTTGCGCATCATGTACATTTAGGTTTCTTCTATCCAATTCGGCAACTATGGATGCAAAAAGCGCATGTTGATCTCGGCTATAGACAAAGACTTCTGTACCACCCCGAGTGGCCTTTTTGGATACAAGGATAAGAGGTTGAGTGTGATCGCTGTGACGGAGAATATGAGTACTGTGCCAAGCAATCTGCTTGTGTGAATGCCTGAGAAAGTAATCGGCTTTAAATCGTTGCCATAGCACTTCAATATCTCTGGCGCTGAACCCTTCCTTTCTTAAAAGGGCTGAGGCGAGTTGTTGGTTGTGACGTATTCTCTCTCTCACATCGACTGGATTCTCAAGCCCTCGACGCAGTGCTCTTTGAGTAGAATAGAATAACTCTGCTAGTAAGGTTCGCTTCCAACTGTTCCAGAGGGCAGGGTTGGTTGCACAAATATCGGCAACAGTTAAGCACACTAGGTATTCTAAATATTCTTCATCTCTTATCTGTTTAGCGAATTCGTTGATAACATCAGGGTCATAAATATCGCGCCGTTGAGCGGTGACAGACATCAATAAATGGTATCTGACCAACCAAGAAACGAGTTTAGCTTCATGATTTGATAGACCGTGGCTGATACAAAACTCATACGCTTCTTCTGCTCCTATTTCAGAATGATCGCCGCCACGACCTTTGGCTATGTCATGAAAAATAGCGGCTATTATAAGTAGCTCTTTTTTTTGTATCCGAGGGAAGACTTCGCAGCAAATGGGGTGCTTTTGATGATTTTCTGGTTGGCTAAATGTATGAATGTGTTTTAGAAGGCGGACGCTGTGTTCATCAACCGTGTAAACGTGGAATAAGTCAAACTGCATTTGGCCAACAATTTGACTCCATTGTGGCAAGTATGTCGCCAATACACCGAGTTTGTGCATCAAAACAAATGCTCGAGTAAGAGAGTTTGGGTGGCGACAAAGTTCGATAAACTTTTCTCTGGCTGCTGGAATCGTGTGAAGAAACTTATTCAACCGTCTTCGAGCGGTTCTTAGTTGACGAAGTGTTGAGGGCGCCACACTTTCAATGGTTGAATCATTAGCTATATGCAAAAACATATCAAGAATGGTTTCTGGGCGAGATTGAAACAGCGCGGGTTTACGGGCTTCTATCAGAGGGCCACATCTTTGAAAGTCCTGACTGAGTACTTCAGGGTCGTACTCAATACCATTATTTAAAATCGCTTGGTCAAATAGTTTGAGTAACATTTTATTGAGTTCAGCTACACGTCTAAGTGTGCGATAGAACTCTTTCATCATCCTTTCAACGCCGCGGTTGCCTTCTCCCGAAAAACCAAGGCTCTCGGCAACTTGTACTTGATGAGCGAACGTTAAGCGATTGTCGTATCTTTTTAGCTGTAGGTGCAGAGCAAAGCGCACCCGCCATAGGTAATTTTGGCATTCTAAGAGCTCGCGATATTCTGCATCAGTCAAAAAGCCATATTGACTCATTTCAAGTAATGAAGTGGCGCCAAAATGCCTTCTTGCGATCCAGCCTAAGGTATGAATATCACGCAATCCCCCAGGTGTTGATTTTATATCGGGTTCTAAATTGTAGGTTGTATCATGGTAGCGAGAATGACGGTCTCGCTGTTCTTGAACCTTTGCTTTATAAAAGGTTTCAGTGGGCCAAAATGACTCTGAATGAATCTCAAGTTGCAGTTTACTAAAAGTTTCTTCACAGCCGCAAAGCCATCGCGATTCCTGAAGGTTAGTGGCGACAGTCAAGTCTTCTCTACCAATTGCTGAGCACTCACTTATGGTTCTCACTGCGTGCCCAACTTCGAGTTTCAGATCCCACAAAAAAGTAATAAAGCGGCTTATTTTTGTATTCAGGCTCTCAGGCAAAATATGGGTTGAGGTGATCAATATATCAATGTCGGAAAGGGGGTGCAGTTCACCTCTACCGTAACCACCAACAGCAACTAGACAAATATCAGGTTCTTTAGTAAAGCCGAAATATTGCCAAAGCCTTCTAAGGATACCATCCATGTAGTTTGCACGGCCCAAAACAAGCTCTGATATCGATTTGTGCGAGGTGAACAGATCTTTTTGGTTGTCAGCAAACTGCTTAAGTTGAGACTTAAGCTTTGCAACTGATATTTCATCGTCCTGCAAACTAGAAGGCGATTGATAAGACATAGGCAAGTCCGTGCTAGGCATCCGTATATAACAATCTATCAAAATGTAGAAGATAAAAAAAATATCCTCGTTTAGCGAGGATATTTTAGGGTGAAATTAGGCGTTATTCATAATTCGTGGAATAGTATCATCACTGCGCAGTGTCAGAATTTCACACCCTGTATCTGTTACCACAACAGTATGCTCATACTGAGCTGATTTTTTGCCATCCCCGGTGTAGACGGTCCAATCGTCTTGCGCATCAACGCTTACACCGAACTTGCCAGCGTTAATCATAGGTTCAATGGTAAAGCACATTCCTTTTTGCAACACTCGACGATCATTATTTTTGTAATGAACGATTTGTGGTTCCTCGTGGAATTCATTGCCTATTCCGTGGCCACAGAAGTCTTTTACGATCGAAAATTTATTTCTAGGATTCTTTTTGTTATTTTCCTTGATGTATTTTTCAATCGCTGTGCCTATATCACCGACAGTTGCGCCAGGTTTTACCTTACGTATGCCGACATACAAAGCTTCTTGGGTCACCATACAAAGACGTTTGTCTGCTGGAGATACGTCTCCAACGAGAAACATTTTAGATGTGTCACCGTGGTAACCCTGAGGGCGCACACTGAGGTCTGCGTTTTCGTCGTTTGGCACAATAACGGTAATATCAACGTTAATAATATCGCCATTTTTTAGTACAGCAGGCTTTAGCTGGCCGTTACTACCGATTTCATCTTCCGATGCTGGAATACCATGGCAAACAATGTGGTTGATGGATGTACAGATAGATTTAGGAAATCCGTGATAATCAAGAGGTGCAGAGTAAGCTCCTTTCTCAATCCCATAGTCATGACAAATTTTATTCAATTCATCCGTGGTGACACCTTCCTTGATATGAGGCTCGATCATTTCTAGGATTTCGGCGGCTAATGCACCAGCGATGCGCATACGCTCAATTTCTGCAGAGGTTTTTATCTTGATGGACATCGTTTTTCTCTAATTTAATCAGTAGCACTTATCTGTGCGAATGAGCGCATTCTATCAGGAAGCTAGGCTAATGAGAATGATTCTTCATGTGTGAGGTTAAGTGAGACACTCAAAGCTATGGCCTAATTAACTCCATAGAGTGACTTTTTACTAGCCAAGATGGATGAAAATATGGTATAAAGCGCGCCGGAAATGTTGTCTGTTCTCTCCTTTTTTGGCGAAGCTGATGACTTCCATAAAACATTTATCTTTAAATCACACACAATCCGTCACATATTCCGGGGTGCTGGGCAATGAGCTTGGTCGGAATTATGGGGATTGTGGAGGCCTAACCCCATAGAGGAATTTAAAATGGCAACTGTATCAATGCGCGATATGCTAAAAGCTGGTGTTCACTTTGGTCACCAGACTCGTTACTGGAACCCAAAAATGAAGCCATTCATCTTTGGTGCTCGTAACCGTGTACATATCATCAACCTAGAAAAAACTGTACCTATGTTTAACGACGCTCTAGCTGAGCTAGGTAAAGTCGGCGAGAAAAAAGGTAAGGTTCTATTTGTAGGTACTAAGCGCGCTGCATCTGAAGCTGTTAAAGAAGCTGCTATTGCAAGCAACCAGTATTATGTTAACAACCGCTGGCTTGGTGGTATGCTAACAAACTACAAAACTGTTCGTCAGTCTATCAAGCGTCTAAAAGAGCTAGAAACTCAGTCTCAAGACGGTACTTTTGACAAGTTGACTAAGAAAGAAGCTCTAATGCGCACTCGTGAAATGGAGAAGCTAGAGAAGTCTCTTGGTGGTATCAAAGACATGGGTGGTCTACCAGACGCATTGTTCGTAATCGATGCAGATCACGAGCATATTGCAGTTAAAGAAGCAAACAACCTAGGTATCCCAGTTTACGCTGTAGTTGATACTAACTCTAACCCAGACGGCGTAGATTTCGTTATCCCTGGTAACGATGATGCTATCCGTGCGGTACAGCTATACCTAAACGCTGCTGCTTCTGCAGTAACTGAAGGTCGTAACAAAGACGTAGCTGCAGCTGCTGAAAAAGACGGTTTCGTAGAAGCTGAATAATAGCGGCTTTGAGCCATACTTAGCCAACGTAAGTTAATGTACATATTGGCTAAGTTATCATTATCAGCAGGGGCTAACATGTTAAGCCCCTGTTTTTTACCATATCCAGATTAAACTGAGGAATAGAGAATGGCTGTAACTGCTGCTCTAGTTAAAGAACTGCGCGACCGTACTGGCGCAGGCATGATGGAATGTAAGAAAGCGCTTGTTGAAACTGACGGCGATATCGAACTGGCAATTGACAACATGCGTAAGTCAGGTGCTGCAAAAGCTGCTAAAAAAGCAGGTAATGTAGCGGCTGAAGGCGCGATCATCATTAAACAAGACAACGGCGTAGCTGTACTTCTTGAAGTAAACTGCCAAACTGACTTCGTAGCAAAAGATGCTAACTTTACAGCATTTGCTGAAGAAGTGGCAGCTCATGCGCTTTCTACTAAAGCGACGGCAGAAGAACTACAAGCTAAGTTCGAAGAGACTCGCGTTGCTCTAGTTGCTAAAATTGGTGAAAACATCAACATCCGTCGCGTTCAATATGTTGAAGGTGCTGAAATTGCTTCTTACCGCCACGGTGAGAAAATTGGTGTAGTTGTTGCTGGTGAAGGCGACGCTGAAACACTTAAGCATGTAGCGATGCACGTAGCGGCTTCTCGTCCTGAGTATGTTAACCCTGAAGATGTACCCGCTGACGTTGTTGAGAAAGAAAAAGCAGTTCAAGTGGAAATCGCTATGAACGAAGGCAAACCAGCTGAAATCGCAGAGAAGATGGTTGTTGGCCGTATGAAGAAGTTCACAGGTGAGATTTCTCTAACTGGCCAAGCTTTTGTTATGGAGCCAAAGAAATCTGTTGGTGAAATCCTAAAAGAGCGTGGTGCTTCTGTTGCTAACTTTGTCCGCCTAGAAGTGGGTGAAGGCATCGAAAAAGGCGAAGAAATGAGCTTTGCTGAAGAAGTTGCAGCTGCTCAAAAAGGTTAATCCTTAGATATGCTAAAACTTTAGACCGTAGCCTAGGCTGCGGTCTTTTTACGAATGGCAGTTATGTGGTTAATTGTGATGAATAGGTAAGTGATGTGACGAGCATCATTTTAAGGATGGCTTGCTTGGCTATTCATGACTGTTAATTAATAACTCTCTTTGGAAGGTAAACTCCATGACGACAAACCCTAAACCAGCGTATCAACGTATTCTGTTAAAACTGAGTGGTGAAGCTCTTCAAGGTGAAGAGGGTTTTGGTATCGACCCTGCGATTCTTGATCGTATGGCTCAAGAAGTAAAAGAACTGGTAGAGCTTGGAGTGCAAGTAGGGGTGGTGATCGGAGGAGGCAACCTTTTCCGAGGTGCTGGGCTTGCTGAAGCTGGGATGAACCGTGTTGTGGGCGACCATATGGGGATGCTTGCAACAGTAATGAACGGCCTTGCCATGCGAGATGCTTTACATCGTGCTTATGTTAATGCTCGTGTTATGTCTGCCATACCTCTGAAAGGTGTCTGTGACGATTACAACTGGGCTGACGCTATTCGTGAATTGCGTCAAGGGCGAGTGGTTATATTCTCAGCGGGTACTGGAAATCCATTTTTTACGACTGACTCTGCTGCCTGTTTGCGTGGCATTGAAATTGAAGCCGATGTGGTTTTAAAAGCGACTAAAGTTGACGGCGTATTTACCGCTGACCCTGTAGCTAATCCTGATGCAGAGTTGTATGATAAGCTGGCGTATTCAGAAGTTCTTGATAAAGAACTAAAAGTGATGGATTTAGCAGCATTTACACTAGCTCGTGATCACAAAATGCCTATTCGTGTTTTCAACATGAATAAGCCTGGCGCACTTCGCCGAGTGGTTATGGGTGAAGCTGAAGGTACTTTGATTAGTACTGCTGAATAACTCATTCAACCCTAGTATGGTAATTTTATACTAGGGTATTACCTTTTAAAGAATCCTGTTTAGGCTTTCTTCTAAAAAGAATGACATATTTAAGGTGATATCGTGATTAATGAAATCAAACAAGACGCTCAAGAGCGCATGGAAAAAAGCGTAGAAGCGCTAAAAAATAACCTTTCGAAAGTTCGTACAGGTCGCGCTCATCCGAGCCTACTTTCTGGAATCTCAGTCGAGTACTATGGTGCGCCAACACCGTTAAACCAAGTTGCTAATGTTGTTGCTGAAGATGCTCGAACTCTAGCCATTACTGTTTTTGATAAAGAGCTTGCACCTAAAGTAGAAAAAGCCATCATGATGTCAGATCTAGGACTTAATCCGATGTCAGCTGGAACCATCATCCGTGTACCACTTCCACCGTTAACTGAAGAACGACGCAAGGACCTGGTTAAAATCGTACGTGGTGAAGCTGAGGGCGGACGAGTGGCTATTCGTAATATTCGTCGTGATGCCAATGGCGAACTAAAGTCCTTGCTCAAAGACAAAGAAATTTCTGAAGATGAAGATCGCAAAGCTCAAGATGAGATTCAAAAAATCACTGATGCAGCGGTTAAAAAAGTAGACGAAGCGCTCGCATCAAAAGAAAAAGAACTTATGGAAGTTTAATTTCATTCACACTCGAAATATAAAGAACGCTGTGCTCGCAGTACAGCGTTTTTTTATGCTACTCTTTGTCACCTGCTGATAACCATAAATCCTTGTATGCATAACATTCAACTATCTTCAGAACTACTTCCCAAGCATATTGCTATTATTATGGATGGCAATGGTCGCTGGGCAAAAGCGCAGGGAAAACCCCGCGTGTTTGGCCATAAAAATGGTGTATCTGCGGTAAGAAAAACTATTTCTACATCTGCTAAATTAGGTATTAAAGCCATTACTTTGTTTGCGTTTAGCAGTGAAAACTGGCGCAGACCAGAGGACGAAGTCGGTGTGTTAATGGAGTTATTCATCACCGTTTTGTCTACGGAAGTTAAGAAGCTCCATAAAAACAACCTACGTCTACGTGTTATTGGTGATAAAAGTCGATTTAACCCAAGATTACAAAACAAGATAGCTCAAGCTGAATCTTTGACTGCAAGTAATACTGGCATGGTTATTAATATAGCAGCTAATTACGGCGGTAAATGGGATATTGTCGAGGCGACGAAAAGTATCTCTGCGAAAGTGGCGCGTGGTGAAATTGATGCTAATGACGTTAATGAAGAGCTGATTGCGTCTCATCTGACCATGGCAGATTTACCAGAAGTTGATTTATTAATAAGAACAAGTGGCGAGTGTCGTATCAGTAACTTCATGCTTTGGCAGATGGCTTATGCTGAAATGTATTTTACGCCGACATATTGGCCGGAGTTCAATGAAGACAGCTTAATTGAAGCAATTACATGGTTTGTTAATCGGGAAAGGCGCTTTGGTTGCACCGACGAACAGGTTAAAGAACTGATCGAAAGCGATTAAGGGTTTAAGTTTGAAACAACGAATTATCACAGCTCTAATTCTTGCCCCTGCTGTTATTCTTGGTATTTTTAAGCTACCGCTAGCTTTATTCATGCTAGCTGTAGCGACAGTAACTGTAATTGGGTTTTGGGAGTGGACCCAATTTGTTGAGTCCAAAACACGCCTTTTAGCATTGGCTCCGAGTATTCTTATCAGCGCTATTTCTTTAGTTGTTATTCCTTTTGATGCTAGAAGCTTGAGTTTGATGACTGGCGAGCATATTGCTGTGCTCTCAGTTGGAAGTATTTGGTGGATTATTTCTAGCGGCCTAGTACTGTCTTTTCCTCGCTCAGCCAAGTTTTGGCAAAACTCCAATTTGCTCAGGCATGTGTTTGGTGTTCTGACTCTGTTACCTTTTTTCTGGAGTATCTTACTACTAAGGGCTGAAGGAATATACGAGGATAGTTACCATGGTGCTAAACTCGTCCTCTTTGTATGCTTTATTGTGTGGGCTGCAGATAGCGGTGCTTATTTTTGTGGCAAGAGCTTTGGTCGTCGAAAAATGGCTCCTCACGTTAGCCCTAACAAAACCATTGAAGGCCTTGTCGGGGGAATTATTACTGCAATTTTTGTCGGCTGGGGTACGGCTGTTTGGTTTGGCATTGAGTTTAGTAGTTCCCTCTCCATGGTGATCATTACGTTAATCACAGTAGTAATTAGTGTACTAGGTGACCTTGTCGAGAGTATGTTTAAACGAGTTTCAGGGATAAAAGATAGTGGTAATATTCTACCTGGGCATGGTGGAATATTAGATAGGATCGATAGTTTGACAGCCGCTTTTCCTGTATTCGCACTTCTCTATTTCATTTTCTAATTACATCGGCAGGTTTTATCCTGCCTTATGGATTTTACTGGTTTCTTTATGCGTAAGTTGACAATTTTAGGTGCAACAGGTTCGATTGGTCATAGCACTTTAAAAGTCGTTGAACACAATCCATCTGAGTTTGATATTGTTGCATTGGTTGCGGGAACAAACGTCGATAAAATGCGTCAACTGTGTCAAAAATGGCAGCCTAAATATGCGGTTATGGCCTGTGAACAATCGGCTCGCACATTGAGCTCCCATATCCAAAGGTTAAAACTCCCTACACAAGTACTATCTGGACCTGAGGCGATTACTCATGTTGCTTCTTTTGATGAAGTCGACACAGTAATGTCTGCAATTGTTGGTGCTATTGGTCTTGTTCCAACCATGGCTGCTGTTAAAGCTGGTAAACGCGTTTTGTTGGCTAACAAAGAGGCGCTAGTTATGTCTGGAAAGTTGTTCATGGACGCAGTAAAAGAATATGACGCAGAGCTTATGCCTGTTGATAGTGAACATAATGCAATTTTCCAGTGCCTCCCAAATGCTATTCAGACTAGCCTTGGGGGGTGTGATTTAACCCAGCATGGTGTCCAGCACATTACTCTTACTGGGTCTGGGGGCCCATTTCGTTACACTGAGCTTAGTGCATTATCGCAAGTTACTCCAGAACAAGCGATAGTGCATCCTAATTGGTCTATGGGCCCCAAAATATCGGTCGATTCGGCCAGTATGATGAATAAAGGCTTAGAGTACATAGAAGCTAAATGGCTTTTTAATACCAGTCGAGAGCAGCTCAAGGTTTTAATTCACCCTCAATCAGTAATTCATTCTATGGTGCAGTACAAAGATGGTTCTTTACTGGCACAGATGGGCAATCCTGATATGGCGACACCTATTTCTTATACCCTCTCTTATCCTGATAGAGTTCCAGCCGGTGTACCGCCCCTTGATTTTGCTCAAATCAGCCAGTTGACTTTTCTTGAACCCGACTACCAGAGATACCCGTGCTTGAAGCTAGCGATAGACGCTTGCTACGAAGGACAACATGCAACGACGGCGCTTAATGCAGCTAATGAAATTGCCGTTGATTCTTTTCTTTCACACAAGTTAAAGTTTACCGATATTGCTGTCGTTAATGAGCGAGTGGCACATTTTATTTGTGGCAAGAGCAGCGAAGCAGATTGTAATAGCTTGGAAAGTATCATTGAGCTAGATAGAATGGCGCGAGCCTTAGCTGTCGAGACAATTAAAGAGTGTTCAGCATGACAGATATCTTATGGAATTTTGCCTCCTTTCTTATTGCCCTTGGCATCTTAGTTGCGGTACATGAGTTCGGCCATTTCTGGGTAGCGCGCCGTTGTGGTGTGAAAGTAGAAAAATTCTCCATTGGTTTTGGTAAATCAATTTGGAGCAAAACTGGTCAAGATGGCACCGAGTATAGCCTTTCAATAATACCATTGGGCGGTTATGTTAAAATGCTCGATGGCCGAGTAGATGACGTTCTACCAGAGCAAAAGGGACAAGCATTTGATACTCAGCCTTTGTGGAAAAGGACGTCGATAGTAGCTGCTGGCCCCGCATTTAACTTTTTGTTTGCTGTATTTGCGTATTGGCTTGTTTTTTTAATAGGTGTGCCTGCTGTTAAGCCTGTTATTGGTCAAGTTGAGCCTAATTCAATCGCCGCTCGAGCTGGTTTAGGGTCTAATATGGAACTTAAATCAGTCTCTGGCGTCAAAACACCGGATTGGGAATCGGTAAACATGGGATTGATTTCCCATATCGGTGATAACCAAATGACTTTAACGGTCTCACCCATCAATGAGTATGGTGCCGAAGAGGTAAAAACATTAGATTTGACAGATTGGAGCTTTGATCCAGAAGTTGAATCAGCTATGTCCTCCTTGGGCTTTAAGCCTTTTACACCCGAGGTTTCAACTCGTTTATCCTCAGTTACCTCTGGGGGAGCTGGTGATGCTGCGGGTTTGCAACCTGAAGATAAATTAGTGTTGGCTAATGATCTCGTTCTAAACGATTGGCAGCAGGTGGTTGATTTGGTGCAGAATCATCCCAATCAGGTGATTGATCTAGCCGTTGAACGCAATGGTGAGACTATAGGTTTGACTTTAGTACCAGAAAGCCGAACTCTGTCTAACGGTAGGGTTATAGGGTTTGCTGGTATTGCTCCTCAAGTCGCAGAATGGCCTGAAAATTATCGCTTCGACCTACAATTTGGTGTATTTGAGTCGGTCGGAAAAGCAATTGAAAAAACAGGACAGGTGATAGGCCTCACTATCAGTATGTTGAAAAAATTAATTGTTGGAGATGTGGGTTTAAATAATCTCAGTGGGCCTATTTCAATTGCAAAAGGAGCGGGTACGACAGCTGATTATGGCTTGGTGTATTTTCTTGGTTTCTTAGCTTTGATTAGTGTTAATTTAGGTATTATCAACCTTGTGCCCCTACCCATGTTAGACGGTGGACACTTAATGTTTTTTGCCGTTGAAGCGGTGACCAGACGTCCAGTTCCTGAGCGGGTTCAAGATATGGGCTACCGTATTGGCGGAGCGATTATTTTTTCTCTCATGGCATTGGCAATATTTAATGATTTTGCTCGTTTATAGTCGGGCAAAGGTCGTAATAAGGAATAACTAAAACAAATATGGCGATGAATAAAATTCTGTTTGCAACGCTATTGGCAACGAGCGTTGCTGCAAATGGAGCCGAAAACTTTGTTGTAGAAGATATCCAAATCGATGGATTACAGCGTGTTGCACTTGGTGCAGCTTTGTTAAAGATGCCAGTTCGTGTCGGAGATACGGTCGATGCTCAAGATGTATCTGAAATTATAAGGGCACTATACGCATCAGGAAATTTCGAAGATATCAAAGTATTACGGGATGGTAATCAACTCCTCGTACAGGTAAAAGAGCGTCCTACCATTGCCAGTATTTCATTTTCTGGCAACAAAGCAATAAAAGAGGAACAGTTACAGCAGAATCTTGATGCCTCAGGAGTTAGAGTTGGTGAAGCTCTTGATCGAACGACTTTGTCAAACATTGAGAAGGGTCTGGAAGACTTTTACTATAGCGTCGGAAAATATAATGCGACAGTAAAGGCTGTTGTGACTCCTTTGCCCCGTAATCGTTCTGATCTTAAATTTGTATTTTCGGAAGGGGTATCAGCCAAAATACAGCAAATTAACTTTTTAGGTAATAAGGCATTTTCTGACGAGGACCTACTCAGTAGATTTAATCTGAATGTTGATGTGTCTTGGTGGAATTTTCTATCAGACGATAAGTACCAAAAACAAGTTCTGGCAGGCGATCTTGAGGCTTTAAAGTCTTACTATCTAGATCGTGGTTACCTAAAATTTAAGCTTGATTCGACACAGGTTGCGATTTCTCCCGACAAAAAAGGCGTGTATATCACTCTAGCCGTGAATGAAGGGCTGCCTTACACAGTTAAGGATGTCAAATTTCGCGGTGAGTTGATAGGAAAGGAAGCAGAGTTTGAAGCTCTGGTACCTTTTGTCAGCGGAGATGTTTATAACGGCTCTAAAGTAACGAGTTTGGAAGAAGGGGTTAAGCGCGTGCTAGGCGAGGCCGGATATGCGTACCCTAAAGTTCGTACTATCCCTGAATTTGACGATGAGAATCAACAGGTTTCTCTAGTTGTCAACGTCGAATCGGGCAAGCGAATCTATGTTCGTGATATACGTTTTATTGGTAACAATGCAACCAAAGATGAAGTTTTGCGGCGAGAAATGCGGCAAATGGAAGGTAGCTGGTTAAACTCAAAGTCGATTGAAACGGGCAAAAAACGTCTTAATCGTTTGGGCTTCTTTGAAACGGTTGACGTGCAGACAGTTCGAGTTCCGGGAAGCGATGATCAAGTTGATCTTGTATACAATGTTAAAGAAGCAAACTCAGGTAGTGTCAATTTCGGTATCGGTTACGGAACTGAGTCGGGTGTGAGTTTCCAAGTGGGTTTACAGCAAGATAACTTTTTAGGTTCAGGTAATCGTGTCGGTATTAATGCGATGATGAACGATTATCAACAGAATATCAGCCTTGATTACAACGACCCTTACTGGAATCTTGATGGTGTTAGCCTAGGTGGGAAAATATTCTATAACACCTTCGAAGCTTCAGATGCTGGGATTATCGACTATACCAATGAAAGCTACGGCACAAGTTTGACTTGGGGTTTTCCTGTCAATGAATTGACTAAGTTACAGTTTGGTGTGGGATATACTCACAATAAGATTGGTAATGTCCCAGGTTATGATCAAGCTAAGCTTTTTGCAGAAAGTATTGGCCAACCCGATGGTGATATTTTAACCAATGATTTTGATATCACCACTGCTTGGATTAGAAGTAACCTTAACCGAGGTTTCTTCCCAACTGCAGGTAACTATCAGCGAGCATCAGCAAAAGTGACAGTGCCAGGTTCAGATGCTCAATATTTTAAGCTTGACTATGAAGTACGTCAGTATTTCCCATTAACGAAACAACATGATTTTACTTTGCTAATGCGGGGTAGACTTGGCTACGGTAATGGGTATGGTAAAACGGATGGGAATGATAATCTCTTCCCATTCTATGAAAACTACTATGCAGGTGGCTTTACGTCTTTACGAGGCTTTAGCTCACGCTCTGCGGGGCCTAAAGCAGTTTATACGAACACAGCTAACTCGTGCGGAAATAATGGCTGTATTGAAGTGACAGACGACTCAGTGGGTGGTAATGCCATAGCGACCGCAAGTATGGAGCTAATTGTCCCGACACCATTTGCTTCTGATGAGGCTCGGAGTCAAATTCGTACCAGTTTATTTATTGATGCAGCCAGTGTTTGGGATACAGAATTTAGGTACCGTGAAGGGGTGAGTGATCCCAAGTATTATGATTACTCAGATCCTACGAATTATCGAGCGTCATATGGTGCAGCCTTACAATGGATGTCACCAATGGGGCCATTGGTATTTTCGGTAGCGAAACCGATAGAGATCTACGAAGGTGATGATGAAGAGTTCTTCACTTTCACAATTGGAAGAACCTTCTAAATATTGAGGAATATAAAGTGAATAAAATGATTAAAGCAGCTGGTCTTAGCCTAATGTTATTGACGTCTTCTTTTGTTGCTAATGCGGCAGGAAGCACACAAAAAATTGGTTATATCAATACAGCGCAAGTTTTTCAGGCTCTTCCTCAGCGCGAAGTCGTACTGCAAAAAATGCAAGAAGAGTTTAAAGATAAAGCAGACGAGCTTAAGTCAATCCAAGCTGAAGCTAAGACTAAAATAGAGAAACTTAAGCGAGATGGAGAGTTACTTGGCCCTGAAGAAGTTGAAAAGCTGCGTGTAGAAATTGCTCAACTAGACAGTAAATACAAAATTAAAGGGCAAGCTCTAGAAAAAGCATCAGCTCGCCGTGAAGCAGAAGAAAAGCAGAAGCTATTTAAGGTAATTCAGGACGCTGTGAAGAAAGTTGCAGAAAAAGAAGGTTACGATATCGTTGTAGATATTCAAACCATGCAATACGGTAAACCTGAATATAATATTTCTGAAAAAGTCATTAAAACACTTAAGTAACTGACTATGGCAACTCTTACTTTAGCCGAACTGGCAACAATAACTGGTGGAGAACTATACGGTAACGAGCAAGCGCTTGTCAGTATGGTTTCCCCAATGGAAAAAGCGCAGGAAGGAGACGTTACTTTCCTGTCTAACCCTAAGTACGCAAAGCACCTTGCAGACTGTAACGCGACGGTGGTTATGGTAAAAGAGGCGCAACGAGAAATGTGTGCAGGGAATGTCTTGGTGGTCGAAGACCCATATGTTGCCTTTGCTAAAGTTGCTCAAGCCCTAGATACAACGCCAGCACCAGCTGAAGGCATAGCATCATCTGCCGTTATTGCTGAGGATGTGGACATTGCTGAAGGCGTGTCTATTGGCGCGAATGCTGTGATAGAAAGTGGTGTTCGTCTAGCTGAAAATGTAGTGATTGGTGCAGGTTGTTTTATTGGGAAAGGTGCTCAAATTGGCGCTAATACTCAATTATGGTCAAACGTGAGTATCTATCACCAAGTAGTTATCGGTTCTGACTGCCTTATACATGCTAACACTGTCATCGGTGCTGATGGCTTTGGTTATGCGAATGAAAAAGGTGAATGGATAAAAATCCCTCAGCTTGGAACGGTTAAAATTGGTAATCGGGTCGAAATAGGATCGTGTACCACAATAGATCGTGGTGCTTTAGAAGATACCATTATCGAAGATAATGTGATCATCGATAACCAGATGCAGATAGCGCATAATGTACACATCGGATATGGCACAGCTATGGCTGGTGGTACTATTGTTGCTGGCAGTACTACCATAGGTAAGTATTGCATGATTGGTGGTGCAAGCGTATTAAACGGCCATATTGAAATTGCTGACGGTGTCACTATTACCGGTATGGGGATGGTGATGCGCAGCATTGATGAAAAGGGAATGTACTCTTCAGGTATTCCGTTGCAACCCAATAAAGAATGGCGCAAAACGGCGGCTCGAGTCCATCGTATCGATGATATGAACAAACGACTCAAGGCTGTTGAAAAGCAGTTAGAAACTGAACAAGATGCTTAAGCGCTAATAGATTCTAAAAGGCTCGCTTTGCGGGTCTTTTAAAATTTTAATGATAGTTAGCTGACACTACTTTCTATAAGAGCGCATGCCTAGCATATCAAGATGACTCGGTTATAATGCCTGCCAGTTAATTTAGCATTTAATATAGGAAAATGACTTTGACTACTGAAAACAAAACGATGAACATCACTGAAATCCAAGAACTCTTGCCTCATCGTTACCCTTTTCTGCTGATTGATCGTGTGATTGACTTCCAAGAGGAAAAATATCTGACTGCAATTAAAAATGTCTCAGTGAACGAGCCTCAGTTTACCGGTCATTTCCCTCAACTGCCTGTGTTTCCAGGGGTTTTAATTCTAGAGGCTATGGCTCAAGCGACTGGATTACTTGCGTTTAAATCTTTTGGCGCTCCTTCAGAGAATGAACTGTACTACTTTGCGAGTGTTGATGGTGCTAAGTTCCGTAAGCCAGTGACTCCAGGTGATCAGCTTGTAATCGAAGTTGAGTTTGTTAAAGAGCGCCGTGGTATTGCGGCTTTTAACGGTGTTGCAAAAGTGGATGGTGAAGTAGTTTGTTCTGCTGAGCTAAAGTGCGCACGTCGAGAGTTTTAATATGATTCATGAAACAGCTAAGGTTCATCCATCTGCTGTCCTTGAAGGTGATGTAAGCATTGCTGCTAATGTCACCGTAGGGCCTTTTACCTATATTTCAGGCAAGATTGAAATTGGTGAGGGGACAGAGATAATGTCCCATGTTGTGATTAAGGGGCACACTAAAATAGGTAAAGACAATCGTGTTTTTCCTCATGCAGTGATCGGCGAAGAAAATCAGGACAAGAAATATGGTGGTGAAGACACGACGGTTGTAATTGGTGACCGTAATGTCATTCGTGAAGCGGTTCAAATCCATCGTGGTACTGTCCAAGACAAGGCTTCAACAGTGATTGGCGATGATAACCTGTTGTGCGTCAACGCCCATATTGCGCACGATGTTATCGTTGGCAATCACACTCATGTTGGTAACAATGCAATACTTGGTGGACATGTGACTGTAGAAGATCACGCTGGCGTTATGGCTCTTTCTGCAATACATCCTTTTTGCAAAGTCGGCGCATTCAGTTACATAGGCGGGTGTTCTGCGGTTGTTAAAGATGTCCCTCCTTATGTATTAGCTCAAGGTAATCATGCCACTCCTTTTGGTTTAAACCTTGTCGGCTTACAAAGAAATGGCTTTGAGAAAGCGGAGCTACGTGCACTGCGTAATGCCTATAAAGAGTTTTATCGTGCAGGTAAGACTCAGGCTGAAGCGATACAGTCCCTGCAAGAGATGGCAAAAGACTGGCCATCAATCCAACATTTTATTGACTTCGTGGATACATCTGAGCGTGGCGTCATTCGTTGATAATACTCGGACATTTTAGAAAAAGATCGCGCAATACGCCGCGATCTTTTTTACGTTTATAGCAAAAGAAAAAGGTAGTTCAGTAATGGAGAAACCATTGCGCATTGGCGTTGTTGCCGGAGAGCTTTCAGGGGATACCTTGGGTGAAGGTTTGATTAAAGCCGTTAAGCTTATTCACCCTAATGCTGAGTTTGTCGGTATTGGCGGCCCTAAAATGATATCGCAAGGCTGTGAGTCATTATTTGATATGGAAGAGCTGTCGGTGATGGGTTTGGTTGAAGTGCTTGGACGTTTACCTCGTTTGCTCAAAGTAAAATCCGAGCTGGTACGTTATTTTACCGATAACCCACCTGATGTGTTTATTGGTATTGATGCGCCGGACTTCAACCTTCGCTTAGAGCTCGATCTGAAAAATGCCGGTATACAAACCGTCCATTATGTTAGCCCTTCCGTTTGGGCTTGGCGGCAGAAACGAATTTTTAAAATTGAAGCGGCGACTAATTTAGTGCTGGCATTTTTGCCCTTTGAAAAAGAGTTTTACGATAGATATCAAGTTCCATGTGAATTTATCGGACATACTCTAGCAGACACTATCCCTCTTGAATCACAAAAAGAACCTGCTCGTGACTTACTTGGTCTTGAGCAAGATAAAACTTGGCTTGCGGTATTGCCAGGCAGTCGTGGAAGTGAGCTTAAGATGCTTGCAGAGCCCTTTATTGAGACCTGTAAACGTTTAAATAAAAAACATCCAGAGATGGGCTTTGTTGTTGCTTTAGTGAATGAAAAACGCCGAGCTCAGTTTGAACATGCATGGAAAACACTTGCTCCAGAACTCGACTTTAGATTGATTAACGATACGGCTCGTAACGTGATCACAGCATCAGATGTTGTGATGCTTGCTTCTGGTACCGTCGCCCTTGAATGTATGCTCATCAAACGCCCAATGGTTGTTGGTTATCGGGTTAATGCGTTTACTGCATTTCTTGCGCGACGCATGCTCAAAACCAAATATGTTTCTTTACCCAATATTCTTGCCAATGAAGAGTTGGTGACTGAGCTTCTTCAAGAATCCTGTACCCCAGAGAGGCTAGAAAGTGAAGTTGAGAAATTACTAAAAGAGCGTGGTGAGTATATGCTAGAGCGGTTTACCAAAATGCACCATCAGCTTCGCAAAGGTGCGGATACTCAAGCCGCTCATGCAGTGCTAAAACTTATTGACAGATTACCATCATGAACGAAAAAAATACGCTTGTTGCCGAGTTTCAATACCCAGTTGGGTATCAACAAATTGCGGGTGTAGATGAAGTTGGACGTGGTCCCTTGGTTGGCGATGTTGTTACTGCTGCCGTCATTCTCGATCCTAACCAGCCAATAAACGGGTTAAATGATTCGAAAAAACTAACCGAAAAAAAGCGTTTGGCTCTATTTCCGGAAATTTTGGATAAGGCATTAGCTTGGTCGATTGGGCGTTGTTCTCATGATGAAATTGATCAGCATAATATTCTTAATGCCACTATGCTTGCTATGCAAAGAGCAGTGGAGGGTTTGAATGTGACGCCAGACTATGTCCTGATAGACGGAAATCGGGTACCAGATTTACCTATGGAAGCACAAGCGGTAGTAAAAGGCGATCTGCGTGTTGCTGAAATCAGTGCGGCATCTATTATTGCTAAGGTTGTACGAGATCAGGAGATGGAAGCGCTGGATAAAATTCATCCAGAATTTGGTTTTGCCAAACATAAAGGGTATCCAACTAAAGCCCATTTTGAAGCGATTGAGCAGTATGGCGTAATAGAACAACACCGAAAAAGCTTTAAGCCAGTAAAAAAAGCCTTGGGCTTACTGTAGAAGTTTTTAAACCTTATTTTGCTGGGGTATATCTAATAGACTATATCACGTAAAATATCTCAGCTTCTCCATAGACTCAGTACAGTTGCGGAATATTCATGTCAGATCCTAAATTTATTCATCTCAAAGTTCACAGTGACTTTTCCATGGTTGATGGCTTATCTAAAGTGCCACCTTTGGTAAAAAAAGTCGCCGAGATGGGCATGCCAGCGGTGGCGCTGACCGATTTCACTAATTTATGTGGCTTGGTTAAGTTCTACGGCACTGCGCATGGATGTGGTGTGAAGCCCATTATTGGAGCTGACTTTGCTATGCAATCGGATCAGTTTGGTGAAGAGCTGACAAGACTCACCATACTTGCCTCTGATAACCTGGGTTATAAGAATCTCACTTTACTTATTTCCAAAGCCTATCTGCGCGGTCATGTGCAGCATCAACCCGTGATTGATAAAGATTGGCTAGTTGAACATTCTTCTGGTTTGATTGTGTTGTCTGGTGGAAGAAGCGGTGAAATAGGAAAAGCCCTGTTAAAAGGAAATCGCAGACTCGCTGAGCAATGTGCCGATTTTTTCCGTCAACACTTTGCTGACCGTTTTTTTCTTGAATTAACGCGAACAGGGCGAGCAGACGAAGAAACGTATCTTCATTTTGCTCTTGAGTTTGCACAGAGCGAACAACTTCCAGTGGTCGCGACTAATGATGTTGTCATTTTAGATGAATCAACATTTGACGCGCACGAAATTCGCGTTGCGATTCACGACGGTTACACATTAGAAGATCCTCGCCGACCCAAAAACTACAGTGCGCAGCAATATTTGCGTAGCGAAGAGGAAATGTGCGCTCTTTTTGCTGATATTCCTGAAGCATTAGAAAACAGCGTAGAAATAGCCAAGCGCTGTAACGTTTCTGTTCGTTTGGGAGAGTACTTTCTGCCTGCTTTTCCAACCGATGGTATGGAAGAAACCGAATTTCTGGTGAAAAAGTCGCAACAGGGATTGGAAGAGCGTCTGGAGTTTCTGTTCCCGGATGAAAACGTCCGTATCCAGCGACGCCCAGAATATGATGAAAGGTTAAAAGTTGAGCTTGAAGTGATCAATAACATGGGGTTTCCCGGTTATTTCTTGATCGTTATGGAGTTCATTCAGTGGTCGAAAGACAATGATATTCCAGTTGGCCCCGGCCGAGGCTCTGGCGCGGGTTCGTTAGTTGCTTATGCCCTTAAAATTACTGATCTTGACCCTCTAGAATATGATTTGCTCTTCGAACGTTTCTTGAATCCAGAACGTGTTTCCATGCCCGACTTTGATGTTGACTTTTGTATGGATAAACGCGATCAAGTGATTGATCATGTAGCTGAAATGTATGGAAGAGATGCGGTATCTCAGATCATTACTTTCGGTACTATGGCGGCCAAAGCTGTTATTCGCGATGTGGGCCGAGTGCTAGGGCATCCATTTGGTTTTGTTGACCGCATATCCAAAATGGTGCCACCCGATCCCGGCATGACCCTAGAGAAAGCTTTTCAAGCTGAGCCTGCTTTAGCTGAGTTGTATGACGCCGATGAGGAAGTTAAAGAACTTATCGACATGTGTCGTATTTTAGAAGGCTGTACGCGCAATGCGGGTAAGCATGCGGGAGGGGTGGTTATCTCTCCGACCACGATTACCGACTTTGCCCCTATATATGCAGACGCAGAAGGGCACTTTCCCGTTACCCAATTTGATAAAAATGACGTAGAAACAGCGGGTTTAGTGAAGTTTGACTTTCTTGGGTTGCGTACACTGACCATTATCGACTGGGCACTTGGATTGATTAACCCGAGGCTTGAAAAGCAGGGCCAAGCGCCGGTGCGCATTGAGTCGATCCCCCTTGATGATGATGCCTCTTTTAGACTGCTGCAAAATGCCGAAACCACCGCGGTATTCCAGCTTGAATCTCGCGGGATGAAAGAGCTGATTAAACGTCTTCAGCCAGACTGTTTTGAAGATATTATCGCTTTGGTGGCCCTGTTTCGTCCCGGGCCTCTTCAATCGGGGATGGTGGATAACTTTATTGACCGCAAGCATGGCCGTGAAGCTATCTCCTACCCAGATGAAACATGGCAGCATGAGTCATTAAAAGAAACACTTGAGCCTACCTATGGCATTATCTTGTATCAAGAGCAAGTTATGCAGATTGCTCAGATATTGGCAGGATATACCTTAGGCGGTGCAGACATGTTGCGTCGTGCTATGGGTAAGAAAAAGCCTGAGGAAATGGCCAAGCAGCGCGCCGTGTTTGAAGAAGGCGCGATCAAAAACGGCGTAGATGGCGAACTTGCAATGAAAATCTTCGATTTAGTGGAGAAATTTGCAGGTTATGGTTTTAACAAGTCTCACTCTGCCGCTTATGCTTTGGTGTCTTATCAGACACTTTGGCTTAAAAAACATTACCCTGCTGAGTTTATGGCAGCGGTAATGACCGCTGATATGGACAACACGGAAAAAGTGGTGGGTTTGGTCGATGAATGCTTGCGCATGAAGCTTAAGGTGTTGCCACCTGATATCAATTCAGGCTTGTACCGTTTTAATGTCGATGAAGACGGTGCCATTGTATATGGTATCGGTGCAATAAAAGGGGTAGGTGAAGGGCCGATAGACGCTATTCTTGAAGCTCGCAACGCTGGTGGTTATTTTAAAGATTTGTTTGATTTTTGTGCCAGAATAGACCTAAAAAAAGTCAATAAACGTGTAATTGAAAAGCTTATTTATGCTGGGGCGCTGGATAGATTAGGGCCGCATCGTGCTGCTATGATGGCATCATTAAACGATGCTGTAAAAGCGGCAAGCCAATACCACCAAGCAGAAGCTTTTGGCCAAAATGATTTATTTGGTGTTCTTACGGAAGCGCCTGAAGAGGTTGAACACAAGTATACTAAGGTTCCAGCTTGGCCGGAAAAAGTTTGGTTGGAAGGAGAACGTGATACACTAGGGCTCTATTTAACTGGGCATCCGGTCAATGCGTATATCAAGGAGCTTGGTAAATATACCAGCTGTCGATTGAAAGATGCGACGCCAACACGCCGAGATCAAAGTGTGACGATTGCTGGCTTGGTTATTGCTGCGAGAGTAATGACAACTAAGCGGGGCAATCGTATCGGTATCATGACGCTTGATGATCGAAGTGGTCGCATGGAAGTGATGCTGTTTTCAGATGCGCTTGATCGTTATGCAGAACTGTTGGAGCAAGACAGAATTTTAGTTGTTTCTGGACAGGTCAGCTTTGATGATTTCAATGGTGGTCTTAAAATGACGGCGCGCGAGGTCATGGATCTTGGTGCGGCGCGTGAAAAATACGCACGAGGGCTGTCGATTTTTATGGAAGAGTCCCAAATCGACGAGCAATTTTTTGAGCGCTTTAGTAACATACTAGAGCCTCATAAGGCAGGCAGTGTTCCTGTCCAAGTATATTACCAGCGCAGCGATGCAAGAGCACGCTTGACGTTGGGAACAGAGTGGCGCGTGACGCCTAGTGATGAATTAATAGACAATTTGAAACAGCTACTTGGTAATAATCAAGTAGAACTCGAATTTAACTAAGTTCGGCAGAGCATGCCGAATAAGAAAGGATCTATAGATGAGCCTGAACTTTTTAGAATTTGAAAAGCCTATTGCTGAGTTAGAGGCTAAGATCGAAGCCTTGAGAAGTGTTTCTCGCCACGGTGGTGATTCTGGCGTCGATCTAGAGAAAGAGATTGAGCAGTTAGAAAAGAAAAGCTTGGAGCTTAAAAAGAAAACTTTCAGCGATCTTGGAGCGTGGGAGACAGCTCAGCTAGCTCGTCATCCACTACGCCCTTATACCTTGGATTACATTGAACATGTGTTTACAGAGTTCGAGGAGCTGGCTGGTGATCGTGCTTATGCTGACGACAAAGCCATTGTTGGCGGTATGGCGCGCTTAGATGGTCGTCCAGTGATGATCATCGGTCACCAAAAAGGTCGTGAAACTAAAGAGAAAGTGAAGCGTAACTTTGGCATGCCAAAGCCAGAAGGTTATCGCAAAGCACTTCGTTTGATGGAAACGGCAGAGCGCTTCAACATGCCGATCATTACTTTTATTGATACTGCTGGCGCTTATCCTGGTGTTGGTGCAGAGGAGCGTGGCCAGTCTGAAGCGATCGCGAAAAATTTAAAAGTGATGGCAGGGCTTAAAGTTCCAGTGATCTGTAATGTCGTTGGAGAAGGTGGTTCTGGTGGTGCACTTGCTATCGGTGTTGGTGATTACGTGAATATGCTGCAGTACTCAACGTATTCAGTTATCTCACCTGAAGGCTGTGCCTCCATTTTATGGCGAGATTCGGACAAAGCTCCTCAGGCTGCAGAGGCAATGGGACTGATTGCTCCACGTTTAAAAGAGCTTGAGCTGATCGACGAGATTATTGAAGAGCCTTTAGGTGGCGCACACCGTGATCATGTTCAAATGGCAGCGAACATGAAAGCGACCTTAGTAAGACAGCTCAATGAGCTTACTCATTTCGATAATGACACCTTACTAGAGCGTCGTTACCAACGCTTAATGAACTATGGCTATTGTTAAGTTATCGCAATAGAGAATAAAGGCTGAACTGAGGTTCGGCCTTTTTTATTGTTGATGTTAAACTAAGCGAGTCTATTGTTTGATTCAAAATACATGGCTATGGGCCAGTATACTCAAATAGGCACTCTTATCTTTGCAGTAAAACGGTTTCTTTTAATATGGATTTATACCAGCACTTTTCGTCGGTCATTGATCAATATATGTCATCAGAAGGACGGCTTGTCGTTGCTCTTAGCGGTGGCGTTGACTCTAGAGTGTTGCTTGCCTTGGCTGCTCGTTACCAAAAAGAGCGTAAAAAGCCTTGTATAGCCATACATGTACACCATGGTTTGAGTTCTAATGCTGATCATTGGGCTAAGCAATGCCGATTGTGGTGTCTTGAAGAAGGCGTACTTTTTCATTTAGAGAAAGTCAGGTTAGAAAAGCAAGGTAAAAGTATTGAAGAAAGTGCGCGGGAAGCTCGCTATCAAGCACTTAAATCCCACCTAGTCTGTGGAGACTTACTGCTTACGGGCCAACACAGAGATGATCAACTAGAAACTTTCCTTCTCGCATTAAAGCGAGGAAGCGGCCCTAAAGGTTTATCATCTATGGCTCAATGCACTCCGTATGCTGGTGCAAAACTAGTTCGCCCAATACTGCAAGCAAGTAGGGAAGAGGTTGAGTCTTACGCGCAAATACATAACCTTACTTGGGTGGAAGATGAGAGTAATCAGGATACTCGCTTTGACCGCAATTTCCTTCGCCACCAAGTGATCCCTTGTCTCACCGAGCGATGGCCTCATCTGACCAAATCTGTACAGCGAAGTGCAGAGCTTTGCGCAGAGCAGGAATCACTGCTCGATGAATTACTATCTGATCATTTAGAAAAGTCTGTACACCAAGATGACTCTATTGATATTGCTCAGTTAGCCGAAATGTCTTCTTTAGTGCGAGCACGGGTGCTAAGGATGTGGATTAACAAACAGCAAGCTAAGATGCCAAGTCGCGATCTCCTTGATCGGATTTGGTTTGAAGTCGCTATGAGTCGCCAAGATGCCAATCCTATTCTGTCTTTAGCAGAAGGACAGATTCGCCGGTTTAATCATCGATTATATTTGGTTGCACAATGGCAAGATTTGTCATTTTGGCAACACGAAATAAAGTTTGATTGCGAGCTAACTCTGCCTGAAAGTTTAGGAAGCATAACGCTTTTGAATACTCAATCTGGAACATTATCTAAAGCAGCCCTTTCAAACTCGCCGCTTCGCATCATTTTTGAACCTCAGGGGTTGAGTGCTAAGCCTTGCGGACGTCGCCATAGCCGTAAACTCAAAAAACTCTTTCAAGAATACCATGTGCCGAGTTGGTTAAGGCGCCGACTACCGATCCTTATGTGTGGTGACAAGGTTGTGGCGGTGGCTGGTATATTTATTGATGCTGACTTTGTTGGTCAAGATTGTGAACTTGTTTGGGACAAATTCGTACCAGATATGTAAAGATTCTTTATATAAATATACATAAAAACAGTGGATACACTAAGGAAGCGCAATGAAAAAAATAGTAATGGGAATCTTGATCGGGATAAGCTTTACTGCCAGCTCTGCTTTTGCTGCTGGAGACATCGCTGCTGGAAAGGCTAAGTCAGCGGTGTGCGCTGCTTGTCATGGCGCAGATGGTATTGCAGTTATTCCCGGTTATCCAAACCTGAAAGGGCAAAACGAGCAGTATATTATTTCCTCGATTAAAGCCTATAAGGATAAGCAACGTACTGGAGGACTTGCTGCTGTCATGCAAGCTCAAGCCGCTATGCTGAGTGACTCGGACATTGCAAACTTGGCGGCCTATTACTCCAGTTTGAAGTAGCCTTATGTAAATAAAACCGCCTAGCCCGAGCGATAAGGGGCTATCCGTCTTTCTTTTTCTAACACCAGTCGCTAAGGTGTTATGAAGATATAATAAAGGTAGATAGTCTTGATCCGCTTGGGCTTTTTATTGTTTGTTGACCATGGGATAATATAGACGCTTTTGAAAATTAAGGGATGAAGATGAAAAAAATAGAAGCCATTATTAAACCATTTAAATTAGATGATGTACGAGAAGCTCTAGCTGAGGTGGGAATTACAGGCATGACGGTCTCAGAAGTGAAAGGTTTTGGCCGTCAGAAAGGACATACAGAGCTCTATCGTGGCGCTGAATACATGGTGGACTTTCTGCCTAAAGTAAAACTGGAAATTGCGGTGATAGATGATGTAGCCGATCAATGCGTTGACACCATTATTGATACTGCTCAGACGGGAAAAATTGGTGACGGTAAAATCTTTATTACCGATATTGAACGTGTTGTTCGCATACGAACAGGTGAAGAGGATGAAGAAGCGATATAATCGTTACAGTATGGGCTCTGCTGGTGCGTTGAATGAAGACTAAGTGGTTTTTGCTTAGTCTAATAGGCATGGTGTTGGCTGGATTTGCGGCGTTTTTCGTCATTTTTTCTCTGCCAAGCCAGCCGAAAATTGCTTTAATATCACCATCAAATGAGGCGTTCTCTCAATATTGTGTAGAAAAGGCATCGAATGGTAAGCTTGATGACAATGGCCAGCTAAATCTACTTGTATGGAACATTTATAAACAAAATCGGGGAAATTGGCAGCAAAGTTTACAGTCTTATGTGAAAAATAAACACTTAGTTCTGTTACAAGAATCTCGTTTAACTCTCGAATTTAAAAATTGGCTAAAATCTCAGCGGTGGTATGCGTATCAGGTTGATGCATTCGAGATATTTGATACCAGTGTAGGGGTATTGAATTTATCTCACACGACGCCGCAAAAGGCGTGTGCCTACACAGAATTAGAGCCTTGGCTCCGCTTGCCTAAATCGGCACTTTATACCACTTATCCTCTTTCAAATGGTCAACTGCTGACGGTTATTAATATCCACGCGGTCAATTTTACCTATGGTACCCAAGAGTATCAGAAGCAATTTGATACCTTGATGGATCTGGTGGATAAGCACAGTGGCCCAATCATAGTCGCGGGTGACTTTAACAGCTGGAGCGACGCGCGTATCGCGGTGATTGAGCAGGCTTTCAATCAGCTTGGTCTCATCGAAGTGAACTATTCTCCTGATAACCGAACTCAGTTTATTACTGGTCACGCGCTGGATCATGTGTTTTATCGAGGGCTGAACTTTATAAGAGCAGAAGCACCAATCTCTGATGCTTCCGACCATAATCCTATTGAAGCGTATTTTGAGTTAATTGACGTAGATAGACCTCAACCCTAGGTAATGTGAGTGTTATGCACTAACTTTGGTGACATCGACGTACAGTTTTAGTTTTTGGCCTGGTTGAAGGTATTTCTGCCGACTCAGGTCATTCCATTTGACTATATCCTTAGAATTGACTTTGAATTTATCTGCAATCGCACTAATAGTGTCGCCATTTTTTACGCTATAGAAAACGGTGCGAATGACGGCTCCCTCTGATGTGTTCTTCCAAATCACTAAAGTTTGCCCTACTCGCAGGGTATCTTTGGGACTCATTCCATTCCATTTTGCCAGAGATTGATGGGATACCTTGTTAGCGCGGGCTATGGTCCAAAGGCTTTCACCAGAGCGCACCGTATGAGTGAGTTTATACTGACCCCGTGATTTAGCTTGTGCCTTGGCTAATCTATTACTTGCGCTAAGAATATAAGCGGCATCGCTTTTGGTTGATGTCGGGATCATAAGAAATTGCCCGATTCGAATTGAGTCGCTAACTAAGTTATTGGCATTTTTTATCACTTTAGTGGTGGTACTATATTGATCGGCCAGGGCACTTAGACTATCTCCCGATTTCACCTTATATCTCACCAATTTCATGCCTTTTCCACGATTTTTGGCAAGACTTGTTTGAAATCTATCTATGCTACTGATAGGTATAAGCAGTTGATGAGGGCCACTAGGAGCGGTTGCCCACTGATTATAGGCAGGGTTTAATGCTTGTATTTGTTTGACACTAATACCGGCATACCCTGCAGCAATAGCGAGATCGAGTTGCTCTTTAGGATCGATGAGTTGTACTGCAGGTTTATTGGCAATTGGTGGGATATCTATGTCATATTTATTCTGATTGGCGATGATGTCGGCTAAAGCCATTAATTTTGGCACATATCCGCTGGTTTCTTCTGGCAAATCAAGAGAAAAGAAGTCAGTAGGTTTGCCTAGCCTTTGATTCTTGCGAATAGCACTAGATACTCGACCGCCACCACTGTTATAAGCTGCGATGGCATGGTTCCAATTGCCCTCGAAACGGTCATTTAATGCGCTAAGATAATCTAAAGCCGCATCCGTTGAGGCGGATACATCTCGGCGGCCATCGTACCAATAATTCTGTGTTAATCCGTAGTATTTTCCAGTGCTTGGAACAAACTGCCACAGTCCAGCAGCGCTGCCATGAGAGTAGGCAAAAGCATCAAATGAGCTTTCGACAATTGGCAGCAATGCTAGCTCTAAAGGTAAACCTCGCTGTTCAATTTTTTCGGTAATCAGATACAAAAATGGCTGGGCTCGCTGTGAGACAGTTTCTAAGTGCTTGGGGTGTGTCAGATACCAAGTACGATAGTAGTCGACCATCTTGTCATTTGAGACTGGCAATTCAAGTTGCATGGCAATGCGTTGCCAAAGATCTTCTTGGGACTTAGGGGATAGCGCCGGTCCGCTGTCGTTCTCTGGTTTTTTTACTATCTGACCGGATGTTTGTTCAGGAGAATGATTGGTATTTTGAGACGGTGATACTTGGTTTTCTGTTTGCTGGGTTAGCTGACATCCCGTCAGCAGTAGAGCTAATATCCAGCTATGTGTTACTCGCATTTCACAACCCTTTTGCTTGTTGGCTGCTGATAATACTTGTCTAAATACCATGGTGACAAGTTACAACGCCTCAAAATTCGTTCTTCCATTCGCGTAGTGCGGTAAAAATAGCGAGAGAGTCAGTGTTTGATGTTCGGTTCGCGACTGAGCGAATAACACTTGGCTGGTCAGTTCTCAGAAATGGATTGATGTGTTTTTCTTTGCCGATTGTTGTTGGCACAGTCGGTTTATTCTGCGCTCTGAGGCGGTTTACCTCATCACGATACTTTTGGAGTAAGGGGTTATCAGGCTCAACGGCAAGAGCAAACGCGACATTACTAGCGGTATATTCGTGAGCGCAGTAGACCTTAGTCTCTTTTGCTAACGTCATGAGTTTGTTTAATGAAGTATGCATTTGAGACATAGTGCCTTCAAAAACCCTCCCACAACCTGCTGAGAAGAGCACATCACCACAGAACAGCTTGCCATCACCAACGTAGCCTATGTGCCCTTTGGTATGACCCTCAAGCCCTAATACTAAGAATACTTCGCCAAACAATTCAATTTGTTCGCTTGCTTCAACAGCATGAGTCAATGTGGGAACGGGTTCATTGGCGGGGCCTACCACATCAATGTGTGGAAACTGCCTGACCAGTTCAGGTACGCCACCAATATGATCGTTATGATGATGTGTGATTAAAATGGCATCTAAAGTTAAATTATGTTGTTCTAGATATCTTATTACAGGGGCAGCATCTCCTGGATCAACAACAGCACAATGTTGATCGCTATTTTCAATTAGCCAGATGTAATTATCATTGAATGCAGGTATGCTTTTGATATCTAACATGGTTGTTTCTCCAGTTTCCAGAGTAAAGCAGGTTAAGTATGAAGCCAGCACGAAGTTTTAAGAAGCTTGAAAAGCCTCATTCATGGTCTCAGCTTAAGAATGGCCAATGGGTTAGCGAATCAATACAAACGCGTATTGATGAATGGTGCCCAAAACTATTTGGCTATCATATGCTTAAGCTGGGAGGGCTCAGCTGCGAGTTAACCAGCTTTAACTGTAATATTCAACATCAAGTTCACCTTGATATTCAGAACCCCCTCCACAATGTCATTGCTGACGGGTTCAACCTACCTTTTCTCGAAAAAAGCTTTGATGTAGTTGTATTAGCTCACCAGCTGGATTACTGCAATGATCCGCATCGAATGCTGCGAGAGGTGGACCGTGTGATGATTGATGATGGGTATATTATTATCACGGGCTTTAACCCTGTCAGCTTGACGGGGTTGTCGAGTTTAATGCCTTGGAGAAAAAACAATTTGCCTTGGAGTGGGCGTATGTTTACCCCGAGTAGAATTAAAGATTGGCTCAATATTCTTAATTACCAGATCTTAGATTGCGATCAATACGCTTTGTTTCCGATGGAAACCTACCGAACTATGTGGACTTGG
The DNA here is from genome assembly GCF_022347625.1 of Vibrio sp. Of14-4. Taxonomy (NCBI): domain Bacteria; kingdom Pseudomonadati; phylum Pseudomonadota; class Gammaproteobacteria; order Vibrionales; family Vibrionaceae; genus Vibrio; species Vibrio sp. Of14-4. Next base: position 14,047 of record NZ_JAKRGI010000003.1, on the reverse strand, counting down.
CTTGAAAACAGCTTAGGAGACTGGGCTTCACCTATCGGGAGTTTGTATTTTATCGTCGCACGTAAAAGAAGTTACCCTCTTAAACCCATTAAACCTCATTGGAAGCTAAAACGTAAGCTGACGCCAGTTAGCGTCAACTATAAGATATCCAGTAAGTAATGGAATTAACTCGGTTGGTAACCTACATCCTCTTCGGTTGGGTTTTCAGCAGCGGTGCGAGCTAATTCATCACACATTTCATTTTCTCTGTGGCCAGCATGGCCTTTTACCCAGCGCCAGTCAATATCATGGCGAGCTGTTTCTTTATCGAGAGCTTGCCAAAGGTCCGCATTTTTAACGGGTTTTTTATCCGAGGTTTTCCAACCGCGCTTTTTCCAATTGTGGATCCACTGGGTGATGCCTTGCCTTACATATTGGCTATCAGTGGTGAGTATGACCTGACAAGGCTCTTTTAAGCTTTGCAGTGCGACTATAGTCGCCATCATTTCCATACGGTTATTGGTCGTTAGGGTAAAACCTTGGCTGAGCGTTTTTTCAACTTGCTTGTAGCGCAGCACAATACCATAGCCGCCCGGTCCCGGATTACCCAGGCAAGATCCATCTGTGAAAATTTCCACCAGTTTCGTCATGATTTGATACTATTGGGGTAAGCGTAGAATTTGTATAGTCTGACACACAATTTGTTATGAATACCAGCAACAATTCCAATCACAATCGTATTGTGGTTCTCGATACCGAAACAACCGGTATGAACCGAGAAGGTGGCCCTCATTATCAAGGCCATCGCATTATAGAAATCGGTGCGGTTGAAATCATCAACCGTAAGCTGACAGGGCGTCATTTTCATGTCTACCTCAAGCCGGATCGTGCCATTCAACCTGATGCGATTGAAGTTCACGGTATTACGGACGAATTTTTGGTCGATAAGCCAGAGTACCGTGATGTTCACCAAGAGTTTCTAGCATTTATTCAGGGTGCCGAGCTGGTCGCGCACAATGCGCCCTTTGATACTGGTTTTATGGACCATGAGTTTTCATTATTGGATCCTAACATAGGTAAAACTCATGACTTCTGCCGAGTTACCGATACCCTTGCGATGGCGAAGAAAATCTTCCCAGGCAAGCGTAATAACCTCGACGTATTGTGTGATCGATACGGAATAGACAATTCACATCGAACCCTTCACGGCGCTTTGCTTGATGCCGAGATTTTGGCCGATGTATACTTATTGATGACAGGTGGCCAGACATCATTGCAGTTTAGCTCAAGTCAATCGGCAGATGGTGGATTGGGAGGAGAATCTATAAAACGAGTGTCTGGTGGACGAAAATCGCTAAAGGTTATCCGAGCCACGGCCGATGAACTAAAAGCACATAGTGATCGTTTAGACCTAGTTGAGGAGAGCGGCAGCTGCCTCTGGCGTCAGTAGGAGAAGAAATGTTGAAGATTTGGTTTACCTTATTTGGTTTGTTAGCCAGTGCCTTTGTGTATGCTGAGGAATCTTCAATGACTCTGCTTGATAATCGATTTCGAGTCGATCCGACCATAGAGCAAATCACTTTTGTTGTTTATCGAGCTGAACGCTCACGACCTGTGGTTTTGGTGCGTCCTGATGGTAAAAAATATTATGCATGGCGTAAGCCGGATAATGTGCGCTGGTACCAGGAGCCAGCAATGGATATCATCTCCATCGATAAGCCGATGCCAGGGCCATGGCAGGCCGTCGGTAAAGTTACCCCAAAAAATAAAATCGTTTTGATCTCTCACCTCGCTCTTACCACGGAAAGAATGCCATCTCGGCTGTTTCAGGGAGAGCAAATAAAATTCACCGCTCGCATTACTTCTGACGACCAACCGATAGTGATGAGAGACTTTCTAGATAGAATCAATCTCTTGGTGACTTTCACTAAGTATGTGGAAAATGAAGCGTCACTAATCAAAGAGGCAAGGCCCATCGCCCATAAAATTGGAGACTTTGCTGATGATGGGGTTGGTTTGGACGAGGTGGCTGGAGATGGTGTCTTTACTGTATCACTCAATATCACTCCAGAGCCGGGCAAGTACCGCGTTCGCATCACCTCAGGTAATGGTGTTTTCCTGCGTGCTCAAGAGCAAGAAGTATTGGTCTACCCAACACCGATACAAACCACTTTTATTCAAAGCCGCTTTGAAGGTAAAGAGCACATGGTGGCGGTTTCGGGTGAGAAAGGCATGATAGAGCCCGGTAGTATTGCGGCTCAAATTGAGCATATGTCGCCAGATGGCGAAGAGTATGTGATGGCAAAAAGTGCTGCTGAAGATGCTGAGAGAGTATTAATACCGATTCCATATAACGGGGATATTGGCAACTACTCTTGGATGGGGCAAGCTTTTGCGACTGAACTAGGTTCGGGTCGCCCACTCTATTTTCCAATCAAAAAGCAGACATACAGTGTTCTTGAAGAAGTTGATATTGCTGAAACCCGAAGACTTCAGGAAGAAGAGAGACTAAAACAGCAGAAATTAATGGAAGAAATGCGTTTGCTTGAAATGCGAGAAGAAAAGCGCACCAAGACCATGATTATGATTGCGGTAGCCAACATAGTCGTGATTTTTATTGGGGTAGCAATGTATTTTGGTATCGGTAAACTGAAACTAAGGCCGAAGAAAGAAGAAATACCTGAAATGCAGTTAGAGATGCCTAAGAAGTAGTGAAACCATTGGCACCATAAAAGGAAAGGGCTGCCGAGGCAGCCCTTGTTGTTTGTTTTACGCTACTTCATCCATCCGAGGAAACGCCTCTTTGGGTGTCGCAGCTAAGTGCTTTGGGTCAAAGTCATCCACGTTTATCACATACAAACGGTGCTGCTCTGCATCTCGCAGTAACTTGGCATCGTCTGAGTCTATGATGCCTTTTTCTAAGCCAATATCTGCAATGAGATCCAATCTTAAGAATGGGCGTCGCTCATCTATCGCTTGGCATACCTTGTTAAACACAGGTTCAGCTTGCAAAATGACGTGGAGCGCTTGTTCAACTTTACCAGCGGCATTAAATTCGCTCGCTTGGAAATATTGGTTACGTCCTAAACGATCACGCGTTGCTGATGGTGTTTGTAGAATCCGCGCTACTTCACTATCGAGTTGATCGCTAGGGGCTTTTCTAATTCGGCCAAAAGGAAGAATCACAAATCTTAATGCTTTTCCTAGCCATTTGTTAGGGAAGTTAGCCAACAGCTCATCAATAGCAATTTCGGCTTGCTTTAGACTGTCTTGAAGCCCCCAGTGTAATAAAGGCAAGTCATCTGCAATACGACCATCACTATCAAAACGTTTCAATGTTGCAGAGCTTAGATACAGCTGGCTGAGGATGTCACCTAAACGGGCAGAAAGTCTTTCTTTACGCTTTAAAGTGCCGCCCAATACTGCCATTGAAATATCAGATAGAAAGGCAATATTTGCACTGTAACGATTAAGCTGTTGATAGTAGCGACTGGTCGAGTCTTTGACCGGAGCCGATGAAAAACGCCCATCTGTCAGACCTAACCAGAAGCTGCGTACTAGGTTACTCAGAGTAAAGCTAACGTGGCCTGCTAAGGCGGCGTCAAATTTTTCTAGCGCATCTGAGTCTTGAGAATAAGCGGCATCCATTTCTTCAAGTACGTATGGATGACAGCGAATTGCGCCTTGACCATAAATAATCATTGAACGGGTTAGGATATTGGCACCTTCAACGGTCACCGCTATCGGCGCACCTTGGTAGCCGCGAGCTAGGAAGTTTGATGGGCCTAAACAGATACCCTTACCACCAACGATGTCCATGGCATCTATGATGCTTTGCTGACCCCTATGGGTACAGTGGTATTTAACAATCGCAGAGATAACCGATGGTTTTTGTCCAAGGTCGATTCCGGCCACTGTGAGGTTACTTGCTGCATCCATGACATAGGCATTACCACCCAAACGAGCGAGCGGTTCTTCAACCCCTTCCATTAGGCCAATAGGCTGTTTAAATTGACGACGGATACGTGCATATGCACCTGTTGCTAGCGCCGCGGTTTTGATGCCGCCAGTTGAGTTTGAAGGAAGTGTAATACCACGTCCGACTGATAAACACTCAACCAACATACGCCAGCCTTGGCCTGCCATTTTAGGGCCGCCGATAATGAAATCTAATGGGACGAATAGATCTTCACCACGCGTAGGGCCATTTTGAAACGGTACATTAAGCGGGAAATGTCGGTTGCCTATCTCCACACCTTTTAGATTGGTTGGGATAAGCGCACATGTGATGCCTACCTCTTGCTCGTCACCCAATAACCCCTCTGGATCACGCAGCTTAAAGGCTAAACCAAGCACGGTAGCGATGGGCGCTAATGTGATATAGCGCTTGTTCCATGTTAGGCGCATACCTAACACTTCTTTTCCTTCCCATTCCCCTTTACACACTATGCCAAAGTCTGGAATTGAGCCGGCATCGGATCCTGCTTCTGGGCTGGTTAAAGCAAAACATGGGATCTCTTTACCTTCAGCAAGTCTTGGCAGGTAATGGTCTTTTTGTTCTTTGGTTCCGTAGTGCTGAAGAAGCTCGCCAGGGCCAAGTGAGTTTGGTACGCCAACGGTTGAAGACAGAACCGATGACACGCCGGTGAGCTTTTGCAAAACAAGAGATTGAGCGTAAGCCGAAAACTCTAAACCGCCATATTTTTTCTTGATGATCATGGCGAAGAATTTTTTGTCTTTTAAGTATTGCCATACCTCGGGCGGTAAGTCTGCTAGCTCATGAGTCACCTGATAGTCATTGACCATGGCGCAGACTTCACTGACTGGACCGTCGAGAAATGCTTGTTCCTCAGCACTGAGCTCGGGCGCGCGAATATCATGCAGCGCGTTCCAATTTGGTTTCCCTTTGAACAGCTCTGCTTCCCACCAAACCGTCCCCGCATCTAGTGCTTCTTTTTCTGTCTGTGACATCTCAGGGAGCACTTTTCTAAATACAGTCAGCGCTTTTTTACTGATCAGTGACTGACGTATCGAGGGAATGGTAAGAACAGCCGCTGACGCTATGAAAAGGATCCAGCTAACTGAACCTGCAGCGCCAAAGACTGACAGTAATAATAAGGTTGTGGTAAGAGCAGCCATCGATTTGATCAAGGCTGTTCGATTATATAGACAGACTGCCAGTACAGCAGAAAATCCAAGTATAGAAAGCAAAGTGTCCATAATTTATGTTCCTTGTTCAGCGTTACTATCTAGTTATACGCTGTAATGCAGCTAGAGGTCCAACCAGTAAGAGTGTAATAAAAATATTAAATAAATGTAAAACACAAATGTGCTTGAAAAGTGATCTTAGTAGAGTAAAAAACCTAAAAATGAAGAGGGGAGCTGGTTTTTTAGGCGCAGAAGCACGATAAAAATGGAATTGTTTGCTGGCAGCTATCGACACTGAGGATTGTTTGAGTAAACTCTGACTATAACTACGTCGATAAAAACCTCGACCTTTGAAGACCCAATAATTAGAGAACAACCTATGTATCAGGATTTGATCAAAAAAGAATTAACCGAAGCTGCTGACGTACTGAATGCATTTTTGAGTAATGAACAAAATATTGCTCAAATCGAAGCAGCAGCCAAGATGCTTGCTGATTCTTTCAAACAAGGTGGCAAAGTGCTTTCTTGTGGAAATGGCGGCTCACATTGTGATGCGATGCATTTTGCTGAAGAGCTAACAGGTCGCTACCGTGAGAACCGTCCTGGCTACCCAGGCATTGCGATTTCAGATCCTAGCCATTTGTCTTGCGTGAGTAATGACTTTGGTTACGACCATGTTTTTTCTCGCTATGTTGAAGCTGTTGGCTCTACTGGCGATGTCTTGTTTGGTTTATCAACCTCTGGTAATTCAGGCAATATTCTAAAGGCAATTGAAGCGGCTAAAGCTAAAGGAATGAAAACCATCGCGTTAACCGGTAAAGACGGCGGCAAGATGGCTGGGCTTGCAGATATTGAAATTCGCGTCCCTCATTTTGGCTATGCTGATCGCATCCAAGAAGTGCACATCAAGATCATCCATATAGTGATTCAGTTAATCGAAAAAGAGATGGAAAAGTAATCATTGTAAATGGTTAAGGGTTAATTGAACTTATATAATACCAGTGTTAATCACTGGTATTGCTGTTTTATAAGGAGCTTTTTGAGCTATGTGTGAACTGCTCGGAATGAGCGCCAATGTGCCGACTGATATTTGTTTTAGTTTTACTGGATTGATGCAACGCGGCGGTAATACCGGCCCGCATCGTGATGGTTGGGGCATTACCTTTTATGAGGGGAAGGGCTTTCGTAATTTTAAAGATCCTAATCCAAGTTGTGACTCCAAAATTGCCGAACTAGTCCAAAACTATCCAATCAAAAGTTGTGCTGTGATCAGCCACATACGCCAGGCAAACCGCGGTGCGGTGAATCTTGAAAACACGCACCCTTTTACTCGTGAGTTGTGGGGACGTTATTGGACTTTTGCTCACAATGGTCAGCTATGTGATTACCAAGATTTAGTGACAGGACGCCATCGTCCCGTCGGCCAAACCGATAGTGAGCTGTCTTTTTGCTGGTTACTAAAGCAAATGGAAGACAAGTACCCGCAGCCACCTCAAGACATGGCGAGTGTATTTAAGTTTATCGCTCAGTGCTGTGACAAACTGCGCGAGAAGGGCATCTTTAATATGCTTTTGTCTGATGGTGAGTATGTGATGACCTATTGTACTAACCATTTGTACTGGATTACCCGTCGAGCGCCATTTGGTAAAGCGTCTTTGATTGATGAAGATGTCGAGATCAACTTTCAGGAAGAAACGACGCCAAATGATGTGGTGTCTGTTATTGCTACTCAGCCTCTGACTGATAATGAAGAATGGCACCGAATGAAGCCTGGAGAGTTTGGCTTGTTCCACTGCGGAGAATTGGCCGATGGCAATGCCGATCAATTAATCGATGTGCCTTTTGCCGAGAAAAAAGTGAAATGCCAAGCGCCGACTGAACCTCTAGAATAAGCATCATTGCGAGAAACTAAAAAGGCTGATGTATTACCATCAGCCTTTTTGCGTACTACTTACTAAGATTTAAGCAAGTTGCGCTTTTAGGTGAGCGACGATTTCCGCCATAGCAACCGGAGTCTTATCTCCAGTGCGACGGTTCTTATATTCGAAGTTACCTTCTTTCATGCTGCGATCGCCAATTATGACAGTATGAGGTATGCCGATAAGCTCCATATCAGAGAACATCACACCTGGGCGCTCTTTGCGGTCATCAAATAAGACTTCGATGCCTATATTAGAGAGCTCTTGATAAAGCTTTTCAGCCGCTTCTCTTACTTCTTCCGACTTGTGCATATTCATTGGAACGATAGCCACTTGGAAAGGCGCAAGAGCGTCTGGCCAGATGATGCCATACTTGTCGTGGTTCTGTTCGATAGCAGAAGCAACAACACGCGATACACCAATACCGTAACAGCCCATTTCTAAAATGGCATTTTTACCGTCAGGACCAAGTACGCCGCAGTTCATAGCTTGCGAGTAAACGTTACCAAGCTGGAAGATATGGCCCACTTCGATACCACGTTTAAGCATTAGGGTACCACTGCCGCATGGGCTAGGATCACCTTCGATTACGTTACGTAAGTCTTCAACTTGGCCAAGTTCAACATCACGGCCCCAGTTGATGCCAAAATAGTGCTTATCATCAATGTTAGCGCCAGCGCCAAAATCGCTCATTACCGCAACGGTGCGATCAACGATAAAGGGTAGGCTTAGGTTGACTGGGCCGAGAGAGCCAGGTCCTGCGCCAACTAGCGCACGAATTTCTTCTTCGGTCGCCATTTCTAAAGGAGCAGCCACTTGCGGAAGGTTTTCTGCCTTGACTTCGTTTAACTCGTGATCGCCGCGAATGATAAGTGCGATGATATCGGCATCTACTTCTTCAGATGCTTTGACAAACAGTGTTTTAACCGTTTTTTCAATTGCTAAGCCATGTTGCTCTACAAGCTCAGCGATGGTTTTGGCATTCGGTGTATCAACCAGCGTCATCTCTTGAGTCGGTTGTGCGCGCTCATTAGAAGGAGCCGCAGCTTCGGCTTTTTCGATGTTTGCCGCATAGTCAGACTCTGTTGAGAAGGCGATAAGATCTTCCCCACTTTCTGCCAGCACATGGAATTCTTGTGAGCCGCTACCGCCAATAGCACCAGAATCGGCAAGCACAGGGCGATACTCAAGACCCATACGATCGAATGCTTTGCAGTAGGCATCATGCATAGCATCGTAAGACTTTTGTAGGCCTTCTTTGTCGATATCAAAGCTGTAGGCATCCATCATGCAAAATTCGCGTGCGCGCATCACGCCAAAGCGAGGGCGACGTTCATCACGGAACTTAGTCTGGATTTGGTACAAGTTAAGCGGCAACTGCTTGTATGAGCTCACTTCATTGCGCACTAGGCTAGTGATCACTTCTTCAGCGGTTGGGCTTAGAACAAACGGACGAGTATGGCGGTCAGTAAAGCGAAGTAGCTCAGGGCCCATCTTTTCGCTGCGGCCTGTCTCTTCCCAAAGTTCAAACGGCTGAACAACGGGCATCAAAGTTTCGACTGCGCCTGCATTGTCGATCTCTTGACGAACGATGTTTTCGACTTTACGCAGTACACGAAGACCAGTAGGTAGCCAGGTGTATAAACCTGAAGCCAGCTTACGGATCATACCTGCACGTAGCATGAGCTGGTGGCTCACAACTTCTGCGTCGTTTGGAGTCTCCTTCAAAGTAGAAAGAAGATAATTACTGGTACGCATTAATTTTATCCGTTTATTAAAGTTATTTTCTCCAGCCAAGAAGGACAGGAGGAGAGAATCCCCATCAGGGAAATAAATAGCCGCTTATAATATCAGTCAAACGCCTTTGTCAAAAGTACTCAATTGCAGTAACCGTGACTAAGTTGTCGCTTATGCTAAATTTGACGTTCAAATCGAATAGATTGACGGCGTATTCTTTACTATCACGCTTACCTTTTTTGTACGCTGGCCGTGGATCTTGCGCCAGCACCTGCTCTATAACAGTTTTTACGTGTTGAGTATCCCTGTGCTCGCTTAACTGCTCGGTCGCCGCTGGTGAAAAGCTTACCGCGAGTGTAACGGGCGCGGTTTCAGCGTAGCCACCATGGGCACTTTCTATCGAGTCAGAGTAGGGGATATAAGGTTTGATATCGATAATCGGCGTGCCATCGACGAGATCTACATTGCCAAGATCAAGATAAACTTGCTCACCGACTTGATCTATCCCTTTCATTTCAACCGCCGACATACCTATGCCATTGGGCCTAAAGGTTGAGCGCGACGCAAACACGCCAACGCGTTGATTGCCCCCTAATCTTGGTGGCCTCACCGTTGGTTTCCAGCCGGCCTCTAAATTTTGATCAAATAAGAACAGCAGCCAAAGGTGTGAAAACTGATCCAGCGCTCTTACCGTTTCCGGAGTATTGGCGGCGTTGATTAAGCGAACTCTAGAGCGAGCCTTTGTCACAAGTCTCGGCTGGCGAGGAACGGCAAACTTCTCTTTGTATGGGCTTTCAATAAAACCGATAGGTTCTACAGAATACATGGCTTTTCTCTAAAAATAGGGGTGGCGTAACGCTAACATAAAAAACGCTAGCAATGCTTAATGAGAATGGTTATCATAAATAAATGTTATAACATAACATTTATTTTGAGAGTTAATGATGCAAAACAATATCCATCCAGAATACCGAACTGTGGTGTTCCATGACACCAGTATTGATGAATACTTTTTAATTGGTTCAACTTTACAAACCGATCGCACTATTGAGTGGAAAGATGGCAAAACTTACCCCTATTTTACGGTTGAGGTGTCATCTAAATCTCATCCTTTCTACACAGGTAAGCAGCGCGTGATCCACCAAGAAGGTCGAGTGGCGAACTTTAGACGTCGATTTGGCCAGTTTTCTAAAGGAAACGAGTAAATGAAAGTACTGAAATCATTAAAGAGCGCAAAAAAACGTCATCCTGATTGTCAAATCGTAAAGCGAAGAGGGCGGCTGTATGTGATTTGCAAGGCCAACCCGCGTTTTAAAGCCGTCCAGCGCTGAGCAAACAAAATTAGTGGTGTAACTGATTGTATTGATTATTGTCGATTATATGGGGTATATCACTAATTTTAGGGTTTTATTCCCTGAGATATCATGATCAGACTAACGATTTGTTACATTTACGACTTTTAATTGATTTCTTTGTTGAGTAATCTTCGCAGGCTTTGTTGGAAAATTGTTACAAAGCGCAGGAGAAACTAACAAGGAGGGATCAGATGACGTCATCTGCTTCAGTCACACCTAACTCACCTAAAAAACCGATATTCACACGCTTTTTAGATATGGTTGAGTACCTAGGCAACCTACTGCCTCACCCCATCACATTATTTGTGATCCTTTGCGCCGCTGTGTTGGTCGCATCAGGCATTGCTGGATTTTTTGAAGTTTCGGTTGCAGACCCAAGACCAGAAGGTGTAAAGGGGCGAGCGGCAGACGGCATGATCCATGTTGTCAGCCTTATTAATGCCGATGGCCTAGAGTTAATCGTCACCAATTTGGTGAAAAACTTTGTTGGCTTTGCGCCGCTTGGAACCGTTCTTGTCGCCTTATTGGGTGTTGCAGTTGCCGAACACTCAGGGCTACTTTCTGCTGTGATGCGCGGTATGGTGATGGGCGCTTCAAAGCGCATGGTCACTGTCACCGTTGTCTTTGCTGGCATTATCTCTAACACGGCTTCTGAGCTTGGTTACGTTGTCCTTATTCCCCTTGCAGCCATGCTGTTTCATTCTTTGGGTAGGCATCCTTTAGCAGGCCTTGCCGCCGCTTTTGCTGGTGTATCTGGCGGCTATTCGGCTAATTTGCTGATTGGTACGGTCGATCCTTTGTTATCTGGGATCACAGAAACCGCCGCGCAATTGATAGACCCAAGCTACACGGTTGGACCTGAAGTTAACTGGTACTTCATGTTTGTCTCAACTTTCTTTATTGCTGCAATGGGCGCCTTTGTTACTGAAAAAATTGTTGAGCCTAAACTTGGCAAATACAACCAAGATGAAGCGTCAGAAGACTTATCTCACGATTCACTGGGCAAGTTAACCGAGGTTGAGAAAAAAGGCATGAAACGCGCCGGCCTTGCCGTTTTGGTAGTGTGTGCTTTGCTCGCTTGGACCATAGTGCCAGAAGATGGCATTTTACGCTCCGATGCTGGCACAGTGGCGGGTTCTCCATTTTTGAAAAGTATCGTCGCCTTTATCTTCGTCTTTTTTGCGATTCCAGGGCTGGTTTACGGCAAAGTTGTCGGCACAATGAAAACTGACCGCGATGTGATTGATGCCATGTCAAAGTCGATGTCTTCAATGGGAATGTACATTGTACTGGTGTTTTTTGCCGCTCAGTTTGTTGCCTTTTTCAAGTGGACCAACTTTGGTCAAGTATTTGCCGTGTCGGGTGCAAACTTTTTGCAAGAGATTGGTTTAACAGGGCCAATGTTGTTTTTCGCCTTTATTTTGATGTGTGGCTTTATTAACCTGATGATTGGCTCAGCTTCAGCTCAGTGGGCGGTGACTGCGCCTATCTTTGTGCCTATGTTGATGCTAGTTGGCTACGCGCCAGAAACCATTCAAGCGGCGTATCGTATTGGCGATTCGACCACCAATATTATCACGCCAATGATGAGCTACTTCGCCCTTATTCTGGCGGTTGCAACCCGCTATATGAAAAATCTCGGTATTGGCACCCTAATCGCCACCATGTTGCCATACTCACTGTGCTTTATCGTCGGCTGGAGCCTACTCTTCTACCTATGGGTATTTGTGTTCGGCCTACCTGTCGGCCCAGGCGCGGCAACCTACTACACGCCGTAACCTACTGCACGCCGTAACAAGATAAAGACCAAACCTTTAATCGATTTAGCCCCTAAACGCTTTGGCGTTTAGGGGCTTTTTTATCATGTTTCAATCCAATCCCTAGCCTTATGACTTAACAGCAAGCAGCGTTCCTAAAGCGAGTAAGCCCGTTCCGCAGGCTTGGTTTAGCCTTTTCTTAACTCTTTTTAAGCGTGTTTGCAGGGTATTGGAGGTAAAAAGAACTGCGATGATACCAAACCAGATTCCATGCAGAGCCACCATGTATACGCCATAGATTAATGCCCACTGGTTATTGCCTGAATCTAAGGAGATAACTTGACTGAAGATACTCAGGAAAAACAGCATGGTTTTAGGGTTTAGTACATTACACAGAAAGCCCTGCACTAAATAGCGCCAAGTGGCGACATCTTGGTGGTTTTCTTCTATAGCTTCAAATTTATCACTGGCATAAAAAATACTTTTAATCCCAAGGTAGATTAAATAAGCCGAGCCTAAATATCGGACTAAATTAAACAGCCATTCATTTTGTGAGATTAAGTAACTTATACCGAGCATGGAATAGCTGATGTGAACACAAATGGCTAGACTCACGCCAAGTGCTGTCCAGATACCAGCTATTCGGCCTTGATTAAGGCTGTTTTTAAGCACCAAAATAAAGTCAGCACCTGGGCTTATAACGATTAATATACCTAAAATGGCAAGGCTAAAAATTTCCACATATACTCCAAACTTGATTTATTCTACGTTGTGAGTGCACATTGTATGTGTTTGTTAGACTGACTATAATCGAATTGATTTCAGTTTAGATGTGAGAAAAATTCACAGATGAGGCACTTAAAAGCCTTCCATGTATTCCATGTTGCGGCATCTTCAGCAAGCTTTACCCAAGCGGCAAGTAAGTTAAATATTACCCATGGTGCGGTAAGCAAGCAGATCAAAGTGCTTGAAAGTTATTTATCCCAGCCTTTGTTTTATAAGCAAGGCCGAAAGGTGTATTTAACCCAAGAAGGCGAGTTACTAAAAAGCTATACAGAGCAAGCATTTCAAGCGCTTGAAAGCGGAGTGAACAAGCTAACTCAGGTAAAAAGTCAGTGTTTAGAGGTGTCTTGTGAGCCAACATTGACCATGCGTTGGCTGATGCCTAGGTTATCTGACTTTTATATGAACTCTGGGGTAGATGTTAGGCTCTCAACAGCAGGAGGGCCGGTTTTATTGGGGGTGACTGGGTTATCTTTGGCCATTCGCCGTGATGACTTTGAGCTTATTCATGACTACAAGCAAACAAGCTTAGTGGATGAATGGGTTGGGCCCGTGTTTGCCCCTCACTACTGGCATCAAGTTAAAAACGATTTAAGTACCGCCAAACTTCTTCATAGCCAAACAAGGCCGCACGCATGGGAGAAGTGGCTATCCAGTAATGGCTACTCTCATCTGTTAAACAATGTGCACCAATCTTATGCGCATTTCTATTTTTGCTTTCAAGCTGCGGTTGAAGGCCTTGGCGCAGCCTTAGGTTCTTATCCGCTTGTGGTTGATGATATAAAAAGAGGCAATTTAGTCGCCCCATTTGGCTTTGGATTATCTGGCCATAAATATATTTTGCTTGGCTTAGAGAAAACACCTGATGAAGGAGAGCAAAAGTTCACTGATTGGCTACAAACCAGCCTGCGCTCCTGTGTACCAACCGAGTCCGAAAGAAACGGCCTGTTTACTGCGAGATAACACCCACTTGAACGTTTTTTGCTGCTATTGGATTTAACTTTACTTTGGTCAGGGGGGGCTGCTGAGGAGGATGGAACTTAGCGTAGGTTTTTGGACTGGGGTGTTTTTGCCCCAAAATGGGTTACCTGTCGAAGTTTGAGCAGAGATCATCGGATAGATTTTATTTAGAAAAGCTAATGGTTGGCAAAAGGCGAGACCTGACCCCATCACATTTTATAGATAAGCTTTTTCTGTTTTTAGGCTGTACCCTCGCATTCGCATATGTTGTCGAATTTCTTCTAAAAATTTACTTGCCATCTCCACTCTCCCTTGCTGTGTATCCGCACAGTTTATTAGGTTTGAATCTGGTTTGAGTATGAAAAATGGCTTGTTTTGTTGAGTGCTTAGTCTCGTTTTGTCGATAGAA
>NZ_JAKRGI010000020.1:0-82119 GCF_022347625.1 Vibrio sp. Of14-4 | reverse complement strand
GCGGAAGTGGCGGAATTGGTAGACGCACCAGATTTAGGTTCTGGCGCCGCAAGGTGTGAGAGTTCAAGTCTCTCCTTCCGCACCATATATTTGTTAACTCTTGTAGGTCTATCGCCAAGTGGTAAGGCAACGGGTTTTGATCCCGTCATTCCCTGGTTCGAATCCAGGTAGACCTGCCATACTCTTCTCATTCAGATGTAAACAAAATATCTATTCACATGGCTACGTAGCTCAGCTGGTTAGAGCACATCACTCATAATGATGGGGTCACAGGTTCAAATCCCGTCGTAGCCACCATTTTCTATCATATCTTTGATTTTCTAGCCAAGTCTGCACTAAATGACTAGTATCAAGATATAAAAAATCCAGCAATCGCTGGATTTTTGTTTAAAGTCATGACTTTCTATTTGCTAATACATCACTTTCTTAGCCTAGAAGCCCCAACGCTGAGTTGGGCGCTTGCTTTGCCTGTGCAAGAACAGAACTCGATGCCTGAGTAAGGATCTGAGATTTAGTTAATGCAGTGGTTTCTTTGGCAAAATCTGTGTCTTTGATCCGGCTCTTAGATGCATTTACATTTTCGTTAATGTTATCTAAGTTACTGATCGCATGGCTGAAACGGTTTTGGAATGCACCAAGTTCAGCTCGGTGACTATCGACAAACTGCAGTGCAGTATCAACAATCGCCACTGCTTCTTGGGCACCAGCTACTGAGGTAATATCCACGGTGTCAACCGTTACTGCTTCAGCGGCACCAAAGTTAAGTTCACCAGCTAATGAGCCACCAAATGTCAGATCACCATCCACTTTATTGTTTCCAGCGAATATCTGGATATTACCATCATCCCCAACCGAGGCTTTAACCATATCATTTTGACCATTGATATAGGTTGCCAATTCCTCAATATCATCACCTTCTTTAGCATTAATGGTAATGTTTTGGGCCTCACCAAAGACGTCGGTGAAAGCAATGGTCAGCTCATTAGCCGCAGCATCAACTCCCCAGTCTTTATCTTTTGCCTCAGCCGCTACATAAATACTACCGCCCATCATCCTATTATCACTACGTAGGTTCTCGAGCGTGAGCATCACAGCCTCACCGTTGTCAGCACCGATTTGGAAAGAGCGAGTTGCATAAGTACCGTTGAGAAGTTTATTACCACCAAAAGATGTTGTCTCCGCAATACGGTTCAATTCATCATTTAGTGCCGTTACCTCCTCTTGCAAAGCGATCCGTTCAGACTTCGAGTTCGAACCGTTAGCTGACTGTAGGGAAAGATCTCGCATTCGCTGCAGAATGTTGGTCGTTTCATTCATTGCACCTTCAGCTGTTTGTGTAATGGATATACCGTCATTGGCATTTCGTACCGCCACATCAAGCCCCCTACTTTGGGAAGCCAAGCGATTCGAAATCTGCATACCAGCTGCGTCATCCTTAGCACTGTTAATTTTAAACCCTGAAGATAATCGCTCCATCGAGGTTTGTTGGGCAGCCGACGCGCTATTCAAATAGCGTTGTGCCGTCATAGCCGCAACGTTAGTGTTTACATTAACCGCCATAGTGGTTACTCCTATTGATTTTCCGTAGACCGGAAGTTTCGAAAGGTTTCCGACGTCTCGGTAAACCAAGTTCTCTCAAAGTACCCTTATTAACGACGCAGAAATAATTTACTTTAGAACTAAATATAAAATTCCTTTATGTGACCTAGGAAAACATAAATAGGTTGATCGGGCTTGCAAATATTGAATCGTGAGCTAAAGATTTAACGCTATTGGTCGGTGGGGGGAGAAACGACACTGTGGAATCTATCCAGAAAGTTGAAGATAAACTACTGATAAAAAAGAAAAGCCCCTTTCCTTTGAGAGAACCGGGGCTATTGTGGTCGCCATTGTGGAGATCGAGAGAAATGATCACAGCCTGGCTTCCGTATGCATTGACTTTAAGTAAATAGAGCGAGTGTGAGAGAGCTCTTAATACTTAGAAGTCCATGCTTGCCGGAACATCTTCACTAATCCACGTCTGGATACTGCTAGTGAAGATATTCACTACTACTGCAATAACGAGATTGCAGAGTTTGGCAACTGTTTTGCTTGAGCAAGTATTGATGTACCTGCCTGTTGCAATATCTGTGCTTTGGTTAACGCGGTTGTTTCCTTTGCAAAGTCAGTGTCTTTGATTCGGCTATTTGATGCCGCTACGTTTTCTTGAATATTGGCTAAGTTGTTAATACTATGGCTTAGTCGGTTTTGCTTCGCACCCAAGTCAGCACGTTGAGAATCAATATATCTAAGCGCCGAATCGACAATCCCCACCGCATTTTGTGCGCCACCAGCCGTTGTGACATCAATATCTCTAACTGTGGTCAACTGGCCTGGGCCACCACTTAAACCAACCTCGGTAGCAAGAGCACCAGAAATATTTAAGTTACCTTCAATGTGTGGCTCTGCGACAAAAACCTGCAACCGACCATCTTGGTCAACCGAAGCACTTATTTTGTCTGTTTGACCATTAATATAAGTAGCTAATTCTTCGATATCATCGCCTTCTTTAGCAAGAATATCTAAGGTAATGGCCTCACCAGCTTTGGTTGTAAACTCAAACTTGATATCTCTTGCCGTAGCTGGCACGCCCCAGTTTTTGTCTTTACCTTTCAGTGGATCTGCAATGAATGACTGGCCTCCCATTCTAGGTTCATCAGCTCGGATACTGGTTAGGCCCATAATAATGGCTTCACCAGAACTTGCGCCTATTTGGAAAGCTGACTCTCCAAATGAACCATTCAGAAGTTTACGTCCACCGAAGGATGTCGTTTCAGCAATACGGTTCAATTCATCTTGCAATGCCAGAACTTCTTCATTTAGAGCGATACGTTCAGAGAGTGAGTTGGTACCGTTTGCCGATTGGAGTGACAAGTCACGAATTCGCTGCAGAACAATGGTTGATTCGTTCATGGCACCCTCTGCTGTCTGCGAAATCGAGATACCATCATTCGCGTTACGCATCGCCACATCTAGGCCACGGCTTTGTGCTGTCAAACGGTTAGATATTTGTAAACCGGCCGCATCGTCTTTCGCACTGTTGATTCGGTGCCCAGATGAAAGTCTTTCCATCGAGGTGTTCAAGTCATTCGTCGACTTAGTTAAATAACGTTGGGCGGTCATCGCCGATACGTTAGTATTTACATTAATGGTCATAGTCTGCTCTCCTATTGAGTTCGCAAGTACTTGCGAAGCGGCCAGCTTAATCTCAGTTGGAAGCACTGACCGTAGATGACTTGCTAAGTAGGTAACACCCACTTAAAACCTGCTAGTTAAACTCTTGCTTACAAGAATACAAGTAGTGTGCCAACTTTAAACAATCAATAGAAAAATGATTTTCACAATATTTTTCAATATGTTATCGGAAAAACGCATAGGTTATTCCCTAACGAGGTTTGCCGATAACCCCTTGCGGCAAACTTCTTGCCGCCTCTTTGCCACTTGGTTGCCACTGCTTCAAACAATGTTCTGACCAAGAAGTAATATCTTACTTCGCACATACGGCAAAGCTCGTATGGCAGTAAAGCTAGATATAGTTAAATAGTGTTAATTCTTTAGTTTTTCCGAAGGCTTTATGAGATGCCTGAAGCGCTCTAGAGTTTTCATTAAACTCAATAACAGCATCAGCGTAATCCAGATCTTCAAAAGTACTCTTCGATTTGGCCAACGTAAGTTTAAAATCTTCGTGCTGCTCTTCTTGAATATCTAAAGTACTCAAGCGAGCCCCTACATCTGTCCTTGCTTCATTAAGATGAATAAATCCAGCATGAAATTCTTCGGTAACTTGATGTAGCTTCGCCGTATTCGATGCATCAGAGACAGAGCCTTCCGATAGCAACATTGCTTTCTTGAAGGTATCAAAGATACTGTAAGTTTTTCTCGGAACGAGTGTTATTGAATCACCCTTTGTAATTTGTCCCTTTATTTGTATGGTGATATCTTCAAATCTCACACCGGTCACCGGATTGAATGTATCCGCGCTGACCACAGCTCCGTCACGCTCAAGTTGGTAGCCAAAATTTCCATCAGGCATATCGACAAAGGTTACTTTATAGACTGACTGATCATCTCTATTAAAATTGGTCGCTCGCTCTAGCAACAATTCAGAGGCTTCATTTAATTCATACTCTGGCTCGAAGTCGCCCAGTGGGTTATCAATCTCCATGAAGAGTTTGCTACCAGGGTCGTTTATCGGAATTTCTAAGCTATTAGAAACCTTCATCTTGCGTTGATAATCATCACCCGCGTAAGAAATATTTCCATCTCTATCACGAAAGAATGGTTGGTTTTTAGGCTTAGTTCCGGCAAAGATATAGTTGCCAATTTCGTCTTGTACGTTAGACAAATTTAGAAAGTTATTCGCCAGCTCCTGCAACTCGCGCCGTTTGGCAAGCCGATCTTCAGGAGCTAAAGAACCATTGATCATTTCCATGACAGTACGCTTGGCTTCATCGGCATATTGTTCAGCGTTTGCAATAATCACTTCGTGATGCTCAAGGCGATTTCGGCTTAGGACAATGGCATCCGTAAACTGACGTAGTTGCTCATTCTGTTGACCGATGTTTTGAATGTAATGGGTCGCCAGTGGCTCATCACTTGCCGTTAATAACTTCTTACCCGACGCTAATTGGGCTTGATTGTGATGTATTTTGGACTCTTGGCGACGGATATCATTCTGTACGGCCTCATAGTTATGGAAGCTAGAAATTCGAGTCATCATTTATCTGCCTCCTATCTCAATGCCAAGATGGCGTTAAAAGTATCATTGGAAGCCTGCATGATACGTGAAGAAGCCATGTATATTTGCTGAAATTTCATCATATTGGCTGCCTCTTCATCGAGATTCACACCCGAAATAGTGGCTATGCGTTCTTGCGCCGTCTCTTTCTCTAATCGCGATACATCAGTTAGACGTGAAGCGGTAGACATTTGCAGCCCGACATCCGTATTCAGGTTATGATAGAGATCTAATACTGTGGATTCACCATCATTCAAATGCTTTTTAGTTTGAATATCCTGCATATTCAAAAGGTTGCCGTTATCACCTTCAGAGGGGACAAGGTTTGCCGTAAACTTATCATTGGGTAATGCTCCCGGCGTAATTGCGAACGAAGTACCTAAAACGGTAACAGGACCAGACGGCGGATAAGGCTGAGGTGCTAAGAGAATATTTCCGTCCGTATCAGTAACAGCGAACTGCTGGCCATTAGGTGAGATAATGACCTCAAATTCGCGTAAATCACCAGCATTAACGATGAAAAACTCTGCACTACCTTGAGCGAAGGTAGTGGATGCTTCATAGCTTTGTGCTGCAATTTCCGAAGGATCATTAGTCTCCATTTTAATTTGTGCTGCCGCGTTTCGAGTCGGCCTGATTAGCACTCTTTCTCCGGCTTGAAGGCCATTCTTTATATCAATCCGTATCCCATCTATGGCAATTGAGTTACCTATGATAGGCACTATGGATTGCTGTCCATTTGGGCGCGTAATGTAATAGTCGCCATCTGTATATTGAAGCGAGTATTCTCCTCCGATCAAGCGGCCAAGGTCTTCAATATATACTTCGATATCTGCAGTAGAGTTTGATGATGTCACCACTCGGGATTTAGCCACTACTTGAGAGTTAACATCGGTAAACATCAAGCCGCCAATATTACCTCGTAAGTCCAATCCCTGAGATTGAAGTTGGTTAATATCATGAGAAAAAGCCGTCGTCATCCTTCCCAATTCATCCATCAAGTAAGGGATTTTCTCATCACGCATTGATAACATGGCGCCAATTTTGCCATCGATATCTCTTGTCGTGATGGCTTTAAGTCCTTTCCCTTCAATCATCGCTAATCTGTGCTGATGGACATCAGGATAGCCATCGATCATCGTTAGCTGACTAGCTTCTGTGCCGGATACTAAGGTATGACCGTTACCAATATGAACGTTAAAGCCTTCGGCATTTTTTCTTGGTGTCACCGTCACTTTTGTATATTCAGAAAGCTCTGCAATGAGCTTTTCGTGTGTATCCATAAGATCGTTGTGTGGGCCAGGTGTTCGCATCATCAAGCGATGCATATCCCTTATCTCTATGGCCAATTGGTTAACACGCTCAATAGCAAGGTCCAGCTTTTTATTCGCTATATCTGATTGCAAGCGCACTGTTTCATGAAAGTCATTGAGGTTTTGGGTAATCAGCTCTGCTTTTTCGAGTACTACTTTTCGAGCACCCACATCATTGGGGCTATCAGCTAATGATTTAACCGCATCAAACCATTCATTAAGATTTTCGGGTATTTTTTTCGAAGCAACAGAGTCTAGCATGCTAGATAGCATTTCTAAGTTTTCTTCGTCATCAACTCTATTGGCATGGTTAGTGGTAGAAAGATTCAGTTCATTAACGGCAAATTGATCCCAAGAGCGGCGAACTTTGTCCACATGAACACCCATACCATAGGTTTCCCCACCGTATTGATGCGGCATGTTCGTGCCTTGTATGACCGACTGGCGATTATAACCCTTTGTATTAACATTAGAGATATTGTGTCCAGTGGTGTTGAGTTGTCTCTGAGCCGTAAGTACGCTTTGCGCACCAAGGTTCAGTAGATCAGATGCCATGTCGCCCCCCAGTAAAACCTTAAAAGCAGTACAACTGAATATCTTAACTAATTATTCAGCAATATACGTGCCAAGTGGAGGGATATAGGATGCGGAAACCTTATCGCTAATATCGATAGGTGGAGGTCGAAAATAATGACTTTTGCCGTTTTTACTCGTGATGTCTATGCTGAATAAGTAATTACATCTGCTCAATTTGAGCTTTGACTTTCAAAACTTTGTCAGCATATTCAGGGTCTGTGGCATAACCAGCTTGATGAATTCCTCTAATAAAGCTCTCATTGTTCCCTTGGTGACGCAGAGCTGAATTATATCGAGGGTTATCGTTCAAAAATTGGACATAATCGTTAAAGCTATCTTCAAAGCTCGAGTATGACCTAAATGCCGCATTTTCTTTCACCGGAATACCTTGATGATATTCGAGCGTTTGAGTTGCGACTTTATCGCCAGTCCATCGTTTATCAGCCTTAATGTTAAATAAGTTATGACTACTTCCACGGGTATTGGCAATGACTTTTTTCCCCCAGCCTGTTTCAAGAGCGGCTTGGGCCAATATCAGAGAAGAATCCACGCCCAGAGCTCGAGCAGCTCTTTCCGCATAGGGCTTCATTGTATTTACAAAGGACTGAGGAGAGTCGAATGACTGGGAACTTGCTATTTCTGAACGCTCGATAGGAACAGAGCTTGAAACTGGCTTAGGCTGACGAATATTATCAATCTTTCTCATCATAGCCTCAAAATTGACTTCACGAGCTTTTGCATTGGGGTTTTCAACTGAACCAGAAGACAACTGAGCAACAATCATATCAGCTAAACCAAGAGAGCCAGAAGAACTCAACTCACTCGCCATTTGCTCATCCATCATTTGACGGTAAAACTGTTGATTTTGACTATCCATTAACCCAGATTCAAAAGTTGAGTTAGCATCTCTCATTGACTTAAGTAGCATGGTTGTAAAGATCGACTCAAATTGCTTAGCTGCAGCACTTAGCGCTTCTTTTTCGCTATTTTCATCGCCATCAACCGCTTTCTGACGAAGTTTATCAAGGTTCGCAATGTCATGGATAAATCCAATATCCTTACCATTATTAATCATAACGACTCCTAAATAACGATCAGTTGACCTTCAATAGCACCGGCCTGCTTTAATGCTTGTAAAATAGCCATTAAGTCAGATGGTGCAGCGCCAACCTCATTAACTGCTCGTACAAGGTCGTCAAGTGTTAACCCAGGTTCAAATTTAAACATCTTCCCTTGCTTTTCTGTCACTTCAATATCTGTGTCTGGCGTAACGACTGTCTCTCCACCACCAAATGCATTGGGCTGACTGACATTAAGATTCTCTTTTATCGCAACCGTCATGCCACCGTGGGTAACAGCAGCAGGTTTTAAGCGAACATGCTTTCCGACCACTATAGTACCAGTACGAGAATTCACTATGATTTTCGCTGATCCTTCCGCAGGGTCGAATTCTAGATTCTCGATTGCAGATAAAAACGACACTCTTTGTGATATATCTCTGGGTGCACGCACTTTGACTGAGGTGGCATCAATGGGTTGAGCCATCTGAGGTCCCAAGAAATTGTTAACGGCATCAGCCATACGCTGCGCAGTGGTAAAATCTGATTCGAGCAAGTTAAAGGTGATATAATCACCACGGCCAAATGGAGAAGGGATTTCCCGTTCGACTATCGCTCCATTTGATATCATACCTGCGGTCGGGTTGTTACCAACAATCTTTGAACCATCTGCACCTGTAGCACTAAAGCCACTAACGACGAGATTTCCTTGAGCAACGGCATAAACTTGCCCATCGACCCCTTTAAGCATCGTCTGCATCAGGGTTCCACCACGCAAGCTTTTTGCAGCACCAATAGAAGTGACAGTAACATCTATCGTTTGCCCCTGTTTGGCAAACGCTGCTAGCTCTGCGGTAACAATTACGGCTGCCACGTTTTTAGATTTAGGCTTAGTACCCGCTGGAAGTTGGATACCAAAATTCTCCAACATGGCATTAAAACTTTGGTCTGTGAAAGGGGTGGATTCGCCCGTTCCTGGCAATCCAGTCACTAATCCGTATCCGACTAATTGGTTTGCTCGTACCCCAGCCACTTGAGAAATATCTTTAATCCTCGCGGCACTAGCTTGTGTTGCCACCATAGTTATGCTGGTTAATAGTAGTAATAATATTTTCATCAGATTACCTTCACTGGATGCCCTAGCGCCAAAACGTCGACATTAGATGACTCTACAAAGCGACATTAAAGAATCGTGCCAAGAATCCAGGTTCTTGCATGTCTTGCTGAGTGCCCGTACCAGAGTATTGGATTCGAGCATTAGAAATACGATTGGAAGCTATAGTATTTTCACGTGAAATATCATCAGGCCTTATTGTGCCACTAAGTCTAATGTATTCATCACCCGTATTGAGCGAAAGCCACTTCTCTCCTCTAATGATCAAATTACCATTCGCGAGGACTTCAATCACTTCCACTGTAATCGAACCTGAGATACTGTTGCTTTGATTCGCTGCAGCACTGCCACTGAATGAATTGTCATTACTCAAATTATAGGAAAAGTTATAATCGCCAATATTAAGTTGTTGCCCACCGACCTCGAGCGGATCCATTGAAGCATCATTGTTTTTAGACAAGTCTGCATCAGCACTTTTTGCTGCTTTAGTGTTCTCATCTAATGTTACCGTAATGATATCACCAATACCTCTAGGTTTAGAATCATCGTACAAGCTAGATGTGCGGCCAACGTTGAACAAAGACCCTGTTTCTGCCGCATAGTGCTCTGGCTGATGTTTAGGGTGAATAGGTGCCCACGCAGGATCGCCCGCGACAGGATCAGTTCGACCACGTAATGTATCAATAATGCCTGAGCTTTCATCCTCTGACTTATCACCTTCAACCGCATCCACCGTCGTTGTCCCCTGAACAATGTCAGAAGTCTCTTCAGGGGGTTGTAACATAGAGCAACCTGATAATAAGGCCAATGTAATAATCGTCAGTATTCGACTCATAATAAATTTCCTATTACCCGAGAGTTACAATTGCTGATTAACAAAGCTCATCATTTTATCCACGGCTGAAATAACTTTAGAGTTCATTTCGTAGACACGCTGAGCTTCTATCATGTTAACCAATTCCTCTGTAACATTGACATTAGAGGTTTCAAGCATAGATTGACGAAGATCGCCAAAGCCATCAAAGCCAGGTACTCCTTCTTGAGGATCACCACTCGCTCCAGTTGGCAAGTACAAGTTTTGACCAATAGGCTCAAGACCACCAGGGTTAATGAAATCAACGGTTGTTATTTGCCCCAAAACTTGGTTGTCTTGTTGACCTCGAATGCGAACTGACACTTCACCATCGGTGCCAACGGTTATACTGATAGCATCCTCTGGTATGGCAATCTCTGGTTCCAGAGGATATCCTGCTCCAGAGGTGACAATCACCCCCTCATCATTGACGGTGAATTGACCATTACGGCTGTATCCAATGTTGCCATCTGGCATCAGAATCTGGAAGAATCCATCACCTTCGATCATCATATCCAAACTGTTATTGGTCGTTTGTGTGTTTCCCTGTGTATGGACTTTCTGCGTGGCAACCACCTTGGAACCCGCGCCTAACATTAAACCACTTGGTAACTCAGTATTTTGTGAAGATTGCCCTCCAGGCTGGTTGATATTTTGGTAAAACAAATCTTCAAATACCGCTCTGCTTTTTTTATACCCAACCGTGGAAGCATTTGCCAAGTTGTTTGAAATGGTCTGTATATTGGTTTGCTGAGCGTCTAAGCCAGTCTTACTTACCCATAGTGCCGGATGCATAATTCTCTCCTAATCCTTTGGTTAGCTCATACGAAGCAAAGTGTCTGAGGCTTTGTCCATATCTTCCGCTGTACTCATCATTTTGACCTGCATTTCGAACTGACGCTGAAGATCAATAAGATTGGTCATTTCCCCAATAGCATTAACGTTACTGCCTTCCAACGCTCCGGTCAGCAGTTTCACATTGGCGTCTGTCTCATATACAGCATTTGGGTCTTTGGAGCGAAATACTCCATTAACATCTTTATACAAGGAACGGTTATTAGTGCTGGTTAGCTTAATACGATCAACAATCTCTATAGCATCTGCTGGAGCTCCTTGAGGGACAACAGAAATCGTGCCATCACTGCCCACTTCAATTTTGCTCACTGGAATAGGGACAGTAATGGGAGCCCCTGTCTCACCGAGTACTAAGTTGCCGCCCCCAGTAGTAAGCAAGCCATTAACATCAATATTCAGATTGCCGTTTCGAGTCAACCCCTCTTTACCCATGCTGTCTAGAACGGCAATCCAACCTTGATCTTGGATAGTGACGTCTAAGTCTCGGCCCGTAGTAATGACACTACCTTGTTGAAAGTTATGCCCGGGACGCTCTGTCATGCTAAATACTCGGCTTGGCATACCTTCACCATACGCTTGCATGGAACGAGCTTGCGCAAGATCTGACCTAAAGCCTGTTGTGCTGACATTTGCCAAGTTGTTGGCTCTAAGCTGCATTGCTTGCATATTTTGCTTAGCGCCACTCATGGCAAGAAACAGTGCGCGATCCATAATTTACTCCAACAATCATCATTCACTTAACTAAAGAAAAGCAAATTTCGAGCCAAGTTTGAGTTAGACTTACATTAGGTAGTTAGAGTTAGTCGATAATAAAAGGAGAGAGCTAAAGATGAATATAATTGCCGGAGGTGGCAAAAAGTGAGCTGGCATTTGCCACCAGCTCGAACTAATTTTTTAATCAATGATTTAAAGTTATTACAAATTAAACTAGCGAATTTGTAGGATATTTTGTTGGGTTTGATTGTGGACTTCCAAAGAGCGAGAGTTCGCTTGGAAGTTTCTTTGCGCCGTTATCAAATCAACCAATTCTTGAGTCATATCAATATTCGATTGCTCCAAAGTACCACTTGAAATACTACCAAACGATCCTTTATTCGACTCACCCCAGATTTTATCGCCAGAAAACTGCGTTGCATCCCACTGAGTGCTGCCTTTTTTATCAAGGCCTTGTTCATTAGCAACACGAACCAAAGCGACCCGTCCTAAAATAATATTTTCGCCATTCGAATAAGTACCAAGAACACTACCGTTTTCATCGAAATCAACTTTGGTCAAAAAGCCAGTTGTCGCACCATCTTCATCAAATTTGGTTAACTCAAATGGGGCGGCAAATTGTGTCGCGTCTTTTAATCCGAATGCCAATATTTGGGTTTCATCTGCACCGTTAAGGTTTACCGGGTTAGCTCCCGTTCCTAACGGCTCTGTAACAATATCCTGGCCATTATTCAAACTTGCCAAAGTACCATCATTGTTAAACTTAAGCGTATGTCCAACTTGGCCTGTTGGCGAGGTTGTATCACCGCCAACAATATTTATGGGTTTTTCTCCGTCAGAGTCTGTCACAGTATAGTAGGTCAGCCATGTATTAGGCTGTGTCGCGTCCTTAAGATAATATGATGTCAACTTGTACGATTGTCCCATAGAATCATAGATAGACGAAGAAGTGGAACGGTTGTACGTTTCTGGATCTGTGATGTCAAATAGAGCAGGATCTTTTAAGGGAGCGCCTGCTGGTAAGTTAAAACCAACCTCAATATTTGCAGTCTGCTTGGGCTTACCAAATTCTTTGGGAATATTGATAGCTGATGCTTCGTATGATAAGACATCGCCTGTGTCTTTATTGACTTGATAGCCTAGCAAAAACTCATCATTCGCTGTGACCATGTAATTGTTTTTGTTTAAATGAAACGAACCATTTCTTGTCAGCTCGTTTGTAGATGGCTGTAGGCGATCTTTAGCAACCGAGAAAAAGCCTGTACCTGAGATCCTAAGATCCATAGGGTTGTTGGTATAAATACTTGAACCCTCATGAAACTGCTGGGCAACTTTTGCTGCCTGTACACCTTGACCCGGTGTCGTTTTCGCATGAGTGAACAGTGAATTCGAATATACATCCCCAAATTCCGCGCGAGACTCTTTAAAGCCATAGGTTGCGGCGTTGGCAATGTTATTACTGGTTGTATTCAGATCTAACTGAGCTGCGGATAAACCGCTTAGTGCAACATAAGACATTCCAAATCTCCTATCTAGCTAGCGTTGCTACGCCTTTCCAACTTCTAGTACTTCAGCAAGTCGAACTGGCGATTCAAAGCCAGCCAGATTGAGTAGTACGTTTCCATCACCCTTACCAAGCAGGACACTATTTACATTAGCGTAAGTCGACACTTCGAACTCTTTCGCCTGCCCGTCTAGCAAACCCGATGCTTTCACATTGTATTTGCCAGCCGGCAATGGATTACCGTTTTGATCTTTACCATCCCAAACAACGCGGCTATCACCGCCTGGCTTAGATCCTACATCAAAAGTTCGGATCAATTGCCCCATTTGGTTTTCTACTCTCACCATCAAACTATCGACAGCTTGAGGGAGTTTAACCATAGCGGCCATTTGGCCATCACCGGTTTTTACTCCTGTAGAGCCTGGGATAAGTACATCTCGTCCAACAAGTGATGATGCCTGAAGCGCTTGGTTTGATGTCATCGAAGAATTCAGTGTTTCAAACTGATTATTCATTTTACCGATACCATCTACCGTCGCGAATGAGGCCATCTGTGCAATCATTTGGTCATTGCTAACCGGCTTAAACGGGTCTTGTTGTGACAGCTGCTTAGTGAGCAAAGATAAGAAATCTTCCTGTTTTAGATCTTGCTTACCTGTTGTCTCATCTGGTTTGCTTTTGTCTTGAAGCTGTTTAAGCTGATCAACATAGGACAAGCCACTTTGACCAACATTGTTAATGTCTCCGGCCATATGTTACCCCCTATCCTTATTGACCCATCTGCAGCGTACGCAGCAGCATTTGTTTACTTGCATCTGCAACTTGAACGTTCGTTTGATATGAACGAGAAGCAGATATCATATTCGCCATTTCTTCCATCACATTGACATTGGGCTTGTAGATAAAACCGTCGTCATTAGCCAAAGGATGTTCAGGGTTATACTCAGCATCAAGTGGCTTGTTGCTCTCAACAATACCTAAAACTTGGACTGGCACTGTATCTTCACGACCGTACTTGGCTTTGCTGAGTTCGGCTCCAAACACCGCATGACGAGCTTTGTATGTGTCTTTAGCCGAACTAGAGACACTGTCGGCGTTCGCCAAGTTACTCGAAGTAGTATTTAGACGAACAGACTCAGCACTCATCGCAGATCCTGTCACATTGAATACATTAAATAAGCTCATCTAATTACTCCCCTTTGATAGCCTTGGTTAAGTTCCTGAATTTACTACCCAAGAAATCCAGCGAAGCTTGGTGTCTGATTTGATTTTGCATAAACAAATTACGTTCCAAATCAACATCCACCGTATTTCCATCACCCGTATCAGGTTGTGTAGGAAGTCGGTATAACATTTCCCCTGTCACTTGAGTAGAGGCAGGAATATGCCGACCATCAGTACGACTAAGTCCGATACTTGCCCCTGATGTTGCCGCCTGCAATGCCCTTTGAAAGTCCATACCTTTCGATTTAAAGCCAGGTGTGTTGGCTTGAGCAATATTGGTGGATATCACCTCTGCATTGCGAGCGCGTACACCAACCGTGTGTTGGTGGATACCTAATGCGTTATTGAAAGATATAGCCATGTTAACCTCTACAAAAAGAACTGACCGATACTATTAGAATTAAAAGCAATTAATATACCAACTTTGCATTTAACCTAATTTATTTGTTCACAAACTTAGGAGCAATTTACGCACCAAGTTTCTTTATAGATAACCAATTGTGAGTATAGCTTCCGCTTTGGCACTCGATAAACGTATAAAGCCCAGCACACTATGCTGGGCTTTATCTATTAGCGGTTAGCTCTATTTGAGCTTATAAATGATCCCTGGATTGCACCTAACCATTTCGAAACAGTCCGTTAAACCCGTTAACGATTCGGAAGCACCTAGTAATAAATGCCCGCCAGGGTTCAAACTAGCAGCCATTTGGTTTAGGACTTGGGATTTCATCTCTGGAGAAAAATAGATAAGTACGTTGCGACAAAAAATGATGTCAAACTTACCAAGCAACGAATAGCTTTCCATTAAGTTTTGAGGACGGAAGTTGACCAAACGTTTAACATTGTCCTTAACCTTCATCCGACCATCACCCGCGTCTTCAAAAAAGTTTTTACGTCGCTCTGGAGATAACCCACGGCCCAAGGCTAAGTTGTCGTATATTCCAGCACGGCACATATCCAACATACTGGCTGATATATCGGTTGCCGTAACCGACACATTTGGTATCAATCCTGGTTTTCGTTGTTGAGTTTCAAGAATAGTCATAGCCATAGAATATGGCTCTTGTCCGGAAGAGCTTGCCGCAGACCAAATTTTTATAGGTCTTTTATTCTCAGCAGCTTCAGGCAAGAGTTTATTCGCCAGCACTTCGAAAGGATAGGTATCACGAAACCAAAGTGTTTCGTTGGTTGTCATAGCGTCAACCGCTGCAACTCGAAGATCTCTGTTGCGTCCAGACACTACGTCGCTGAGCAAATCAGACAAAGAACTTAACTTAAATTTCGTAACTAGTGGGCTGAGACGGCTTCTTACTAGATATTGTTTGCTGTCACCCAATACGATACCACATTGAGATTCGAGGAAACGGCTGAAATCACGATATTCTTGATCGCTTATAGTTATTGCTGTCATTTATTTCTCTTTAATCAGTAAGCGCAGCTTTCACCGCATTACCAAGCTCATCAGGGTTGAATTTCGCAATGAAGGCATTTGCTCCAACACGTTCGACCATGGCCTGGTTAAAAACACCACTGAGTGATGAGTGAAGAATAACATACAAGTCTTTCAGATCCGGATTTCGTCGCACTTCCGCTGTCAACGTGTAACCGTCCATTTCTGGCATCTCGATATCTGAAATGACAAGTGAAATTTGTTCGTAAATACTCCCTTCGGCAGCCATTTCAATCAATTTGTCATAGGCTTCCTTGCCGTCTTTGGCCGATACGACCTCAAACCCAATAGAGACGACTGCACGCTCTACCTGTTTACGTGCTACGGTAGAATCATCAGCGATAAGTATACGTCGAACTACCTCTTTTTCCGACTGTACTTGTGCAATTTCATCACCGATTGTTGAATCCATTGTCTCATCAATGGGAGCAATCTCCATCAATATTTTCTCAACATCGAGGATTTCTACAAGCTCGTTATCAATATTCGTGACTGCTGTTAAATAGTTACCCTTGCCTGACCCATCAGGAGGAGGCAATATCGCTTCCCAGTGCATGTTGATAATGCGCTCTACAGATGTAACCAAAAAGGCCTGTATGGTTCGGTTGAATTCAGCAATAACAACAAACGCCTTCTCGACATCTTCTGTCGGTCTTCCACCTATGGCAAGACTCATATCTATGACGGAAACGGTTTGCCCTCTAATGTGGGCCACCCCTTTAACAAGGTGGTGCAAATTGGGCATCATAGTTAGTGTCGGGCACTGAAGTACTTCTTTCACTTTGAAGACATTAATGCCGTAGCGTTGACGTCCCATCAAGCGAAATGTTAAAAGTTCCAATCGGTTTTGACCCACGAGTTGCGTGCGCTGATTCACCGAATCAAGAATACCCGACATAAGCCCATCTCCATTTCAAACTTTCATGGTATAAAATGATAGTCTACTAAAAGGCTAATAAAACCAGAGAAGCAGAATGACATACCATAATTTACATTTATGCTCATTTTCCATAACTAATTGTAGAGCTTTCTGTAAAAAGTTTTACAAGTCTGTCGCTTTTTTATGCCTTTTCTTTAGTTTTTCATCATCTTCAGCCACCTCTGAACAGACCATTATTATTCAACAAGCTGCAGAGAACTACATTCTTACGAATATAGAGTGGCCACCAGGTGGAACATTACTAGCAAAGGCAGCGAACATTGATAATCGTATTTTTGTTACCGACTGTCCTGCTCCACTAAAAACTTCTTCTTCTTCTACAAACCCTAGTGCAAGTAACATCACTGTGCTAGTTGAGTGTAGTGAAGAGAACTGGAAATTATACGTTCCAGTAAGACTCTCGAGGACTGGCCCACAAGTCACAACCACAGGTCCGATCAGTCGAGGTCAAACAATCTCAGCACAAGACCTGACTATCAATATGGTAGACTTGCAACGTGTAAGGCGACAAGGCTTTTCAAATATTGAAGACATTATTGGAGCTAAAACCAAAAAAAACCTTAGAAGTGGAGAAGTCGTAGAAAGCAGTGATGTTTGTGTTGTATGCCGCAATGAAACTGTGACTATCAAGGCTCAAAAGTCTGGTATGACCATCACAACTAAAGGCACCGCACTCACAGATGGCACACATGGTGAGCAGATTAGAGTGAAAAATAGCAAATCCAACCGTATAATTGAAGGTAGGGTAACTGGCATTGCCGAAGTTACGGTTATTTTTTGAACAATCAAAAAGTTCCTAAAGTATTGCTCGCTTCGGTCGATATCGACAGTACAAGATTTCATTTACGAAAGGCTCGAATATATGGCAGGCATTGATAACATACGCTCAGGGCAGACGGTCACGACCTCTTCCAAGAGCACTGCACGTAACGAAAGTAGTGCCTCTGCTGACTCTGGTTCAACAAAAAAGTCAGATGTCGCTCAGGACTCAGTATCCCTTAGCAAACAGGGTAAAGCTGTTGGTGAAATGCATTCCCAGCTAGCTAATCAACCAAGCTTTGATCAGGCTAAAGTTGCCGCAATTAAAGAGGCCATTGCTAATGGTTCATATAGCGTAGACCCTCAAAAATTAGCCGATAATATGATCAAGTTCGAACAAGAACTTGGTGGTTTGGAATAGAGAGCGTTTATCATGGCATCCTTGAGCAGTTTAATCGAATTTCAGCTACAAAGTGCCCATGAGCTATCTGATATTCTCGAAAAAGAAAAACTCGCAATCACAGCACGATCTGCAAAAGACATAGAACAACTAGCCACTGAAAAGTTATCCCTCATAACTAAACTACAGCAAACTGACGAGCGGATCGGGCAACACCCTGATGTAGCAAGCTTGACAACTGACCCAAATTTGAGCCCTCTAGTCGAAGAAATCCGAGCTACTATAGCCGATTGCCAACAAGCAAATATTGTCAATGGCGAAGCCTTGCAACGAGCACAGATGAGTTTTAATAAACTGAATAATCTTATGCAACAGAGTCAAGGTAAACTAGGAATGACTTATAATGCTGACGGGCAAACTAAAAATGTAACCACGCTAGGTACAAACATCAAAGCCTGATTCATGGTTAAAGCGACAGTTTTGCCGCTCTACAATAAAATATTATGAATTAGAAAAGGGTTTGTTGACGTTTTTCAGGCACCACTTCCACTTCACCATAATCGCGAAGCTTATTCATTTTCTTGATATCGAGGCGTAACTCTGTCACATAGCTGTCACCAACTTTATAACTGCGTACCACCTCAGCGCCACGAATAACACCATCGACCGCACCAGATGTAAGCTCCGTCCCAAGCCTCTGATCTTTTAAGTCTGCCCTACCACTAACACGCATCCCGTAGACCTGCTCAGCTAATTCACGGTAAGCATCTATTTTAGAGGCACGCATCGCTCTAACTTGACGTTCCTCGTCGGTTCTCCCCTTTTGTTCACTGATATTGGCGTATCCCACCGCAGTGAGCCAATCATCAGCACGCATATTTTGCAAAGGCTGACATCCCACCATCATAAAGATAACGGCCAAAAAAAGAATTTTATTCATCACGACTCCCTATGGACGAAGAATAACGGTATATGGCTGCCTTATTGTAGGGTCAGAGCGAATCAAAACACCATCTTCATCTCGGATACTGTTAAGCGTGTCTAGATCTCGGCCAATTCTATCCGCAGGCAGAAAGCCTTGAGCCGTTGCAACCACAACCCGTGACTGCATGCCAACCACACGAGCATTAACTAATACTCCTCCTTCCTGGCGAAGCATGGTGCCAGTGAGTACATATTGAATATCCTGTTCTTGGGCAAGATCCTTCCAATCGCGACTAAACGCAAAGTCACCTTGGCTAGTCACTTGAATCGAGCCTGTTGTTTTATAGTCGACAACCTTGAAGCCTCTGCGCTGAAACTGATGAATAAAGCCTTCAGAAACAGAGTTACCCAGCCAGTTAGTTGCATCCATACTTTGCAAATCCACAAATGATGTAACGGCAATCGGTGTCCGGGCAGAGACACTTGTATTTGAGACTATCAAATCTTCAGTCATACTTTCGATAAAAAAGTCAAGAGTATGACGCGGACTCTCCATCAACATAAATTGAGAGCCTGGGTAAGGTTCCTTACCATTGTATACAGGTGCGTAAGCACAAGAGGTAAGAAGCACCACAGGCACAAGCGTTAGCCACTTTTTCATATTATAATCTCCGATACATTTTAGGCTTCTATCTGTGCCACCTTATATCTCAGATACCAAAGTGGAACATTCTTTGCTTTTCTATATCTGTCACTACATAGAGCGGCAACACCTAAATCAGCTAACGAAATAAATGCAAAAAGTGAACCAGTTTGGAAATATACGATGAAAAAGACGTTTTTTAAAATAGTTTCAACCTTTTATCTAGTACTTTGCCCCACATTGGTATGGGCAGGATGGTACGAAGTAACAGGTCGAGCAACTGTCGTCGCTTCTGAAGAGGTTGCACGCATTCACGCGTTAGAAGATGCCATATTCAAAGCAGTTAGCTTCTCTGGAGCTGATATAGGCAGTATCGCGAATATCAGGCCAATATTAGAAAGCAAGCGCAAAGAATATCAACTCAGTAATACTGAAATACGTTACATTCTAATTGATGAACAGAAAATCCGTAATGGTGTTATGTATGTCAAAGCTCGCATGGACATATACCCGTCGGCAACAGCTTGCCACCTCAGTCAATACAAAAAGACCTTCTTAGTCGGCAATATCGATTTAGCCTCCCCTAAGCAAGCTGTTATGGGCCAAATCTATGACGTTGGAGATGACTTTGCGACTGTTATCAATCGGCAATTAAGCATACAGTCGAGTAACTTTGTCTCTGTAGGTACAACCGACTATGAAATTAGTAAGCGCAATCCAGAACGACTAAAAATGATAGCTCAAGACACTGGTGCACAATACATAATAGGTGGTGTGATCACCGATTTAACGGCAACCATAGAACAAAAGTTACTTCAAGAGGACAATATAAACCGTCAATTTGCGCTTGATATGACCGTCTTCGATGGTAAGACTGGCAATGAAGTCTATAACAAGAACTACCGTGAAGTTGCCAGATGGCCGTTCCCTAAAACAAGTCAAGTCGATACTAAAAGTGCACGGTTTTGGGCATCAACATATGGGGAGATGATGCTGAGAGTCAGCCAAAATATCATGCTGGACCTCGAATCGGAAGTCTCATGCAAAATAACATTGCCGGAAATTATTGCCAAATGGGATAAAGTGCTAACTATGGATCTTGGTAGGATCCATGGCGTTACCCAAGGAGATAAGCTCAAACTTTGGCACACAAGTTCATTCATAGATCAAAGAGGTATCCCTCGTAATAAGGTCACCGAGTCAAACATCACACTCACAGTGTCACGGGTTTATGAGAATGAAGCAGAACTCACCGTTGATCAGCCCGAACTTGCTGGTAGTATTCAAATTGGTGACGTTATGCACAAGCAACTTTAAATCAGTAAGTTAAAGCTTAACATTGCAAAAGAATATAGTATGATAGCTCCACGCTCCCGTGGCACAGCTGGATAGCGCGATCCCCTCCTAAGGGATAGGTCACAGGTTCGAATCCTGTCGGGAGCGCCATATTAGATCAATACGGGTTATAAATTTCGACCCGCGATGACCAAAAACCTATGTATTTCCTAATAGGCAAATTAACCTCTAGAAATAAGCTATATTCCATATTCCATCTTAATTAAGCTCTCTATGCCTCCCTCCCCCCTATATGAGGTTTAAAACTCGCCAACACTCTGGAAATAGTCACCGAAAAGACAGATTGATTTATCACCTTTTGAGAAACAAAACGCTCTAAATCCTCAGCAAATCTATCCGGTATAGCAACTGAGTAACTTTTCTCATGGGTATACACTTTGTACGCCCCTGACATAAAGAATTTCCTAAAATCATCGCCTTTAAATCGATACTCAAAGTTTCGGGTCACCAGTGAAGCAGTAGTGAAGTTCTTTGATTCAAATAAATCAGCATATTGCTCAGGGTCATCAAAATGCATGCAGGGCAGCGTAAAACACTGACCTAGTTCTGGATAATAACGAGTAAAGAATTCGTTCATTAATACTGATACTTGTGGGCACCAGTTTTGTTTGTATGGCGTTTGTAGGACAAACACTCCTCTAGGATTGAGCGCATTTTTAAGCGCATTTATCGAAGCGTCATAATTTTGAAACCACTGAAACGAGGAGTTAGACGTAATGAGGTCAAAAGACTGATTAGATACAAATTGCTCTATTTTTTGGTGGGAGAACATCACCTTGCTATCTGGGTGTAAAAGCCTTGCTTGATTGACCATCTCAGCAGAGCTATCGATTGCCAACATGAAGTTAGGCAAAATATGCTCATAAATCAGATGAGCTACTTTCCCTGAACCACAACCAACATCAAGTACTGAATCTGCCTGTCTGGGCATGAGTCGCATTAATTCTTTGGCTGCATCAAGCTGGACAATACCATTGGTATAATACTCTCGATTATAATCCACCCTAAACCTCAATATAAAAACTTAAAAATCATATATATAGTCACAGACCAACTCATTTAATTCAAAAAATCATCAACTTAGATAACATGAGAAAAGAGTCATACTTTAAATAAAATATGTAAAGAACTTATTATTTATTCAAAGCGAAAAGGCATTTAATTACAATCACTTACCATTTATTTTCAAAAAAAAGTGACTATTTTCACTTTCACACTGTAAGGAAAGACGAATAAGCCCTTCACCAATCATCTACATTCAACTAAAATACTTATTAACAAAATTATCCATAGTTGTTGAATGAAGAAGAGTAATCTGACTACAAACACTGGTCACCGTTTTATCTCCAAAGCCAAAACCGCGTTTAAAATCCACATCCATACACCAGATGATAAGGTGTTGCATCGCTCCGTGGGCTACGTAAAGATCGGTGAAAAAAAAGGACTCAAAAAAGCCATTAAGCTCAGAAATGAATTGGGTAGTGCCATGTGGGGCAAATTCTGGCGTAAGTTACTCAAAGACCCATACCTAATGACACGGCTCCCCCATTCTGTTGAGCCAAAGATTATTTTCAAACCTAGACCAACTAAAACTAACCCGGATGCAAAGGACGAATGCTATATTGCTGCATGGCGAAATTATGATAAAAACGGCAAACTGATATACAGAAGCATTGTTTGTTCAATCAAAAAGCATGGTCGTCTCGCCGCCTACACAAAAACCAAAAAAGCCCTGTTAGAAGCCAACAAAGACAACTTAGAAATTCTCGAGTTTATGGGGCGTCTAACCAGCATAGATCTTAAATAAACAGTTTCTACCTACCTTCAGCCATTTATCAAGCTATCAATCTAAACATGGTTAACTAATGTTGTTTAATACAAAAAACCGCAACACGAGCTGCGGCTTTTAATATCACAGTGAGCTTCTAAAGAACTTTACGCGCTAGCTTCTCGTTGTGAAATGAAGGCTAGCGCCATCTTGATTCGAGCAATAACTCGCTCTCTACCAACTAACTCCATAACAGCATCAACAGATGGTGATTGCCCCCCCCCTGTCACTGCAACACGCAAAGGCATACCAATTTTGCCCATACCAATATCTAGCTCTTCACATACCGCAGCAATCACATTCTCTTTTATACTTGCCGTATTCCAATTTTCTAGCGTTTCAACTTTCGCTAAAGCAAGCTCTAGTGGACCTTTTGCGACACCACGTAAATGTTTCTTCGCCGCTCCAGCTTCAAAATCAGAGAAATCTTCGTAGAAGTAGCGAATTTGCTCAGCCAGTTCAACAAGTGTATTACAACGTTCACCGACAAGTTTAATCACTTGAGTAAGTGCAGGGCCGTTTTCTACATTGAGTTTTTGGTTGTCCAAATGCCACTGTAAGTGCTCTGCTACATACTCAGGATCTGACGTTTTAATATAGTGATTGTTTAACCACAAGAGCTTTTCAGTGTTAAATGCAGAAGCTGATTTGGAAATAGCATCGAGGGTGAATAGCTTTATCATCTCTTGCTGAGAGAATATCTCCTGATCGCCATGAGACCAGCCCAAACGAACCAAGTAGTTATTAAGCGCATTTGGCAAGTAGCCTTCATCGCGATATTGCATTACAGAAACAGCCCCATGACGCTTAGATAACTTAGCACCATCATCGCCCAAGATCATCGCGCAATGAGCGAATGTCGGAACTGGGGCACCCAGAGCTTCATAGATGTTAATTTGACGTGGGGTGTTATTAATATGGTCTTCACCGCGCACAACATGAGTGATTCCCATATCCCAATCATCAACGACAACCACAAAGTTATAAGTTGGTGCGCCATCAGTTCGGCGAATAATCAGATCATCTAATTGATCGTTAGCGATTTCAATACGGCCACGGATCTGATCTTCAAACACAACACTGCCTTGTGTTGGGTTACGAAAACGCACTACACACGGATCGCCGTCTTTCGCTGCTTCATTGGCCGCTATGATTTTGGGGTGACTCGCATCATAACGAGGCATTTGCTTATTTTCTTCTTGCTCAGCTCGAATTTCATCAAGAAGCTCTTTTGACGCATAACATTTATACGCTTTGTCTTGAGCTAGCAAGGTATCAACCATTTCGTTGTAACGATCAAAGCGCTTAGACTGGAAATAAGGTCCTTCATCACACTCTAGCCCCATCCACTGCATCCCTTCAAGAATCGCATCGACGGCTTGCTGAGAGTTACGCTCTAAGTCAGTATCTTCGATACGTAGAACAAACTCACCACCTTGGTTTTTTGCAAAAAGCCATGAATACAATGCTGTGCGAGCACCGCCAACGTGAAGATAGCCTGTAGGGCTAGGAGCAAAACGAGTTTTAACCGTCATTTAAAAATACCTTGATTAGCTGAATGACTGCACCATGAGAAGGCGCTAAAATTGCGCGTATTTTATCATTGATCTCCAAATCTACAATCCACTAGTGACAAAATTCACCCATACAAACTGATCTCTCATCCCTAGTAACGCAATAATACACTTCTTGACCTTACCCCAAAGGTAAGGTTTATCCTTACCCATGGTTTATAGTGAGGGGCAGAAAATGCAAAGGTTAGATATTCCACTTTCAGGCTTAAGTTGTATGGGATGTGCACGTAAAGTAGAACGTCTCTTAATACATGAACATAGCGCATTAATCCATGAGCTAACGCCTAAACTTGTGTGTTTGGAGACAAACAGCCCGTTTAAAGAGATAGAATCATCTATTATTACCCTTGGCTATCATGCCGGTCATCAGTATCACTTCCATCTTGAAGGTTTAAGCTGTACCAAATGTGTCACTAAGCTCGAAAACGCTCTAAACAGCCATACAGGTATCGGACATTTTCAAGTATCGAAAACTGAATTGTCTCTTTCCACGCTACTTACTGAGCAAGAGATCAAAGATCTAGTTGAATCAGTTGGCTATAAAGCGAGTCGCGAACAATCTGAGATACCCGAGTCACAGCAGCAAACCTCTTCCCAACCTGGGCAATTAACATTAACTGAAAAAAGCAGCACCTATCCTTTAAACTTTTTCATCTCAGGCATGACCTGCGCAAGCTGCGTGGCGTCTGTTGAGCGCGCGTTAATTAATGTAGATCGGGTAGAGCGCGCGCAAGTCAATCTAGCCGAGCAAAGTGCCATTGTTTTCAGTCTATCAAATGATAAATCCATTATCGCATCTGTTTTAGACTCGGTGAAGAAAGCCGGATATCAGGCCGAATATGTTCTCGACCCAGAAAGTCTGCAGCAAGAGCAGTTAGTCAAACAAAAATGCATACAAGACCAGCACAAAAAAAGTGCTTGGCAAGGCTTAGCGATCGGCGCTCCGCTCATGCTTTGGGGAGTACTAGGCGGCAATATGATGATACGCGGCACTCAAGACCAACTCATCTGGGGCGCTATTGGACTGATATGCTTATGGTTACTAGCAACAGCAGGGCGCTCCTTCTTTACCAACGCATGGCAAGCGCTGAGTAATAAACGAGCAACAATGGACACATTAGTTGCCCTTGGTACAGGTTCAGCCTGGCTGTTTTCCATGCTGATCGTGAGTTTTCCTCAATGGTTTCCACAAGCGTCACGCCATGTTTATTTTGAAGCCAGCGCCATGATAATAGGCTTGATTTCTCTCGGGCATTACATCGAAGCCAAAGCTAAAGCTAAAACCACACTTTCACTTCAATCGTTAATCAACCTTCAGCCAAGCAATGCTACCGTCATTACAGAATACGGCGATAAAGTCATGGCGATAAAAGAGATAACACAAGGGATGCAACTTAGAATTAAGCCTGGTGAGAAAATCCCTGTTGACGGAATCGTCTTATCGGGTCAATCCTATCTTAACGAGTCCATGTTAACTGGCGAACCCATTCCAGTGTTTAAGGAGCAAGGCTCTCTGGTCTCAGCCGGAACCGTAAATCAAGACGGCAGTCTGGTGATAAAAGCCACCAGCGTTGGTCGCAATACCATGTTAGCCAGGATCATTAATATGGTGCGCACAGCGCAAAGTAGTAAACCAGCAATAGCCAAGCTGGCTGATCAGATTTCTTCTGTATTTGTTCCTGTTGTCGTAGTAATTGCGCTTGTTTCTGCATTAGTTTGGCTTTTGTATGGGCCTGAACCCAAAGCCAGTTATATGTTAATTGTCTCCACAACTGTGCTTATT
Organism: Vibrio sp. Of14-4; assembly: GCF_022347625.1. Classification (NCBI taxonomy): domain Bacteria; kingdom Pseudomonadati; phylum Pseudomonadota; class Gammaproteobacteria; order Vibrionales; family Vibrionaceae; genus Vibrio; species Vibrio sp. Of14-4. The sequence goes on along the minus strand of NZ_JAKRGI010000020.1, from coordinate 56,474 downwards.
ATCGCTTGTCCCTGCGCGCTTGGCTTGGCTACCCCACTTTCAGTCACCGTCGGAATCGGAAAAGCTGCAGAAATGGGCATACTGATTAAAGATGCCGACGTGCTTCAGTCTGCCAGTAAAATAAATACAGTAGTGTTTGATAAAACGGGCACGCTAACACAAGGTAAGCCTCAAGTTGAATCTGTGTTTGTCAAGGCTGGAGATGAAAGCCACCTACTCACTTTGGCGGCAAGTTTAGAACAACATTCCGAGCATCCTCTTGGTAAAGCCATTGTTGACCTTGCCGAGCAAAAACAACTTCACCTTGAAGAGGCGAGTCAGTTTACCAATCTGCGCGGTATGGGGGTAACAGGTCTAGTTCATGATGAACAGACCTCAGTTGTGTCCCTCAACTATGCTAAGCAGCAAGGGATAAACACTGATGCTTTCAACTCAGAAATTGAGCAATGTGCCACTTATGCATGGACGCCAGTTATTGTCGTCCAAAAAAATAATGTGCTAGGAATCATTGCTATTAGTGACCCAATTAAACCAGACTCCAAACAGGCAATTGACAGTTTAAATTCAATGGGCATCAATACTGTGATGTTAACCGGGGACAATCAAGATGTGGCAAATTCGATTGCTTCCCAGCTAGGAATAAAAACGGTTATCGCCCAAGTGCTGCCCGATCAAAAAGCGCGGCATATTAAGCAATTACAAACACAAGGTCAGCGCGTTGCTATGATTGGTGATGGGGTGAATGATGCACCAGCCCTTGCAACCGCCGATATCAGTATTGCGATGGGAAGTGGCAGTGATGTTGCGATTGAAAGTGCTCAGATGACTCTACTGCACTCATCGCCTGTGGGCGTAGTTAAAGCAATTGAATTATCTAAAGCTAGCATAAAAAATATGAAGCAAAACTTGTTTGGCGCCTTTATTTATAACAGTTTGGGTATCCCTATTGCAGCAGGTGTTCTCTACCCAGCTTTTGGCTTTTTACTCAGCCCTGTGGTTGCTGGCGCAGCCATGGCGCTCTCTTCCATCACTGTGGTCAGCAACGCTAATCGCCTGCGTCTGTTTAAACCTTCACACCCTATCAGAGGTCACTATGAAAATTAACCTTGTCGCACTTGCGCCGTTTTTACTTCTCTCGCACCAAGTTCTGGCTGCCGATGTTATCAATCACAAATCGCCTTATTGCGGCTGCTGCACGGCTTGGACCAAGCACATGCAAGAAGAAGGCTTCACGGTAAAAGAAAAACTGCATGATAATATCAATGGCATCAAAAAAGAGCTGGGTATTACACCACAGTTAGCATCTTGTCATACCGCCGAGATTAATGGCTACGTTTTTGAAGGCCATATCCCTGCCAAAGATATCAAAGTGTTTTTAGCCAACCCGCCTAAAGGTGCAAAAGGACTAGCTGTCCCCGGTATGCCGATAGGCTCTCCAGGGATGGAAAATGGCGCTCAAAAACAGGCTTATACCGTGTATGCATTTAACCAAGATGGGCAAGTATTTGAATATCAAACCTACCCTAAAAGTAACAAATAGCCCTTAACTTTTATGAAATTATATTTTAAAGCACCTGAAAATTCAGGTGCGAGTCTTATAAAATCAGAGTAACAAAAGATATTAATGACAAACAAAACAACAGGTTAGATATAAAATTTAACTTTATTCAACTGTTTTTAATTTTGTTTATCGCTTCATCACACCAGTTTGCAGTAACTTTCCCCCTTCACAAAAAAGTCGTACCAAGATGCGGCGCCTTAAACTAGAGGCTCTTTAGTGGGTGACCGCTCACTTAGTTACCTCTTTTTCTTAAAGACAACAACTTGAGTGTATAACACATGAAAAAAGCATTACTTATTGCAGCGGTTGCTGCTAGCGCTTCTATGCCTTCGCTTGCTAACGATACCTACTTCGCTCTTGAATTAGGTGCTGGTAAATACGATTACTCCGGAAAGACTGCGAGTGCAGCTAAAGAAATTGACGACATGGGTGTATTTGGAATGAAAGTAGGTCATTACCTAAATCAAAATGTACGTGGTTATGGCTACCTTCAGCTTTCTGTGAGTGACGAATATCTTCATACAGACGTAACCACTCGTGAAGCAGGTATCGGTGCTGATTACCTACACTATGTAAATGATAAGTTTTACCTACTTGCTGGCGGTAACCTTGGATACCAAAAAACAGTAGTTGAGAATGACGTTGTCGGCCTTAAAAGAGACAATACTGGTCTTGCAGCAGGTGCTAATTTAGGTTTGGGTTACAAGTTTACTGATAATTTTGGTATGGAACTAGGTTACCGCCATAACCAATATTTTAGCAATGAAATCAAAGAAATAGAGCTTAACGTTGATGCTACTGATATTGCTTATATCAACGCTAACTTCGCGTTCTAAGACGATTTGATGAATAACATAATGCCGCTTATTGCGGCATTATTTGTTTCTACTCTACCGAATCTGGCTGCATGGAATAGTCCCTTCTTTCTCTGCAAGCTTGGCTAATCAAACCATTGCTAGCCTCATCTAGCTTTCGTCTCCAAAGTCATTATTTGTTATAACTATCAATTATTTACATAGTATTTTTATTCAATGCAAATTCTCAAACGTGTTCTAAGATTTATGCATGAAATTGCATATAGATAAAATCTAATTTATATATTTGACGAATATCTAGGATATAAAAAGGGAATAAGATGAAAAAAACATTGGTTATAGCAGGGGTAACAGCGATGGTTTCTATGCCTTCGTTTGCTAACACTTATTTTGCACTTGGAATTGGCGCTGGTGAGTATGATTATTCTGGCCCTAGCTCAAGTTCGCAAACCTTTAAGCAAATAAATGATATGGGTTCATTCGGGCTAAAAATAGGCCATTATTTTAATGACAGCCTGCGTGCATATGGCTATATACGAGGGTCGGCGAGTGATTCATACAACAATGCTGATATAGTTACTCGTGAGTTGGGAGCCGGTGCAGACTACTTAAGCTATATCACCAGTCAACTTTACTTACTTGCTGGCGGTAACCTTGGCTATCAAAAAACAATCTTAGAGGATACAAATCCTCCTGCTACAAAAGATGACAATACAGGGCTATCTTCGGGTATCAATCTAGGTTTAGGGTACAACTTTACCGAGAATTTTGCTTTAGAAGTAGGCTACCGTTATAGCTACTATTTCAGCAACGATATTAAGAATTCTGATATAGGCTTAAACGTAAGTGTTGACTCAAACTACAATGCTTACCTTAACGCTAAATTCAAGTTTTAACCAACAAGGGTGATACCGTAACCTTGGCGGTATCGCCATGAATAGATGTAATTATCAAGTACTAGACTTATCCCATTGTCGACTAAATCATTCGCAACATTTAGTTTAATCCATTGATTTATCGATTAATAATCAATCCCACCCAAACAAATTCTCATTTATGGGACAGAAACAACATTTCTTACACTTATATTCGACAGCAAAATTAGGATACACTGACTATATAATGCTATTTATCAATAGAGATGAATGAATTTACTCGAAAAAGCCAAAAACGAACATTGCAACCTTGCCATCGCCGATATTGTCTACAACCCTCATGACAAGTCTTTACGCTCAGGGCAAGAAGAGATTCCACTCGAACCCAGAAACATCGCCTTGTTGGAAGTGTTACTTTCTAACGTGGATGAGCCTACCTCTATTGATGAATTTATCGAGTTGGTGTGGGAAAACCAATACATCTCGAAAAATGTGGTAACAAACCGAATAAGCTTATTGCGTAACCTGTTTCGTCAGCATACTGAGCAAGCCGATTCAACCAAAATCATCGTAACCTACCCCAAGCGCGGTTACTATATCCCACAAAGTTTTGTTCAGCTTATCGACAAAGACGAAACCAGTACACCAAGCCCAACTCCCAATATATCCGCAAATTCCACCACTAAGAACACCATTATGCGCTACATGGGATGGAGTCTTAGTGTTGTGTTTGCCGCATTGACTATATTGCTTGCAATACATACTTGGTCCCACTTCAACCAAAGTAAACAAAATAATACCCTGCATGTCCCTCAAGTACGGCTGTTGCTTGATACTGTAGTTTGTGAAGATGAGGGGCTTGAGGATGCCGCACTCAAAATCAAAGCGCTGATCCTCTATGCCTACAGTTCATCTCCCTATATTCATCTGTCTAACATGAGTTCACCGAGCTTTTATTTGCACAGCTTAAGCGAGCACTGCCACTTCCCTGGCTCAGATGCCGCCTATGACTCAGATTACCGTTTACGTTTTAATTTGTGGGAAGATGAGGGCGGAAAAGTCCACTTGGAAAGCCTTTTGCACCTAACAGCTTCAGGAAGAGTGGCATGGCGAAAGATTTATCCTTTTGAACCACAGCAACTAACCGAAACCGTGAATCAATTAAATGCTGATTTAAGTGATTACTTTAAGCTGCCACAAGATATACAAAGCTTTTCTCATCACGTGTCTGGCTCCATCATACCGATTTCCAATACCAACTTGAATAACTTACTCAGCCGTCCTCTTTCAGATATGGAAGTGCTGTTTTACACCCGAGAATTACTTTTTACAGACCAATCACAAGCCGATTTTAAAAAATGGATCGCTAAAGTTAAGGAACGTGAGCCAATTACTCCACCCGATTTGCATATGTTGCTGGCTCTTATTACCTATCGCTCAGGAGATGTTGAGCGAAGCCTTAGGATGCTTGAACGAGAATACGCCGCTGAAATTCCTGATAATGCGCTGATTTTTCTTCTCCAAGCCAATATCAATCGAGAAAAAGGCAACAAGCAGATGTATCTTGCCTATTATTTGAAAGCGATCTCGGCATTAACAACAACACTTCCAGCGGAACATGTCTTTGATCTCTATTCAAGCCAAAATAGAAAACAAGCTTGTTTAGAACTATGGCAAGAAGCATTGCACGATATTAAATATATTCAGCGTCCTAAGTCCGTGCTTTGGCAAGGCGTTGAAACCTTTTGCCGACCTTATCCATAGAATAAAAGCCACCCGAAGGTGGCTTTTATTTGGCATTACTTTAGGACTCGTTAATTATCTCTATCATCATTTGGATATGAAGCTCATCATCATTCAAACATGGAATAAAATTAAACACGTCTCCTCCATGTTCAATGAAAATCTCGCAGCATTGCTCTGAGATTTCTTCCAACGTTTCCAGGCAATCTGAGGAAAAAGCCGGAGTAATAATATCCAGCTTCTTAACGCCTTTACTAGGAAGTTGCTCAAGCGTCTTGTCCGTATAAGGTTGCAGCCACTCTTCACGACCAAATCGAGACTGATAAGTCATCCCAACTTGCTCTTTTGTTAAACCTAATTCAAGTCTTAATAATTCAGTGGTTGCTTCACAATGATTAGGGTAGATGTCACCATTATCTGCATAGCGCTTGGGAATGCCGTGGTAAGAGCACAACAAGTAATCGCCTTGACCTTTTTCTTGCCAAGAACGTCGGACACTTTCAGCTAAGGCCTTAATATAAGTGGGATGATCATGATAATCACGCACTAGTCGATAATTGGGCATCACAGGGATAGATTGAAAGGCCTTGGTTAACCCATCAGACACCGCAGCTGTCGTTGTACTAGAATACTGAGGGTAAAGAGGCAGCACAATAACGTCTTCAACACCCGATTCCATCAACTTTTCAAGCCCAGTCTTAAGACTAGGGTTGCCATAAGTCATTCCAAGCTCTACTGGCATATCAATCTGCTGTTTAAGTTTATCGGCTTGCCTTTTGGCATATACCAGAAGAGGCGAACCTTCGTCCATCCATACCGTTTGATATAACTTGGCTACTTTGGGCGAACGTATTGGCAAAATAACGCCGTGCAATAGCGGACACCAAAGCCAACGCGTCATATCTACCACTCGCTTATCATGCAGAAACTGGCTTAAGAAGCGTTTTACTGCTGGGGCTGTCGGTGCATCAGGTGTTCCCAAGTTAACCAACAGCACCCCTTGTTTTTTTGTACTTTGCATAACACCTCATCGACACTATAAAACAGGCTTTACGATGTAAACCTCTTTACCGATCAAAAGGTAAAGATAAAAAAGCGACCTAAACGGTCGCTTTCACTATATCAAACTTTTTAATTGCGATGTAAATAGAATTAAGCTAGTGCTTTTTCTATATCCGCACTCACTTCTTCAACGCGTTTCGTGCCATCAAATTTTAGATATTGAGTGCTTCCTGCTTGAGCTTCTTTGCCATAATACTCAATGAGAGGCGCTGTTTGTTCATGGTACACACCAAGGCGCGCGCGAACCGTCTCTTCTTTATCATCATCGCGCACAACGAGATCTTCACCAGTGATATCATCCTTACCTTCAACCTTAGGCGGGTTGTAAGTAACGTGGTAAGTACGACCAGAGGCCAAATGAGCGCGTCGACCCGCCATGCGTTCAACAATGACATCATCTGCTACATCGAACTCAATAACATAATCAACCACAACACCCATTTCTTTTAGGCCATCAGCCTGAGGGATTGTACGTGGAAAACCATCAAGCAAAAAACCTTTCTCGCAGTCATCTTGCGCAATACGTTCTTTGATTAAGCCAAGGATAATGTCATCAGAGACTAGCTGACCAGCATCGATAACAGCTTTGGCTTGCTTGCCAAGCTCAGTGCCAGCTTTGATCGCAGCACGTAACATATCACCAGTAGAAATCTGTGGAATACCATATTTCTCCATGATGAATTGAGCCTGAGTGCCTTTGCCTGCACCTGGAGCACCTAGAAGAATGATGCGCATGTTAAATCCTCTTAAGATTGTTGATTTATACCGAAGCTCACAATATTGATTTCACTACGATACGCAGTGTTATGCGACGATAAGTTTTGGTATAAGTGTTATTTAGTGATAATAAAACAGGCGTGCACATTACACGCCTGTTCACTGAGTTTCAAGATTGCATTCTATCACACAATCGGTCACTAAAGATCAGTTCAAAAGCTAAGATTGCCCACTTACTCACACTAACCTTAGCAACCTCTCTGTATGAGCAATAGAACTCAATCGTTAAAAAGCCCGCATATTACGAGCTTTTTAATCAATATTATTAGTTTGCCAGCAGCGAATTAATCGCACCAACAAATTGTGATGGGTCTTCCATAGAACCTCGTTCAGCTAACATAGCTTGACCAAGCAGCACTTCAACCCAGCGGCCAAATGCTTCTTCATCGGCTTCATCAGCCATACGTTTAACGAGATCGTGCTCTGGGTTAATTTCAAAAATGTATTTCACTTCAGGGGCTGCTTGTCCTGCCGCGGCAAGTAGCTTAGCCATTTGTGTACCCATTTCAAAATCATCCGTCACAACAACAGCGGGAGTTGAAGCAAGTTTGAAAGTCGTACGAACTTCTTTTACGCGATCGCCTAAATACTCTTTAGTGCGATCGACAACAGATTTAAACTCTTCTTCCGTTTCTTTCTGTTTTTCTTTCTCAGCTTCATCTTCAAACTGGCTAAGATCAAGGCCTGCTTTGGTGATAGACTGGAATTGCTTACCGTCAAACTCAGTTAGATAGTTCATGAGCCATTCATCAATACGATCAAACATCAAAATGACTTCAATACCTTTTGCTTTAAACTGCTCTAAATGAGGGCTGTTTTTTGCAGCTGCATAGCTATCCGCCGTCAAGTAATAGATCTTATCTTGACCTTCTTTCATACGCTCAACATAAGATGCTAAACCAACGCTTTGTTCTTCAGAGTCATTGTCTGTAGAAGCAAAACGCAGCAAGGCAGCCACTTTCTCTTTGTTGGCCATGTCTTCTGCTGGGCCTTCTTTTAGCACAAGACCAAATTCTTTCCAAAATGACTGATATTTCTCTTCATCATTTTTTGCCATGCGCTCAAGCATAGTCAAAACACGCTTGGTGCACGCATTGCGCAGTGACTGAGTCACTTTGTTATCCTGAAGGATTTCACGTGACACATTTAGCGGCAGATCATTAGAATCTATTAAGCCACGAACAAAACGTAAGTATGACGGCATAAATTGTTCTGCGTCATCCATGATGAAAACACGTTGAACGTAAAGCTTAAGACCAGATTTATGATCGCGGTTCATCATATCCCAAGGTGCTTTAGCTGGAATATACAATAAGCTAGTGTAGTCGTTCTTACCTTCTACACGATTATGGCTCCAAAGCAAAGGATCGGCGAAGTCATGTGAAACATGCTTGTAGAATTCTTGATACTCTTCTTCTGAGATATCTGATTTGTTACGAGTCCAAAGCGCTTGAGCCTTATTAATTTGCTCCCACTTTTTCTCACCCGTTTCTTTTCCTTCTTCATCACGTTCTGCAGTCTGAATAGACACTGGAATACCGATGTGGTCAGAATACTTGCTGATCACCTCACGAAGGCGCCACTCATTTAAGAATTCTTTGCCTTCTTCACGCATATGAAGAACAATGTCGGTACCACGAGATTCTTTTGAAATGGTTTCTATCGTGTATTCACCTTCACCCGCTGAATGCCACTGAACTGCTTCATCCGATGCAATTCCTGCGGCGCGAGTGCGAACAGTTACTGCGTCCGCAACAATAAATGCGGAATAAAAACCAACACCAAACTGGCCAATGAGTTGTGAGTCTTTAGATTGGTCCTCTGACAACTTCGAGAAAAACTCTGCTGTACCCGATTTAGCAATAGTACCTAGATGCTCGATAACATCATCGCGGCTCATGCCTATACCATTGTCAGAAATAGTTAGTGTATTGGAGCTTTCATCAAAAGAGAGTTTGACACCAAGATCTGCATCCCCTTGATATAAATCAGGATTAGACAAAGCTTGGAAACGTAGTTTATCCGAAGCATCCGAAGCATTAGAGATAAGCTCACGTAAAAAAATCTCTTTATTCGAATAAAGAGAATGAATCATCAAGTGAAGTAACTGTTTTACTTCAGACTGAAAGCCACGAGTTTCTTTATTTTGTGTTGCCGTTTCGCTCATGTTCGCTCCATAACATCTATAATTATCAGGCCTTACATTTATAAATGAGGCCGACGCTGACATAATCTGCAAACTAACATGAGGGTGCCAAATGTAAATTCAAGGTCAAAATTCATAAAAACATTGTTTTTTTGATTTTATTTTGTCTATCCTTGCACCTCAAAAAATCAAAAACAATATTTACCGTCTCTCGAAACACGTTTTTTGGCGCATCTGATAAAACCTAACTAACAAGATGGTTATACCGAATGAGTAACATAGGCACTAAGTTCAATCTTTCAAATAGATTTACTTTTGACCCCAATACAAACTCTCTGGTGGACAACTCAAACGATAATAACGAAGTTATACGTTTGGGAAGCAATGAAAGCAGAATTTTGCTTTTGCTATCAGAAAAGCCCAATGAAATTGTATCTCGAAACGAACTGCATGATTTTGTTTGGAGAGAACAAGGTTTCGAAGTTGATGACTCGAGCTTAACTCAAGCTATTTCAACACTTAGAAAACAGCTCCAAGATTCAACAAAGTCACCACAATTTATCAAAACAGTACCAAAACGTGGTTACCAATTGATTTGTAGTGTCGAGCGCACAACGCCTTTGATGAGTGGTACTCTGTCTCAAGAAGAGGAAACATTAGAAGCTACCCAACTAGATAGTGAAACCACTACCAATGTAGGCATAGACGACACAAAATACTCCCCCATAGCTCAATCAAAGCCTCAAGCAGATCAAATAGCATCACCCTCGGTGGAATCACCACGATGGGGAATACGAGTCATGTTATTACTCGCATTACTTATCCCCTTGAGTGTTATTTTATTTACTAACCCTGCTGAATCTACCTTTCGTCAAATTGCTATGTATGATGGTACGCCGGTAAAAACACCGATTAATCATCCAGATTTAACTCCTTGGTATCCATCAATCGAACAGTGTGTGAAGCGATACAACACTGTCCATGCTTCTGTAGCACCAGTCGAAGTCATTGCTACAGGCGGTCAAAACAACCAGCTAGTACTCAACTACATACACTCGGTCGCTAGTTCAGGTGAAAACATCACTGTTCGTATATTTGCCGATCAAAAAGATCTCAACAAAGTTTGCCAATAGGAAAAATAAAATGAACCATAAAATTGCAGCCGGTTTACTTGTTTTGTCAGCTTTGTTTAGTAGTTGGCTTTATTGGGGAAGTGATCTAAAAGTTGAGCAAGTGCTGATATCTAAAGAGTGGCAGTCAAGAATGGTAACACTGATTACGGACAGTTTAAGAGAAGAGTCAGTGGGCTCTCTTCGCCGTGTGACCGTAGATTCAAATGTGAAATATTTGCCAAATGGTCAGTACAACCGCTTTGCTACTGTAAAACTATATGGCAATGACACAAAAAATGAGAGTGTTATTAACATTTCTGAAGAAGGTGAATGGGATATCAGTGATAACTACCTTCTAGTATCACCGGTAACATTTAAAGATGTATCCTCAGCTCAAAGTAAAGATTTCACCGAAGAGCAGCTTAAGCTCATTACTCAAATCTTTAAAATGGATGCTCAGCAAAGCCGAAGAATAGATATAGTTAATGAGAATACATTGTTACTAACCAGTCTAAACCATGGTTCTACCGTTCTATTTTCTAACTAACACTTTCAATTTTCGCTGCTTGGGGGATGAATAGCTATTCATCCCTCGCCATGCCACTGAGTACGATATTGTTGTAGCTGACCATACCAAGGATTTGACCATTTTCGATCACGGGTGCACGGCTGATACCAAAACGTTCAAATAACCTAGCGCAATATTTTACCTGCATATCAGGACCTACTGCCAACGCAGGTTTAGTCATAATTTCATATATGTTTACCCGATCAGGCGAGCGATTCATTGCTAGTACTTTTTTGGCTATATCATTCATTAATACCAGGCCATATTCATCGTCATCATTACGTTTATTAACCACTAAAGCTTTAACTTGATGCTTTCTCGCCAGCAGAATACCTTCCCTAACCGTCGTTAGACCATCTATCATAACGTAGTTATCGGCCATAACATCACGGACACATACTTTTTGATCACCACTCATAACTCGTTCCCTACCACTTCCGACAATTTTGCTACTTGGTGGGCAACGCCAACCGCATCTTCAACATCAATTTGCACAGCAATGCCTTGTCCAGACTCTTGGTCAAACTCACCCACTTCACTGATTTTCTCCAGGATATGCCTCGAAAGATGTTCTTCAACAACAAAAAGAAGTACATCTTTTTGTACTTCTAGGGTAAGGCCAAAAAAGGTGGATTTCTTATTTAGCCCTTCTCCTCTTGCATGATTTATAACGGTCGCTCCTGTTGCTCCAGCCTCTCTCGCTGCATCAAGCACAGAATCAGTTCTGCTATCTTCAACAAAAGCGAGTATCAATTTAAAGCGCATTCTCTTTGTCCTCCTGTGATGAGCTTTTGCCAAGCCAATGAGTTATTTGTGCGTACCCCATAACAGAGATGATGGGAAACAAGCTCGCAAATGCGATAAGCCCGAAACCATCAATCATTGGGTTTCGTCCAGGTACTGTAGACGCTAGGCCCAACCCCAAAGCCGCCACTAAAGGTACGGTTACGGTAGAAGTTGTTACACCTCCCGAGTCGTATGCGAGCGGCACTATAAGTTTAGGGGCATAAAATGTCTGAGCGACCACAACAATGTAACCTGTGATGATGTAGTAATGGATAGGATCCCCTACAACAATTCTGTAACTACCCAATGAAATACCAAAAGCAACTCCAAGTGCGACTGCGATACGAAGTCCATTGACACTGATTGCCCCAGCCGACACTTGGTTAGCTTTTATCGCCACCGCAATTAAAGAGGGTTCGGCAATTGTGGTGCTAAAACCAATACAAAATGCAAACAAATACACCCAATAATAATCCTGCCAGCCTATAGTTCCCTCTGAAGCCGTACCAAACTCTTGTAAAAAAGAAGGTTGGGTCAACTGCATTGCCATAGTTTCACCAAGAGGAAACAATGCAAGTTCAAGTCCGATTAGAAACAGAGAAAGGCCAAGAATGACATACCCAAAGCCAGCGACAACCTTAGGCCAATTGGTCACAGGGCGGCGCAAAACCGCAAACTGAAAGCCAAAAATAATTGATGCTATCGGCAATACATCTGTGATTGTATTACTAAACGTCCCTATAAATTCAGACCAAGCAATCACGCGACCACCATTCCGTAAACCATAACAAACATCATGGGCAACAAAGAAGCAAAAGCAATTAGACCAAATCCATCCAACATGGGGTTACGCCCCTTAATTGCTGATGCTAGCCCAACTCCTAATGCGGTAACGAGAGGCACTGTAATCGTGGATGTCGTAACCCCTCCAGAGTCGTAGGCAACCCCAATAATGCTTTCGGGTGCAAACATCGTCAATACCACAACACCTATGTAGCCTCCGATAATCATGTACTGAATCGACCAGCCTCGAAGGATACGCAATACGCCGAGCATAATGGCTACCCCTACTGATAGAGCAACGGTATACCTCAGACCATTTGCGTAGCTATCCATTGACGCCTCGTTAGCCGCGATCATCCCCCCTTCTGCCGCGACTTGAGCTGCCTCTGCAGAAACCGCAGTGAGAGCCGGCTCCGCCACTGTCGTTCCAAAACCTAGACAAAACGCAAATAGCATTAGCCAAGCAACGCTTCCTTTCCGAGCAAAAGCCTGGGCCATCGACTCTCCGATTGGAAAAAGCCCCATTTCTAGTCCGAAGATAAAAAAGGTTAGACCCGTTACGACCAAAACGAGACCAAACAATATTGATAACATGTTGGGTAAAGGCTCTTGTAATACAATAAGTTGAAAAAAAGCAATGACAGCCACTATTGGCAACAAATCTCTCAAACTTCCTAAAAATGATTTTAGAAGTGCGGCCACAGCCTGCATATCAACCTCATATCCAATTATTTGCCATTCGTTATGGCGATAAGACGCTGATGTAAGTTTGACCCAAATAGAGCAATAGACAACCAAAAATAGAAAATATGCATTTTTGCTGTCTATTGCTTTCATTTTCCGTATATGATGATCCCAAATATAGCTAACTCGCTATAATTACTAGAATTGCTGTTTTAATCTATTCATTAAAACAGTATCTAGGAGGCGGATAGGAGATCTGGATGAAAGTACTGCTAACGGGTGGCACAGGCTTTATTGGTAGAGAGTTGTTAAAACATTTTACCACCTACGAGGTTGTGCTTCTTACACGTTCACCTAGTGACGCAAAAATCAAAGTTAGCCATGCTGATATGGGCAATATCACCTACATCTCCAAGCTCGATTGTTTAAATGATCTCAACGACTTTGACGCCATCGTCAATCTAGCTGGCGAGCCTATTGCCGATAAACGTTGGAGTGAAAAACAGAAAAGCACAATATGCAACAGTCGTTGGCACATCACCGAAAAAATTGTTGACCTTATCCATGCGAGTACATCACCGCCTAGTGTTTTTATTAGCGGTTCCGCTGTAGGCTACTATGGAGATCAACAAGAACACCCATTCGACGAGGGCTTACACGTTCATAACCAAAGTTTTCCTCATCTTGTGTGTACTAAATGGGAAGAAATTGCTAACCGCGCTCGGTCTGAATCTACACGCGTTTGTATTTTACGTACCGGTGTTGTTCTTGGGCTTGGTGGCGGAGCATTAGGCAAAATGATTTTACCCTACAAACTTGGCTTGGGTGGTCCTATTGGCAAAGGTAACCAGTTTATTCCGTGGATACACCTCCTTGATATGGTCCGTGGCATCATCTATTTAATAGAAACAGAGCACGCTCATGGCGAGTTTAATCTTTGCGCACCTCACCCAGTTACTAACAAACAATTCAGCCAAACTTTGGCAAAATCACTCAAAAGACCGCATCTATTGTTCACACCGAAATGGGTATTAAACATAGTCATGGGAGAGAGTGCTGTACTCTTATTCGACAGTCTAAGAGCCAAGCCTAAAAAGCTTACCGAACTGGGCTTTCGCTTTAGCTATTCTCGTATTGAACCAGCCATGAAGAACTTGTTACAACACCAAGATTAATATTGTATGCTGTTGGTTTCAAAAAATAATACAAATACTTAATGGCTAAATCTATTCTCATTACCGGATGTTCGACCGGCATTGGGTACACCTGCGCTCATGCGCTACAAAAAGCAGGTTACCAAGTCATCGCATCATGCCGAAATTCCGATGACGTTAAACATCTACAAAGTGAGGGACTCACTTGCATTCAGTTAGATCTAAATAGCAGCGACAGCATTGAAAGTGCTGTGAAAAAAACGTTGGAACTAACTGGGGGAACACTTGATGCTCTGTTTAATAATGGGGCTTACGGGCAAGCTGGTGCCTTGGAAGACCTTCCCACTCAAGCTTTAAGAGAGCAGTTTGAAACCAACTTCTTTGGCTGGCATCACCTAGTTAAACAAGTACTGCCAATTATGCGCATACAGGGCTATGGCCGCATCGTTCAAAACAGCTCAGTACTTGGCTTTGCAGCTATGTCCTATCGTGGGGCTTACAATGCATCTAAATTTGCCATAGAAGGCTGGACCGATACTCTGCGCTTAGAGCTCGCGAATACCGACATTAAAATCAGTTTAATAGAACCAGGCCCCATTGAAACTCAGTTTAGAAAAAATGCCCACAAAGCCTTGATGAAATGGATCGATTTTGACCAAAGCGTTCATCATGAAGAATATGAAAAGCGCTTGAAAGCACTGGGGAACCAGACATCAACGAATGCATTTGTACTGCCACCAGAATCCTGCGTTGCGCCATTACTTCATGCATTAGAGGCCAAAAAACCCAGAATTCGCTATCGTATTACAACACCAACTAAGATATTCGCAGTATTAAAGCGCTTACTATCAAGTCGTATGTTAGATTGGGTGTTAAGGCGCACTTCTTAAAAACCGGATGTCATCATACCGTAATAATAAAACGATATTGTGGCAGATGAAGCGACAAACTTCACTACCTTCAAGAGCGTTACATTCGGATAAAAACATGACATTAAACCAATTAAACTGGCTAAGTGTGGGTGTTGCGCTAACTTTGTTTATCGTCTTATAAACACCTCCGCTTGTATTCGACAACAGCAATACCGCCAGTATAGTGGCGATATTGCTGTGTTCACTTGCCCGAGAAAACTCTCGGCTTGATATTTACCTTATACGCCCATATGTCTGGAGTATACTAATCGTCTCAAGGAATCTTCTAATGCAGTCTCCCTTTATTGTCGAACTCAATGAGCAAAACTTTCGTCAGGTACTTGAAGGCTCAATGCAAACCCCTGTCCTTATCCATTTTTGGGCACCAATGAGTCAGGAAAGTACGCAGGTTATCCCACAATTACAGGAACTCGCTCAGCAATACAATGGAGCCTTTACTTTAGCGCTTTTAAACTGCGAACAAGAACAGATGATCGCCAGTCAGTTTGGAGTGCAAGCACTGCCTACCGTCGCTTTATTTGTAAATGGTCAGCCCGTCGATGGTCTAGGTGGGCCACAAGAGTTACAAGCTATTCAGAGTATGTTGGCCAATCATTTGCCCAGCCAAGATGAACTCGATATAAAACAAGCATTGGAGTTGATTCAAACAAATCAACATGGGCAAGCTCTCGCATTACTTCAAGCGTTACCAGATGATTTAAAACAAAAAGGCGATGTAAAGTTAGCAATAGCAGAATGTCTGTTAGAAACACAAGACTTTGAGCAAGCGAAAGTCTTGCTAGTTAACATTCCTTTAGAATATCAAGATAACTACTACAAAGGGTTAGTGGCTAAGCTTGAACTGCATGAGCAATCGGCAAACAGTCCTGAAATTCAATCACTTGAGAAGCAGTTTCAAACTGAATCAAGTAACGTAAAGCTCGCCGCCGAGCTGGCGTTAAGCTACCACCAAGTCAATCGTGACCAAGAAGCGCTAGAGATTTTATGGCAGTTCCTAAGTCGTGACTTAAATGCTCATGATGGAGAGATCAAAAAGCATTTTATGGATATTCTCGCCGCATTGGGCCAAACCAACCCGTTAGCGTCCCAGTATAGACGCAAGCTGTATTCACTACTGTACTAAATGTTACATGAGAAAAAGCTGCTAGGTCTCAGCTTTTTCTTTACTAAATGCCTCTTTCGTCACTTTTTCAGTGTAGAAACATCATTTGTTCACAACTGTTCGATAAATAAGAAAAACACTGAAATAATTTGATAAGTTATTATTATTTATAACTTTAATATCGTGAAGGTCATTTCGTCAATACGTCACTGCCACCATATCTATTCCACATCTTTACTCTTTTATTTGGCTATCCTAGTTTTGCCTCAGTACTGACAGAGTATGAAATATGTAATTATGTTGCATTTATATCATTGTATTCAACACCGATCTAAGCAACAATCAGCATAAAGAATAAAATGGGGGTTATCCATGACAATTGATTCTCTTGTTACCATCGGCGTTCTACTCGTAGTTGTGATTGCATTCATAGTTGCTGGTGTAAAAACTGTCCCTCAAGGAAACCATTGGACCGTTGAGCGATTTGGCCGCTATACACATACTCTCAAACCAGGCTTAAATATCATTATTCCTTTTATTGATGGCATCGGACAGAAGGTAAATATGATGGAGCGTGTTCTCGACATTCCCGCTCAAGAAGTTATTTCAAAGGACAATGCTAACGTAACGATCGATGCTGTTTGCTTTGTACAAGTGGTTGATGCCGCTCAAGCAGCATACGAAGTAAATGATCTAGAGCATGCCATTCGTAACCTAACTCTCACCAATATCAGGACAGTCCTTGGCTCAATGGAATTAGACGAGATGCTAAGCCAGAGAGATATGATCAACAGCAAGTTACTTGCCATTGTTGATGAGGCAACTAACCCTTGGGGAGTAAAAGTCACTCGTATTGAAATCAAAGATGTGCAACCACCAGCCGATCTGACTGCTGCCATGAATGCTCAAATGAAAGCTGAAAGAAATAAACGTGCTGAGATATTAGAGGCCGAAGGTGTACGTCAAGCAGAAATTCTCAGAGCTGAAGGTCAAAAACAATCAGAAATACTCAAAGCCGAAGGTGAAAAGCAAGCGGCAATATTGCAAGCAGAAGCACGTGAGCGTGCAGCTGAAGCAGAAGCACGCGCTACCACCATGGTATCAGAAGCTATAGCGAAAGGTGATATGCAGGCAGTCAATTACTTTATCGCTCAAGGCTATACAGATGCGCTGCGCAGTATTGGTCAGGCCGAAAATGGCAAAATCATTATGTTGCCACTTGAAGCATCTGGGCTTATGGGCTCAGTTGCCGGTATTGCAGAAATGTTCAAACAACCTGAACAAAATAAATAGAGGTTCACTTGCTCGAATTACTTGATTCTATTAATCATTGGCATTGGCTAGCCTTTGGGCTAGCTTTGCTAGCCATGGAGCTTTTTGGTACGGCTGGATATTTCCTATGGCTGGGGATATCAGCCCTACTCATAGGTGGACTCTTATCATTATTGCCAATGAGTTGGCAATTTCAGTGGATAGCCTTTGCCGTATTCTCATTAGCCACATCCTGGCTCTGGTGGAGAAAACAATTTAACCAAGATGTGTGTGATGATGAACACAGAGAGCTGAATCAAAAGCAAAAGCAAATGATAGGGCAAACGGTGGTTCTTGAAGAGGATATCGCTCCAGGACGACACAGAATCAAAATTGGTGACAGCACCTGGTCTGCACAAACTGATCATCCTATAGCGGCAGGCACTTTAGTCGAAGTCACCCAAGTAAATGGGATTATTTTGACGATTGAAGAGAAAAAGCTCAGCTAAATCGGCTAAACCATTACTTGTCACAATAATTTCATTTTAGAACCAAAAAGCAACCACAGAGGATGCATTGCAATGCATCCTCTGTGGTTGTGTCCCAGCTAAAATTGATAATTTTCTATCTAAAATCACTCTTTACCTTGATATTCACCCTTTCACTTTCATACTTATCACTACATAACCCATGCAATACTCATTATGTAAGCTCTATACTTACAGGGTTATCAAAACCAGCCGTTATGTTAAAACCTAATTCACCCGACACTCGACTATGGAGCGAGGAAAAGAATGAAAGCGAAGCTAACACTGTTATTGCCTGTTTTAACTATCATCTCCTTTAACCTGCACGCGAGTGGAAACCAAGGAGGCAGAACACTCTCTCCTGAGGTAAAATGTGAGCTTAAAAAAGGTCAAATCCAATCCTTACCCCCCTTGTATTGCAAAATGTTCAACGGCAAACCACTCCAGTAAGATCGTATTAGAGGAGCTTGCTGGCTCCTCATTAATTACATAAAGCTATAAGGAATAAGTACTTGGAAACGCAAGTCAGTTTCATCGGCATCATTCGCTCCTGAATACTCATCACGCTCAAGTACTGTGCCATGTAATCGAATCGTCGCACCTTTTAGCGATCCACTCTGAAGCGAATAAGAAATCGTTGCGTTTACTGCATATTCGCTTTCATAATCCCAATCACCCGATGCACCACTGGCAGATGAATCAGATCCTGTGCCATAGCCAAGACCTAAGTAATAGCTCCAACCATTACCTTGATCGTAAGACAAGCGGTTATACCAAGCGATCTCTCCAGCTTTGTTCCAATCTGATAGTGCATCCCAATACTGAGACCAGGTTCCATTGGTCATTCCATAAGTATGGATAGTGCGTGGCACAAAATCGGCTCGATTATCTGTGTCTGTATAGCGCAGCTCAGACATCCAGGAAAATTGTCCAAAGGATTGCTGTAAAGAGAGTCCTGCGTGATAACCTAGGCCATCATATTTGACATCATCATTTACACCATAAAAATCAGCGGCAAGGATTGTGTTCTCGCTATGTTGGTACTTTAGATAGGCTTTGTAGGATGTGTTGTCATTCTCTTCTGAAGGATTACTGGAATAAGTAACCCCAGTTGCTTGGCCTATACCTAACTGAAAATATAAAGCTTCCGTTATTTGCCTATTCACGCCAAGTGAATGAATATAACTCCAAGACGTATCAGACCAAGAAGGAGGAGCATAATCATCCTCACTAAGTAGCCATGGTGCGGTAAATTGATCTGCGCCAAAATAGCTGAGGTTAAACTCACCCACTTTGCCATTGAGCTCAAAACCTCGATAAGTCCCTGGCACAAAACTCCACACGTTACCAATAGTCCCATTACCTCCAGATTGCAACATACCAAATCGAGCATTAAAATCTTCATCAGATTTAAATTTCAGTGCCGCTTTATAGATCTTGAGTTGCTCACCTTCGCCCGCTCCCCAATCAAGGTTGGAACACGTCGATATTTCATTACACAGGTAACCATCATCCCCTTTCAAACTCTCATTATAAAGGTCACCGGAGTAATACCCGGCCAAGTCAGCACCAAGCCATCCCTCATGATAGCCAGAAGAAAAGTCCAATATCGCATTGTAGGCTGAATAATTTAATCGGCTCCAACGATCACCATTTGATCCTCCAGGCTTACCCGTTGTGCGTGTCCTCGAACGTGTATCGACAACAAATAGTGCATTAAGCGCTGAGTCTTGCATAAATTCATCAACGGCCTCAACATACTGATCACCAGCAGAGCTTTCTGTTGATGCCAAGGCAGGGCTGGCACTAGCAAGTATTGCTAATGCAATGGATGATAATTTGAACAATCTGTCCATGGAAAACTCCTAAAAATGGATATAGCTGTTTTGTGCCCTCACCTTAAGTTGGCCGCCGAAGGGAGGGCTATTTCATTATGTTTTAAAAGCAAAAAATAACTCATTTTTGACTTATCACTGATATATAAAGTCAGTGTATCCACGATCAAGACTAACTTCGCAACGAAAAATATCAATTAGAACTTGGCCTTTAAATAAAGAAATATGACCAGCTCCAAATTTTCATCCACAGAGTGACTTTACTCAAATATTTTATATAAAAATATCAAGTTTAATTTTTAACTTTTAATAAACAAATACTTATAACTAAAATTTAATTTAATGATTGGGATTAAGATCTCATAAGAACCATTATTATTCCGACTTTATTAGTAATTAGATTTAGATCACTGCATTATTTTCTTTTTAATAAAAAATAAAAGCATCAATAATTTTCATCAAAAAAAAACCATCTCCTGAGAGATGGCTGTAAATAGACGTTAGGTATTATTTGAGATATCCATCCCAAATAATTAATATATTAGTATATAGATAAGACGTAGAACTCACGTATACAATGTCGACAAAGCACCGAGAAGGATACACAAACTCTATTTATATTAAATCAACAAGATCTTGCTCTGTTTTTATCTCAACGCCCAATTCCTGTGCTTTCGCGAGCTTTGAGCCAGCGTTTTCTCCAGCAAAAAGAATGTCCGTTTTCTTACTCACACTTCCTGTCACTTTAGCACCCAGATTTTGTAAGGCCGCCTTGGCATCATTTCGTGATAGCTGAGACAAGGATCCTGTTAACACAACCGTCTTGCCCATAAGGGGCTGAGGGATATCATGTTTAGGCTCTTCGACATCAGGCCAAGTCACGCCTTGAGCGCACAAGTCATCTATTACCTGTTGATTCTTCGCTTGAGCAAAGAAAGCAATGATATGATTGGCAACAATGCCTCCAATGTCAGGCACCTCAATCAATTGCTCATAGGTTGCCGCTTTTATGTTATCGAGAGTTTTAAAGTGCTGGGCGAGGTTTGCTGCTGTTGCTTCCCCCACCTCGCGAATTCCAAGAGAGTATAGGAAACGAGCCAGCGTGGTTGATTTCGCTTTATTCAAAGCATCAACCACATTTTGTGCCGACTTGGGCCCCATTCTCTCTAAAACGGTGATCACACCAGCAGACAATTTAAATAGATCCGCAGGCGTCTCCACCATTTCTCGGTCGACAAGCTGCTCTATCACTTTTTCTCCCAAGCCATCCACATCCAGAGCCTTACGTGACACAAAATGCTTTAGCGCTTCTTTTCTTTGTGCTTGACAGAACAAGCCACCGGAACATCTTGCCACGGCTTCACCTTCAAGGCGCTCAATTTGAGAGTGGCAAACGGGGCATTGATTAGGGAAGACGATTTCTTCTGCATCAGCAGGGCGGCGATCTTGGATATAGGATACAATTTGTGGGATCACATCCCCCGCACGTCTCACAATAACACTATCTCCAATTTTGACGTTTAGACGGGCAATTTCATCGGCGTTGTGTAAAGTTGCGTTACTAACGGTAACACCACCAACAAACACAGGCTCTAGCTTAGCCACTGGGGTAATAGCGCCAGTTCGACCTACCTGAAATTCAACATCATTAAGAACCGTCACTTCTTCTTGAGCAGGGAACTTATAAGCAATAGCCCAGCGAGGTGCTCTGGCAACAAAGCCTAACTGTTCTTGCAGAGCAATATCATCAACCTTGATAACAACACCATCTATTTCGTAGGCCAATTCACCTCTGCGCGTCAAAATATCTTGATAATAAGCTTTAACTTCTGACAGAGTTGATACGTGACGGGTCTCTGGGCACATGGGCAGCCCCCAGCCTTTTAGTTGTAAAAAACGTTGATAGTGGCTTTGTGATAATACATCACCTTCTACTACACCCACACTGTATGCATAGAAGCTCAAAGGCCGTGTTGCTGTTATGCGGGAATCAAGCTGGCGCAAGCTGCCAGCAGCAGCATTGCGAGGATTAACAAATACTTTTTCCCCTTTTTTAAGGGCGTTTTGATTAAGTCGCTCAAAGCCAAGCTTTGGCATAAACACTTCGCCTCGAACCTCGATGCGTGGAGGCCAGCCATCACCATTTAGTTTAAGTGGGATAGATTGTATGGTGCGGACATTCTCTGTAATATTTTCTCCGGTTGTGCCATCACCACGAGTCGCTGCTTGGACCAAAACACCATTTTCGTACAAGAGACTCACGGCTAACCCGTCCAGTTTAGGTTCGCAACAGAACTGTGCCAACTCCGAGACAGAAAGACGATCTAGCATACGCTTATAAAAAGCATCAAGCTCATCATCGTCAAACGCATTGTCCAGAGACAACATGGCTATCTCATGTCTTACAGATTCAAAACCATCAAGTGGCTGCCCTCCAACTCGTTGGCTGGGGGAATCAAGACTCATCAAATGAGGGTGCTTAGCCTCAAGTTCTAATAACTCACGCATCAGGCGATCATATTCTGAGTCTGGGATTTCAGGATTGTCTTCAACGTAGTATTTCACACCATGGTAGTGTAAGGTTTCGCGCAATTGATTGAGCTGTTCTTGAATATCTAGAGGCATAATTCACTCTGTTTAAAAATTGATAGCTAGGCCATTCATGCCTGACGGATTAAAAATGGACTGAGTTTAGGCTGTTTTTAGGATAAAATTATTTAAAGACTCACCAAAACACGAAAAAGAAAGGCTCCAACATTCGGAGCCTTTGATGAAATATTCTATTCTTCAGGCAGTTTGTAAAGTCTTAAATTCCTGAATCTGAGCTCGATACGCATCCAAACGATTTGGTGTCATTAAATTACGACCATCATCGAGTACATTCGCTCCAAGATCATCGGCAATTTGCTGCGCAGTTTTAAGCATTAACTTAAAGTTTTGCTCTGGGTCGCCATAACAAGGTAAGGTCATAAAAAATGAAATCCCCTTAGTATTAAACTCAGCCGGATCCGAGTGGGCAAGCGTACCCGGTTGCATCATGTTAGCAACACTAAACAACACTTTTCCTGTACCAGAAAGGTCAGAGTGACGATGGAAGATGTCCATCTCACCATAAAGTAGACCGTTTTGCTGCATGCTATCAAATAACTTAGTGCCAACCAGTGGCTCAGACCCAGCGCAGTGAACATTGAGTACTATCACTTCCATATCCTGCTGTGGGGCTGGTTCCTTTACCTCTGAACTTGCAACACTCTCAGCGTCATCAACGCCAGCATTATTCTGAGAATTAGCATGAAAAGACTCACTACCCTGCAGCGAAGTGCCAGACATCAAAGGATCATCAACCACAGACTCATTATCTTGAGAAGCAGAAACAAGAGGCTGCTCAGTATTTGACTCAGGATAACCATCAATCAATGGATCGGCGATGATATTATCCGACACAAAAGCCGGTTCTTTTCGTACCTTGCGAATAATTTCAAAATCATCTTCCGGTGCAACGGCTCGTTCTGGTTCTATGTTTGGCTCAATCGCTTTGTTTTTATCTACATCTAACTTACGAAGTGGCTTGCTGCCAAACTTAGCTTTAACTTCTTTTTTGCTTGTCCATAAGCCGTGAAACAACAGCGCGGCAATCGCTATCGCTCCGACGATTATGAGTACAAATCGCAATTCCTGCATGTTCCACTCTCAAATTAATCGATACGTTGAGTCCGTAAACAAACTTATCGAACCATGTTAAACCTTCTCTTACTGCAACTTTACCAAAACTCTCACCTGTTTTAGAACAGCTTAATGTGAGAAGTTCATACAATGTTGTGATTTTGACCACGCTTTTTTCTTTGTTAAGATAAAAAGCGTTCAATTTTACCTCATTACTTAGTCAAGGCTTATGAATCCAATAACACGACATCGTTCCGGCTTCGGTTACTTTTTCTATGGCTTAGAGCTCGCCGTTACTCCGGGGATCCGCCAATTTGTCATTCTTCCCTTACTGGCAAATGTTCTGCTGGTAGGGGGAGCACTGTTCTACCTTTTCTCACATTTAGATACTTGGATAGAACACTTTATAGGCCAACTACCAAGCTTTCTTTCTTGGCTAACCTATATACTGTGGCCACTATTAGTCTTGACCATTCTCGCCACTTTTTCTTATTTTTTTAGCACATTA
Organism: Vibrio sp. Of14-4; assembly: GCF_022347625.1. Lineage (NCBI taxonomy): Bacteria > Pseudomonadati > Pseudomonadota > Gammaproteobacteria > Vibrionales > Vibrionaceae > Vibrio > Vibrio sp. Of14-4. Next base: position 32,590 of record NZ_JAKRGI010000020.1, on the reverse strand, counting down.
GCTAATTTTGTTGCCGCTCCTTTTAACGGGTTATTGGCAGAAAAAGTAGAAGAACACCTGACAGGAAAGAGAATCAATGACGACAATATACTTGCCGTAATCAAGGATACGCCAAGAATTTTGGCTAGGGAGTGGCGCAAGCTTATCTATGTATTGCCCAAAGCGATTGGTCTTTTCGTTTTATTGCTCATTCCTGGTTTAGGACAGACAATTGGTCCCATTGTTTGGTTTGCCTTTTCCGCTTGGATGCTCGCGATTCAGTATTGCGATTACCCATTTGATAACCATAAAATCGGCTTTAACGATATGCGTAATGATTTGAAACAAAAGCAGGCCAAAGCATATAGCTTTGGAGGACTCGTTTCTATCTTCACCACCATCCCAATTTTAAACCTCATTGTTATGCCTGTTGCCGTATGCGGTGCAACGGCTATCTGGGTCTCAGAGTTCAAACGATAAATTGATGAGTTATCTGCGTTTAATCTGCTGACAGATCTACGCAAGGTCATCTAAAACCGTTAGTTGACCTTGCCTATCATACTTAGTTCTGGAGGCCATCAACTCAATTTTAATAACATGCTCTTGTTCTCATTCTAATAACTTATAACTTTTTAATCCTTCTCTAGGTTTTATCACTGGCCTACTCTTCTACCCATGCAGGGTTTATCAAGGCCCATACCTGTCGTCAAAGGTCTCCACTCCAGACAGACCATAGGCGCTCAACAACCCAAGGATCATGATATGAGCAAAATCTACGAAGATAACTCTCTTACCATAGGGAACACACCTTTGGTCCGACTCAACAAAGTGAGTCAAGGTAAGGTTCTAGCAAAAATAGAAGCTCGAAACCCAAGCTTTAGCGTTAAATGCCGCATCGGCGCCAACATGATTTGGGAAGCAGAAAAAGAAGGTACGCTAAAGCCCGGTATAGAACTTGTCGAACCCACCAGTGGCAACACTGGCATCGCATTGGCATTCGTTGCAGCGGCTCGAGGGTACAAGCTAACACTGACCATGCCAGAATCCATGAGTCTTGAACGTCGTAAGCTGCTCAAGGCTTTAGGTGCGAACCTTGAGCTAACCGAGGCAGCTAAAGGCATGAAAGGCGCCATCGCAAAAGCGGAAGAAATTGTTGCTGCTAACCCAGAAAAGTATTTGCTACTCCAACAATTCAGTAACCCTGCTAACCCCGAAATACATGAAAAGACGACAGGACCAGAAATCTGGGAAGCAACTGATGGCGAAATCGATGTCTTTATTGCCGGTGTCGGCACGGGCGGCACAATTACAGGAACCAGTCGATATATCAAAGGTGAGAAAGGTAAGAAGATAGTCTCAGTAGCAGTAGAGCCAGCAGAATCTCCAGTCATCGCTCAAGCACTTGCTGGTGAAGAAATTCAGCCAGCCCCACACAAAATTCAAGGTATCGGCGCTGGGTTTATTCCAGGCAACCTGGATTTAGAGCTTATTGACCGTGTCGAGCCAGTTACATCCGACGAAGCGATCGATATGGCTAGGCGTTTAATGGAAGAAGAAGGTATTTTGGCTGGTATCTCTTCAGGTGCCGCAGTCGTAGCAGCTAACAGAATAGCAGAGCTGCCTGAATTCAAAGGAAAAACCATCGTAACCGTGCTACCAAGCTCAGGTGAACGCTACTTAAGCACTGCGCTGTTCGCTGGTCTCTTCACGGAGAAAGAGAATCATCAATAATATGTGATGAAATCAATTTTTCTTCGAAAAAAGCCCCTTTGAGGGGCTTTTTTGTTGATCCCTGACTCACCTTTGGTAATATCGGGGCAGTTTTATTTTAAGCTTCAAAATAAAAAAGAAGCCAGAATTAGCATCGGTTATGAAATCCGGCCTAGATCGGAATCATATCTGAAAAATTTGCAATTAGGTTAGTGTATGCCACTAAATGAGTATCGTGTATTTGTCACAACATTCGTTTAGAGGTTAAGCTGGACCTGATTAAGAATCTATCAAAATATAAATCAATTTGGGGTATATAACATGTACGAGAAGCAAGTAGAAATCACTGCAGAGAACGGCCTTCACACTCGCCCAGCTGCACAATTCGTTAAAGAAGCAAAAGGCTTTGATGCGGATATTACAGTGACTTCTAACGGTAAAAGTGCAAGTGCCAAGAGCCTATTTAAACTACAAACACTAGGTCTAGTTAAAGGAACTCAAGTAACTATCTCAGCAGAAGGCCCTCAAGCTCAAGAAGCGGTTGATCACCTTGTTGCTCTGATGGACCAACTGCACTAATCCGGTCTCGCATTTCTAAAGCCATTTTGTGAAAACGAAATGGCTTTGTTGGAAATAAACCCAAACATAAGCTAAAAATTATCGTTAGCACACCCATTTTCTCCCGTTTTTAAGTTGACCAATTTAAGGTAAGGCTATGATTTCAGGCATCCTAGCATCTCCCGGTATTGCTATTGGTAAAGCATTACTCCTCCAAGAAGATGAAATTGTCCTAAACACCAACTCTATCACTGATGCGCAAATCGACACTGAGGTCGCACGTTTCTTTGAAGCACGTGACAAATCAACGGCTCAGCTTGAGACTGTTAAGCAGAAGGCGCTGGAAACATTCGGTGAAGAAAAAGAAGCGATCTTTGAAGGTCATATAATGCTTCTTGAAGATGAAGAGCTAGAAGAGGAAATCCTTACTCTCATCAAAAAAGATAAAATGCACGCCGATAACGCTATTCATACTGTAATCGAAGAACAAGCCACTGCACTTGAATCGCTCGATGATGAGTATCTAAAAGAGCGTGCAACCGACATTCGCGATATTGGCTCCCGTTTTGTAAAAAATGCACTAGGTATTAACATCGTATCTTTAAGCGATATAGACCAAGAAGTTATTTTGGTTGCTTACGATCTTACTCCTTCAGAAACGGCACAAATAAACCTAGATTATGTTCTGGGCTTCGCTTGTGATATTGGCGGGCGAACTTCACACACGTCTATCATGGCACGTTCTCTTGAGTTACCGGCAATCGTTGGTACTAACGATATCACTAAGAAAGTTCAAAACGGCGATACTCTGATCCTTGATGCGATGAATAATAAAATCATTATCAACCCATCAGATAAAGAACTTGAAGAAGCAAAAGCAGTAAAAGACGCTTTCATCGCTGAAAAAGAAGAACTTGCAAAGCTTAAAGATCTACACGCAGAAACCTTAGATGGTCACCGCGTTGAGGTTTGCGGCAACATAGGCACAGTGAAAGACTGTGACGGTGTTTTGCGCAACGGCGGAGAAGGGGTAGGCCTTTACCGTACTGAGTTCTTATTTATGGACCGTGATGCCCTTCCAACCGAAGAAGAGCAATACCAAGCGTACAAAGAAGTTGCTGAAGCCATGAATGGCGAAGCGGTCATTATTCGCACCATGGACATAGGCGGTGATAAAGACCTCCCTTATATGGATCTGCCACAGGAAATGAACCCATTCCTTGGCTGGCGAGCAGTGCGTATCAGCTTAGATCGTCGTGAAATTCTGCGTGACCAATTACGTGGTATTTTGCGTGCTTCCGCACACGGTAAACTGCGCATAATGTTCCCTATGATCATCTCCGTTGAGGAAATACGTGAGCTTAAAGAGGCAATCGAAGAATACAAGACTGAGCTTCGCACTGAAGGGCATGCTTTTGATGAAAACATTGAAATCGGCGTAATGGTTGAAACACCAGCTGCCGCCGCTATTGCTCATCACTTAGCAAAAGAAGTGGCTTTCTTCTCTATCGGCACCAACGACTTAACCCAATACACACTGGCAGTCGATCGTGGTAACGAAATGATTTCTCACTTGTACAATCCATTATCCCCTGCAGTGTTAAACGTGATCAAACAAGTTATTGATGCGTCACATGCAGAAGGAAAATGGACCGGCATGTGTGGTGAACTGGCTGGTGATGAACGCGCCACCTTATTACTTCTAGGTATGGGACTGGATGAATTTTCTATGAGTGGTATCTCTATCCCTAAAGTGAAGAAAGTAATACGCAACTCAAACTTTAGTGAAGTAAAAGAGATGGCTGAAAAAGCGCTTTCTCTACCAACTGCAGCCGAAATTGAAGCCGCTGTAGAAAAATTTATTGCAGATAAGTCGTAATAATTAACTGATACCAATACGATAGTCGACTAAAAATAGTCGTCTATCTTCCTAGATTGGTATACTATAATTCGACAGAATTGAACAAAAAACCTTAGGAGCATGACACAATGGGTCTGTTTGACAAACTTAAGAAGCTAGTATCTGACGACAGCGCTGACGCAGATGCAATTGAAATCATTGCACCTCTATCTGGTGAAATTGTAAACATTGAAGATGTGCCAGATGTTGTTTTCGCTGAAAAAATCGTCGGAGATGGTATTGCTATCAAACCTGCTGGCACGAAAATGGTAGCTCCTGTTAACGGTACTATAGGTAAAATTTTCGAAACTAATCACGCTTTCTCGATTGAGTCAGACGAAGGTGTTGAGCTTTTCGTTCACTTCGGTATCGATACCGTTGAACTAAAAGGTGAAGGATTTAAACGTATCGCTGAAGAAGGCCAAACCGTAAAAGCTGGCGATACTATCATTGAGTTTGATTTGGCTCTTCTTGAAGAAAAAGCCAAATCAACATTAACGCCTGTAGTTATCTCTAACATGGATGAGATTAAAGAACTTAACAAACTGTCTGGTACGGTTTCAGTAGGTGAAACACCGGTTCTACGTGTTACTAAATAACTAAGCGTATTCCATTATCGAAACGCAGCAAACTTGCTGCGTTTTTTATGGTTAACTGGGTTTAATTTAGCCCTAAGGCATAGCGCAGAACTTGTTTTTTTATCGGTCCTGCGTTGTCGGCCATTTTCAATGCCGCATTTCTCGCTAGTTTCACTAACCCTAAGTCATTACTAAATGTCTTGTAGAAAATATCCATACCTGACTGCATAACTAGGTTATCTGGGCGTCGTTTTCGCTCATAACGCTTTAGAGCCTGATGAGAGTATAAGCCCTGCCCACAAGTGACCTCTAGCAAAGCTTCAACATCTTTAAAACCGATATTAACACCCTGCCCAGCTAACGGGTTTATCGTATGTGCGGAATCGCCAACTAACACGCACCCAGATGCTGAATATGTCTGAGCGTGGCTCCTAGTTAGCGGAAACGAACCAAATTGTAATACTTTAATATCGCCTAACTCTGCTGGGAAATAAGCTAATACCTCTTGCCGTAACTGCTCATTGGTCATGGAACACAACTGCTTAATACGCTTGGGAGAGTCATACCATACCAAAGAGCCTTGGTTGCCACACAAAGGCAGGAAAGAGCGAGGGCCTGACGGGGTAAACTGCTGCCAAGTAATATCTTGTTGCGGTTTTTGGGTTTCAACATTGATAAGCATACAATGTTGACGATAGTCCCATGCTGTAACACCAATGCCAACTAACGAACGTACACGTGAATTGGCCCCATCGGCACCAACTACTAGGTCTGCACTCAAGCTTTCTCCAGATTCTAAAGTGAGGGTACAAGGCTGACTAAAGTCGATCTCAGCAAGCTTATCAGGGCAATGGACTGTGATATTGGGATAATGCGAAAACTGCTCCCAAAGAGAGAGTTGAATAACTCGATTTTCAACAATATAACCAAGCTGGTCGATTCCAAGTAAATCGGAATGAAATCGAGTGCGGCATTGAGGATTTTCCCAAGTTTCTAAACGGCGATAAGGGCAGATTCGTTTATCTGAAATGCCTTGCCACGCTCCAAGTTTATCGAGAATAGAGACTGAGTGCTGAGAGATAGCCGAAACCCTAATATCCATTGGCTGGTCTGACGTAAAGGGGGGGGGAGCATACCCTTCGATGACCACTACATTTCTGCCTTGCTTGGCAAAACCAACAGCGACAGCAGCACCTACCATTCCACCACCAACAACGGCAACATCAAACTTGGTCATAATTTACACTTCTATTGTTCGAGTTTTTCATTGTACTTTTTCACCATCCAAATGTAACCAAAAACCTTAACTCGGATATGGTCAAACCCCTTATAAAACATGGCCATTAAACGATTTTATTCGTGCCTCTAGTCAGTAGGTTTCTAAACCAGTACAATACGCGGCTTAACGCCATAGCATAGGCTAAAATATAGCCAATTAAATACAATGGCGATACTGTTCAACACTGGGCGATTTGCTCCCTTAATTTAAACTAACGATCGAGCGAACAACATGAGTAAAAAACTGCTAATTAAAACCTGGGGCTGCCAGATGAATGAGTACGATTCATCAAAGATGGCCGATCTACTGAATGCAACCAATGGTTATGAGTTGACAGAAGAACCAGAAGAAGCAGATGTATTACTCCTCAATACCTGCTCTATTCGTGAAAAAGCACAAGAAAAAGTTTTCCACCAATTGGGTCGTTGGAAAACGCTCAAAGATAAAAAGCAAGGTGTTGTGATTGGTGTTGGCGGATGTGTCGCCACTCAGGAAGGTGATCATATTCGTGAGCGCGCCCCCTTTGTGGATGTAATTTTCGGCCCTCAAACTTTGCATCGCCTGCCTGAAATGATCAAACAGTCTCAAAATGATGATGCTCCTGTTATGGATATCTCATTCCCTGAAATTGAAAAGTTTGATCGCTTGCCAGAGCCTCGTGCAGAAGGAGCAACCGCATTCGTTTCCATTATGGAAGGGTGCTCTAAGTACTGTACATACTGTGTTGTTCCTTACACTCGGGGAGAAGAAGTCAGTCGTCCACTCGATGATGTGCTATTTGAAATTGCACAACTAGCCGACCAAGGTGTAAGAGAAGTTAACCTACTCGGCCAAAATGTGAACGCCTACCGTGGTTTAACACACGAAGGTGATGTGTGCTCTTTCGCAGAACTCCTCCGTCTTGTCGCATCGATTGATGGTATTGACCGTATTCGCTTTACAACAAGCCACCCTCTTGAGTTCACAGACGATATTATCGCTGTTTACGAAGATACACCTGAACTGGTTAGCTTCTTACATCTTCCAGTGCAAAGCGGCAGTGATCGCATCTTGACTATGATGAAGCGTCCACACACAGGCATTGAATACAAATCCATCATACGTAAATTACGCAAAGCTCGACCTGATATTCAGATAAGTTCTGACTTCATCGTTGGTTTCCCTGGCGAGTCTGATATGGATCACCAAGCAACAATGAAGCTGATTAAAGATGTCGACTTTGACATGAGTTTTAGTTTTATATTCTCTCCTCGTCCGGGGACACCTGCTGCTGATTATCCATGTGATCTATCAGAACAAACGAAAAAAGATCGTCTGTATGAGTTGCAGCAAACAATCAATGCCCAAGCAATGCGGTACTCTCGCTTAATGCTTGGCACAGAACAGCGAGTTCTCGTTGAAGGACCGTCTAAAAAGAATCTAATGGAGCTTCGCGCACGTACAGAGAATAACCGTGTAGTGAATTTTGAGGGTAATGCGGAGCTTATCGGCCAGTTTGTTGACGTCAAGATCACCGATGTGTTCGCTAACTCACTGCGTGGCGAAATTATTCGTACAGAGAAAGACATGGACCTAAGAACCGTCATTTCTCCCACTCAAATGATGGCGAGAACAAAGCGCGAAGATGAACTCGGAGTAGCAACCTTTACTCCGTAACCTTGAAAATAGTCATCTAAGTGACCATCTTAGATAGAGGAATATAGCGCCATGAGAGTCCGGTCGAAATCGGACTCTGCTAATGGCAAACATTGAGAGGCAACTTTGAGCAATAAAATAGTAACTCTAGAAATCAATCTGGAACCTTCTGATAATCGCCGTCTTGCTAGCCTTTGCGGCCCCTTCGATGACAATATCAAACACTTAGAGCGCCGTTTAGGTATAGAAATCAGCTATCGAGGCAACTTTTTTACCATAGTGGGTAAGCCCCATACCTCAGCTGCAGCTCTGAACATCATAAAAACGCTCTACGTAGGCACAGCGCCGGTAAAAGGCAATATCCCAGACATAGAACCTGAACAAATCCACCTCGCCATCAAAGAAACTGGGGTTCTTGAACAAGACACTCAATCCGATATCGAATATGGCAAGGAAGTCTTCATAAAAACCAAAAAAGGTGTCATAAAACCACGTACTCCAAATCAAGCACAATACCTAGTCAATATGGTAACTCATGACATCTCCTTTGGTATTGGACCAGCGGGAACTGGGAAAACTTACCTAGCGGTTGCAGCTGCCGTGGATGCCTTGGAACGCCAAGAAATTCGGCGTATTTTGCTAACCCGCCCAGCGGTCGAAGCGGGAGAAAAGCTTGGTTTTTTACCTGGGGATTTAAGTCAAAAAGTGGACCCATACTTGCGCCCTCTTTATGACGCTCTATTTGAAATGCTTGGTTTTGAGAAGGTCGAAAAGCTCATCGAGCGTAACGTGATTGAAGTAGCTCCTCTGGCTTATATGCGAGGTCGCACACTCAATGATGCCTTCATCATTCTTGATGAAAGCCAAAACACCACAGTGGAACAGATGAAAATGTTCCTCACCCGTATTGGCTTTAATTCGCGAGCTGTCATCACAGGTGATGTAACACAAATCGACCTACCTCGCGGAGCAAAATCAGGCCTTCGTCATGCCATTGAGGTTCTCAATGAAGTCGACGAAATCAGCTTTAACTTCTTTCTATCAGATGACGTTGTTCGCCACCCAGTCGTTGCTCGTATTGTTAACGCCTATGAGAAGTGGGAAGCGCAAGACCAAAAAGAGCGTAAAGAGTACGAGAAAAGACGTAGAGAAGAGCGCGAGGCTAAATTTCAGGAAGCTGGATCATCTCAGCAAACACCATCATCAGAGATAAAGCCATCATGAGCATAGAACTTGATCTTCAAATTGCAGTCAAAGAAGAAACAGGTTTACCCAGCTTTGAAGATATTCTCCTGTGGTTAACAACCGCTGTCGATAAATTCCAATCGCAGGCGGAAGTCACAGTGAGAATTGTGGATGACAGTGAAAGCCATCAACTCAACCTCGAGTATCGTGGAAAAGACAAACCAACCAATGTTTTGTCTTTTCCCTTTGAAGCTCCAATGGGCATAGAAATGGATCTTCTTGGCGATCTTGTCATCTGTAAACAGGTGGTAGAACAAGAAGCCAAGGAGCAGTCCAAGCCATTAATGGCTCACTGGGCTCATATGGTTGTACATGGCAGCCTGCATCTGCTAGGTTATGATCATATCGAGGATGAAGAAGCTGAAGAAATGGAATCCCTCGAGACAGAGATAATGCAATCTATGGGCTTTGATGACCCATATCTTGCAGAAAAAGAGTAGCAGCTAGATTGGTGTAACAAACATTCCGTTGGTTACATTTTAATATCAAGCTCTACTAATGTGTGCTATCACACATCTGATAGCGTGACTTAAATGAGAAAAAATGAACGAAGACAATTCGCCCTCTTCTCCAGAAGGTAAGAAAGAGAAATCTGAAGGTCCGAGTAGAAAGTCCTTCTTTGGACGCCTTGGCCAACTATTTCAAGGAGATCCGAAAGACCGCCAAGAGCTGGTAGAAGTCTTTCGAGACTCAGAAGAAAATGATCTGATAGACCATGATACTAGAGACATGCTCGAAGGTGTTATGGAAATTGCCGAGATGCGCGTGCGCGACATCATGATCCCTCGCTCACAAATGGTAACCGTTGATCGCAGTGATGACCTTGACGCACTCGTTCACTTAATTACCGATGCTCAGCACTCCCGCTACCCTGTCATTAGTGAAGATAAAGATCATGTTGAAGGCATACTCCTAGCGAAGGACTTACTTAAGTATTTAGGCTCAGACTGTGCTCCTTTTGATATCGAACAAGTCATTCGCCCTGCGGTAGTGGTTCCGGAAAGTAAACGTGTTGACCGGCTGCTTAAAGAGTTCCGCGAGGAACGATACCACATGTCAATCGTGGTAGATGAGTTCGGTGGTGTTTCTGGCCTTGTAACCATTGAAGATATTCTGGAAGAAATTGTCGGCGATATTGAAGATGAATTTGACGATGAAGAAGAGTTGGATATTCGCAAGCTGAGTAAACATACCTATGCTGTCAAAGCATTAACTACTATTGAAGAATTCAATGAGACCTTCAATACCTCATTTAGTGATGAGGAAGTCGATACGGTCGGTGGCTTAGTGATGACAGCGTTCGGTCATTTGCCTTCACGTGGTGAGGTGGTCGAAATTGAGAAATACAGCTTCAAAGTAACCTCAGCAGACAACCGACGCGTTTTACAGCTTCAGGTGACCATACCCGATGAAGAACCTCTTCCTGAGCCAGCAGAAGAGTAACCCAAACTCGATTAGATAGTATAACGATGTTAAAAAGACTTTTTCATCGCCTCAAACGGCCGCTCGCGGCCGTTTTTGTTGGCGCTCTTACGACACTTGCTTTTGCTCCTTACCAACTATGGCCAATTGCGATTATCAGCCCTGCACTTTTACTGATTTTAATCCACAACCAATCCAGCCGCGCTGCACTTTGGACTGGATATGCATGGGGAATCGGCCAGTTTGCCACTGGAATAAGCTGGGTACATATTAGTATTGATAAGTTTGGCGGTATGCCCAAGATTGCCAGCCTTTTTCTTATGTCTCTGCTAATAGGCTATCTTGCAGTCTATTCCGGTCTCTTCGCTTGGGCATTAAACCGCTATTTTGGCCGTCATAATCGAGTTCGTTTTCTTCTCGCCGCTCCAGCCATATGGTTATGCTGTGATTGGCTAAGAGGCTGGGTTATGACTGGCTTTCCGTGGCTATGGCTAGGGTATAGCCAAATCGATAGCCCGTTGGGTAATTTCGCCCCCATCGGCGGCGTAGAACTTATTACTCTGTTGCTCATCATCTCTGCTGGTTCAATAGCCTATGCAATAGTCAGTAAGAAATGGATGAACATACTCATTCCAGCCACTATATTGTTTACTGGTTTCGGCCTAAATTCCACTCACTGGGTAACACCTAACCCAGAGAGTTCCACTAAACTGGCTCTCATCCAAGGTAATGTAGACCAAGCGAAAAAGTGGCTGCCCAAGCAGCGCTGGCCAACCATAATGAAGTACACTGACCTTACCAGAGAGAATTGGGATGCCGATGTTGTTATCTGGCCTGAAGCCGCGATTCCCGCTTTTGAGTTGGAGATACCATCCTATTTAAGTAATCTTGATTCAGCTGGTAAGTTAAATGGTAGCGCCATAGTGACTGGTGTCCTTAACCAAGATGAAAATGGCAAATACTTCAATAGTATCCTGACATTAGGTCAAACCAATTATGGTGACTATAGCCTCAATATGGATCAGAGGTATCATAAACATCACCTATTGCCATTTGGTGAATTTGTCCCCTTTGAAAGTATCTTAAGGCCATTAGCTCCGCTATTTAACTTACCAATGTCATCATTTAGCCGCGGCGATTTTATCCAAACCAACATAGTAGCAAATGGCCGCCATATGGCTCCTGCTCTTTGTTACGAAATCATATTTAATGAACAAGTCCGTCGAAACGTAACCGAGGACACGGATTTCATTCTGACGCTATCTAATGATGCATGGTTTGGAAGATCGATTGGACCACTACAGCATATGGAGATTGCGCGTATGCGGGCACTCGAGCTAGGTAAGCCAGTGATTCGCTCCACAAATAACGGCGTGACCGCAGTGACTGACTATCGAGGAAAAGTGATCGCTCAGATCCCTCAGTTTGAAACTCATGTCCTGCGAACCGAAGTCACCTCCACAGAGGGGCAGACTCCTTTCCATAAATTTGGCACATGGCCACTCTATATTTGGGTATTACTCAGTCTAGTTGTAAGCTGGCGACTCAAAGACTAGAACAAACACAAGGGCTAAGTAATCACTTGGCCCTTGGCAGTGATAATAGAACTATGGCTTTAATGCCTGGCGGCTAAAGCCTTTACACCCGCATTTAATACAGGGAATAACAACCGTCGGGTGATTATACTGAGTTTTATGACCACACTCATCGCAAACTAGCACACCTAAACCTATCACTTCTCCTACTTGGTATAAGCCTTGATGTTCCAAATCATCGAACAACTCAACCCATTCAACTTTCGTTCTATCGGTAATATCCAGTAACCCTTGCCATATTGAATCTGCAATCATCAAATAAAATGGCCCAGCTTTTGATTCTTCAAAGCTTTCTGCAAATTCCTTTAAATCTGATTTCACATAGGCAGACACCAGAGCGAGCTCATCTTTGGTCATGTCGTTAGCTGCTTCAACAAGCTTTTCTGAGGTTTCTAATACCCGATTAATCTCATCAGGACTATGCTTGAGCACCTCGACCACATCCTCAAACATTTCCTCATAACCCGATTTGCTTTTAGACATAGAGGCCTCCTTCTAACAATTGAACAGAGTAAGCTATTGTTGTGCTCCTCTCCTTTAGGTATTCTATGACGATCTATTTATGTCTGTTCTAACTGAACTCACAATTTCCAAGATAACCGGATATCATCGATGCAAGAGCAATACAATCCACAAGACATTGAACAAAAAGTTCAAAAGCACTGGGATGACAACAAAACCTTTGTTGTAAGCGAAAACCCAAACAAAGAAAAATTCTACTGTCTCTCTATGTTCCCATACCCAAGCGGTCGACTGCATATGGGCCACGTACGGAACTACACTATCGGTGATGTGGTCTCTCGCTTCCAGCGCTTGCAAGGCAAAAACGTCATGCAGCCAATTGGTTGGGATGCTTTCGGTCTTCCAGCAGAAAATGCAGCGGTAAAAAATAACACTGCACCTGCACCTTGGACGTATGAAAATATCGAGTACATGAAGAACCAGTTAAAGCTGCTGGGCTTTGGCTACGACTGGAGTCGCGAGTTCGCTACTTGTACACCAGAGTACTACCGTTGGGAGCAAGAGTTTTTCACTAAGCTTTACGAAAAAGGCCTAGTTTACAAGAAAATGTCAACAGTTAACTGGGATCCAGTAGACCAGACGGTTCTTGCAAACGAACAAGTTGTGGACGGGCGCGGCTGGCGTTCGGGCGCAATCGTTGAGCAAAAAGAGATCCCTCAATGGTTCATCAAGATCACTGAGTACGCACAGGAACTGATCGATGATCTAGATAATTTAGATGGCTGGCCAGAAATGGTTAAAACCATGCAACGTAACTGGATTGGTCGATCAGAAGGTGTAGAGCTTAAGTTTGAAGTCAAAGGTCAAGCAGATCTAGAAGTCTACACCACTCGCCCAGATACGCTGATGGGGGTGACCTATGTTGGTATTGCTGCAGGCCATCCTCTGGCTGCAGAAGCCGCTAAAACAAACCCTGAGTTAGCCGATTTCATCGAAGAGTGCAAGAACAACAAAGTAGCAGAAGCTGAGATGGCAACAATGGAAAAGAAAGGTATGGCGACTGGCCTTACTGCTATCCATCCATTGAACGGCCGTGAAGTTCCAGTTTACGTCGCTAACTTTGTACTGATGGACTACGGCACAGGCGCTGTAATGGCAGTACCTGCACACGACCAACGTGACTATGAGTTCGCAACTAAATATGGCTTAGATATTATTCCTGTCATCAAACCTGCTGACGGCAGCGAACTAAATATCTCAGAAGAAGCGTACACTGAGAAAGGCGTACTGTTCGATTCAGGTGAGTTCGATGGTCTTGAATTCAAAGCGGCATTTAATGCCATCGCCGCTAAACTAGAATCGCAAGGAAAAGGGACAAAGACAGTTAATTTCCGTCTACGTGACTGGGGCGTATCACGTCAACGCTACTGGGGCGCGCCAATTCCGATGGTCACCACAGAAAATGGTGAAGTCCATCCTGTACCTGCAGAGCAATTACCGGTTATTCTGCCTGAAGATGTGGTTATGGATGGTGTAACAAGCCCAATCAAAGCAGATAAAGAGTGGGCCAAGACCACTTTCAATGGTCAGCCAGCGCTGAGAGAAACGGATACCTTTGATACTTTCATGGAGTCTTCTTGGTACTATGCACGATACTGCTCACCACAAGCGGATGATATTTTAGACTCAGACAAAGCAAACTACTGGCTGCCAGTCGACCAATACATCGGTGGTATCGAACACGCTTGTATGCACCTACTTTACTCTCGCTTCTTCCACAAACTGCTGCGTGATGCAGGCTACGTAACGTCCGACGAACCATTCAAACGACTACTATGTCAGGGAATGGTATTAGCTGATGCTTTCTCTTATGAGAACGAGAAAGGCGGCACAGAATGGGTTGCTCCAACGGATGTAAAAGTTGAGCGTGATGGTAAAGGCCGCATTATCTCTGCAAAAGACAACGAGGGTCGTGAGGTTGAGCACTCAGGCATGATCAAAATGTCTAAGTCAAAGAACAACGGTATAGACCCACAGGAAATGGTCGATAAATACGGTGCAGATACAGTGCGCTTGTTTATGATGTTCGCATCTCCTGCAGATATGACGTTAGAATGGCAAGAGTCTGGAGTAGAAGGTGCAAACCGCTTCTTAAAACGTATCTGGAAGCTGGTCAATGAGCATGCGTCACAAGGACACTCTCAACCTCTTGATACGCAGGCTCTATCTGGAGACCAAAAGTCTCTGCGCCGTGATGTACATAAAACGATTGCTAAAGTCACAGATGATATTGCTCGCCGTCAAACCTTCAATACAGCAATTGCGGCTATCATGGAGCTGATGAATAAACTAGCAAAAGCACCTCAAGAAGCAGAGCAAGATCGCGCTATTCTTGATGAGGCTCTTAAAGCGGTTGTTGTTATGCTTTACCCTATCACTCCACACATTTCATTCGAACTGTGGACCGCTTTAGGTGAATCAGACATTGATAATGCTGTTTGGCCAAAATACGATGATAAGGCATTAGTTGAAGACGAAAAACTTATTATCGTTCAGGTAAATGGTAAGCTGCGTGCGAAACTCACAGTACCCGCAGACATAGCGAAAGAAGATATCGAGAAGCTTGCTCTTAGCGATGAAAATGTTACTAAGTTCACACAAGGCAATACCATACGTAAAGTGATTTATGTTCCAGGTAAACTATTGAACATAGTAGCAAATTAACCACAAGCTTAAATTTAAGCAGAGTAAATACCTTGCTCTGCTTTACTTATCTTAATGTATTCACTGAGTAGATTAAGATAAGTATTCCACTAACTGAGAAAGTTTCATCAATGCGCCTAGCTCCAGTATCTTTTATAAAAATTGTCAGCGTTATCCTTAGCGCAAGTTTATTGTCAGCCTGTGGCTTTCACCTTAGGGGAGATTATTCAATCCCAGAAGAACTTGGGACACTGTCACTCACCAGCTACGATCAGTACAGTACTTTCACGCGCATGATGAAATCACAACTACGCGTTAATGAAGTCAATGTCGTTCCGCCATCAGAAAATGTTCCCAACCTGCATATCATTAGCGAAGGCTTAGGAGAGAGGAACTTATCCCTTTACCAAAATACAACTGCGGCAGAAAAAGAACTCACTTTTACAGCATCCTATCGAGTCACTATCCCTGATGTAGGCGATAAAACCTTCTCGACTAGCGTAAGCCGCAGTTACTTAGAAAACCCATTAACCGCTTTAGCAAAATCGGTTGAAAGAGACATGATCGAAGACGAAATGCGCCAATTTGCTACTGACCAGATTATTCGCCAAATGGCTCGTTTGCGTACTGATATCAAAGCAGGACATATACTGACACAAAAAGAGCTTGACTCCTTTGATGAACAAGCTAATAAAAACTCTCAAGAGATAGAAAGCACAGAGTAATCACATTATGCGTCTTTTCGCTGAGAGGCTTACCGAGCAACTGAGTAAACAGCTTCAGTCCGTTTATCTACTGTTTGGCAATGAGCCTCTGCTGTTACAAGAGTCACGTCGCTCAATCCAAGAAGTGGCTTATCATCAAGGCTTTGAAGAGCGCCACCGATTTGCTATTGATTCAAGCTTCGATTGGGAGACACTCTATCAGTGCTGTCAAAGCATGAGCTTGTTCTCATCACGCCAATTAATTGAGTTAGAGTTACCTGAAAGTGGCGTAAATACAGGTATTTCTAATGGGTTATTAAACCTGATTGAGATTCTACATAATGATATCGTTTTGGTCCTCATCGGCAGTAAGCTGACCAAGGCACAAGAAAATGCCAAATGGTTTAAAGCATTGTTGACCAAGGGGTGCTGGGTCAACTGCGTTTCTCCTGACATCAGCAGACTGCCGCAATTCGTGCAGGCACGCTGTAGAAAAATGAAACTGCAGCCTGACGCCGAAGCTATCCAGCTGCTAGCTCAGTGGCATGAAGGTAATCTGTTTGCATTAGTACAAAGCTTAGAAAAGCTAGCTCTTATCTACCCTGATGGACAACTAAACTTAGTCAGATTGGAAGAGTCTCTGAGCCGAAGTAACCACTATAACGCTTTCCAGTGGGCTGATGCTCTACTTATGGGCAAAGCGAAACGTAGCCAGCGGATCCTTCTCCAATTACAAGCGGAAGATATTGAGCCAACGATACTTCTGAGAACCATTCAAAAAGAGATGACGTTGCTAATGACTATGCATAGTAAAATGTCACTTCAACCACTAGGTGCCATATTCGAATCTCACAAAATTTGGCAATCGAAACGACCTTTGTATTCAAGCGCCTTAAATCGGCTATCAAAAAATAAAATAATGCGATTAATTCAGTTAATTGCCAAAGCAGAAATAATCTCTAAAACTCAATATGAGACATCCTGTTGGCCACTATTACACCAATTAAGTGCTGAGATATGCCTTCCACAGGTTGAGTTATAAAAAGCGTGATATACTTCCCCGCTTTGATTGAACAATACAAAGAGGAAAACATCTTGCAACTTGAAGAACTAAATAGTTTTCTGGTCGATAAAGCCGATGATATGAAAGCGCAACAAATACAGACCTTAAATGTAAAAGGGAAGTCATCGATTACCGACTACATGATTATTTGTACTGGAACTTCAAAACGTCATGTAAACTCAATAGCGGAACACGTTGCGAAAGAATCAAAGAGTGCAGGTATTGAACCACTTGGCGTTAATGGTGATGTCGAAGGCGAATGGGTGGTGCTCGATATGGGCAGTACGATAGTGCATGTCATGCAAGAGGAAAAGCGTGAGCTTTATCAACTTGAAAAGCTTTGGGGCTAAAAATGAAGCTACAACTGATTGCAGTTGGTACTAAAATGCCCAAATGGGTTGAAGATGGCTTTTTAGAATATAAACGTCGTTTTCCTCATGATATGCCATTGGAGCTAGTAGAAATTCCTGCAGGAAAACGGGGAAAGAATGCTGATATTGCAAGAATTTTGCAAAAAGAGGGTGAAGCTATGCTAGCTTCAGTACCGAAAGGCAATCGAATTATTACACTAGATATTCCCGGTAAAAAGTGGGACACACCACAATTGGCTCAGCAGCTAGAGAGTTGGAAGTTGGATGGACGAGACGTCTCTATCCTCATCGGTGGACCAGAAGGGCTTGCTCCTGCCTGCAAAGCTGCCGCCGACCAAAGTTGGTCGCTGTCTGCACTAACACTGCCACATCCGTTAGTAAGAATAGTTATGGCAGAAAGCCTATACAGAGCCTGGAGCATAACCGCCAATCACCCATATCACCGAGAATAAGTAGCCAATGTTACGAAAGCGCACCCGGTTTAGAGACTACCAAGCAGAAGCAAAACTATTTAAAAGTCGTGCTATCATCGCTTTCATTGGAATCATCACTATGGTTGGCCTCTTAATTGCCAACCTCTACAATATCCAAATCAATCAATATCAAGATTACAAAACTCGCTCCAACGACAATCGGATTAAAATTGTTCCTATCGCCCCCAATCGCGGATTAATTTACGATCGCAATGGTAAATTACTAGCGGAAAACCGCCCCGTTTTCAGTTTGGAAATTATCCCAGAAAAAATTAAAGATATGTCTGGGACAATTGAAGGACTAAGAAAATATCTCGACATTACTCCAGAACAAGTTGAAAGCTTTGAGCGAGAGCGACGTCATGCACGTCGATTTAAGTCTGTGCCGATTCTGACACAATTGACCCAAGACCAAGTCGCCAAGTTTTCTGTCAATCAACACAAATTTCCTGGGGTTACAGTCAATGCAAACCTCAAAAGACATTACCCCTACGGTGAAGTACTTACCCATGTCATTGGTTATGTGTCTCGGATCAACGACAAAGACATGAACAGACTGACTCGGGAAGGTAAAGAAGGTAATTACCAAGCTACACGAGATATAGGCAAACTCGGAATCGAGCGATACTACGAAGACTTATTACATGGCACCGCTGGATACCAAGAAGTAGAAGTCAACAGTCGCGGCCGTATTATTCGCACACTCAAATATATTCCGCCAGCACCAGGGAAAGATGTTGTACTTAATTTAGATATTGACCTTCAGCTTTATATCCACCAGTTGCTCTCTGAACGCAGAGGTAGTGTGGTTGTACTTGATCCCAATGATAACGGTGTTTTAGCTATGGTTTCCAGCCCTAGTTATGACCCGAATGCCTTTGTACATGGAATCTCTACCAAAGCCTATAATGCTTTACTTAAAGACAAAAATCGCCCCTTAGTGAATAGAGCCACTTTAGGAATTTATCCGCCAGCATCCACTATCAAGCCTTTAATGGCCGTAGCAGCACTTGAAGAAGGCGTGATCACTCCTTATACCACACGTAACGATCCGGGCTACTGGAAAATCCCCAACTCTAAAACCAAGCCTTTTAGAGATTGGTTACGCTGGGGGCATGGGAAAGTCAACATAGTCAAATCAATTGAAGAATCCGTCGACACTTTTTTTTATCAAATCGCCTATGATATGGGCATTGACCGCATCTCAAACTGGATGATGATGTTTGGCTTTGGAGATAAAACGGGCATTGATATCTATGAAGAAAGCAAAGCTAACATGCCAACCAAGGAGTGGAAAATAGCGCGACATCGAGTACCTTGGTACCAAGGGGACACCATACCTGTTGGCATAGGGCAAGGATATTGGACTGCGACGCCAATGCAAATCGCAAAAGCGACCTCAGTATTGATTAATCGAGGTAAGGTCATGCCTCCTCATTTGCTAAGAGGCACCGTAGATAACGGTCAACCATTCGAAGATCAAATATTAACCGAAGTAGAAACCTACCCACCCATTACAGGAGTTAAAAACCGTTTTTGGGATTTAGCGATTGAAGGGATGCGCCTAGTTAATCATGGGAAAAAAGGCACCGCTCGTCGAGCATTTTATAACACAGCGTATGTCAGTGCCGGAAAGTCCGGTACTGCTCAAGTATTTGGTCTTGGTGAAGATGAAGAATACAATGCTGACGAAATTGCTGAGCACTTACGTGACCACGCTCTATTTACTGGTTTTGCACCGCTTAACTCACCCAAATTGGTGGTCACTGTTGTACTAGAAAATGCTGGAGGAGGCTCATCACAAGGTGGCCCTCTAGTAAGAAAAGTCTTTGATAAAGTGTTAGTCAAAGAAAAAGAAGAGGCAAAATAATCATGGATTTTGATCCATCCACAGGACAGAATCGAGCTCTATTTGAGCGCTTCCATCTCGATCTCCCCCTTTTACTCGGAATTTTAGTCCTCATGGGCTTCGGTCTTGTCGTCATGTATAGTGCAAGTGGTCAAAACCTTGGCATGATGGACCGGCAAGCTATGCGTATGGCTCTATCACTAGGCATTATGGTTTTGCTTGCTCAAATACCACCTCGTACCTACGAGACTCTTGCCCCACTCATGTTTACAGTCGGTGTTCTACTGCTACTTGGGGTACTGTTCTTTGGCGAAGCCTCTAAAGGTGCTCAGCGCTGGCTAAATCTTGGGTTCGTGCGATTCCAGCCCTCGGAGCTTTTAAAACTCGCCGTTCCTCTAATGGTGGCACGATTTATTGGTAAGCGCTCATTACCACCAAACTTTCAAACCTTAGTACTGTCGCTAGTAATGGTCTGTGTTCCGACCATTCTTATTGCTAAACAGCCAGACTTGGGGACTTCAATACTGATCGCCGCTTCTGGTATATTCGTTATCTTCCTAGCAGGCATCAGTTGGAAAATTATCTTCGCTGCGGTTTGTAGCCTTGGGGCATTTTTGCCTGTCCTGTGGTTTTTTCTGATGAGGGAGTATCAAAAAGTCAGGGTCCGAACACTCTTTAATCCTGAATCAGACCCTCTGGGAGCTGGATACCATATTATTCAGAGTAAGATCGCAATAGGCTCTGGAGGGATATCAGGCAAGGGGTGGCTACAAGGTACCCAATCTCAATTAGAGTTTCTACCAGAAAGACATACTGACTTTATTTTTGCTGTTATTGCCGAAGAGTGGGGATTAATCGGGATTTTGATCTTACTCAGCTTGTATTTGTTTATCATTGGTCGAGGTCTGGTTTTAGCCAGTAAAGCGCAAACAGCTTTTGGCCGGATGATGGCTGGTAGTATAGTTTTAAGCTTCTTTGTTTATGTTTTTGTTAATATAGGGATGGTTAGTGGTATCCTACCTGTAGTCGGAGTACCCTTACCACTTATTAGCTACGGTGGAACCTCCATGGTTACCCTGATGGCAGGCTTTGGCATATTAATGTCTATACACACTCATAGGAAAGCTTTCTCTAAGGCAACATAAATGATTTTTAAAAATGTCCTGATCGGTATACTTTGCGCTATTACCATTTTTTTGGCTGGCTGCTCTTCTTCTCCGTCACAACGCTATTCAATAGAAGATGATCTTGCGCCAAACGCCCCTATTTCGGTTGACCATATTGAAGATGCACACCCTCAATACGAACCATATAGCGTAGGCGGAAATCGTGACTATACCCTAAGAGGTCAACACTACTCCATCATTAAGGAACCTCAAGGCTTTACTCAAGAGGGGATTGCTTCATGGTATGGAAAAAAGTTTCACGGTCATCTCACGTCTAATGGCGAGGTCTATGACATGTACTCGATGTCAGCCGCTCATAAGACTTTACCCATTCCAAGTTATGTCAAAGTGACCAACAAAGACAACGGGAAAACAGCAATTGTTAGAGTTAACGATAGAGGGCCTTTCCACCCGGGACGCGTTATCGACCTTAGCTATGCAGCTGCAACTAAGCTTGACGTCATTCGCACAGGGACCGCTAATATAAAACTAGAAGTTATTTCAGTAGAAAAACCCACGGCTCAACACAAGCAAAAATCGATACCTAAATTTGTTGTGCAAGTCGCTTCATCAAAACACCAAGACAGAGTGCGAACTTTAGCTAAAGATTTGAGTCAAAACCTTTCAGTAAAGAGTTACGTCAATTCAGACAATAATATCCATCGTGTCTTTTTGGGTCCATTTGATGACTATATGCTGACGCAAAAAACGTTAGAACAAGTTAAACTCATGGGCTATTCAAGCGCCTTTATAAAATCCTTGTAGTCCTCAAACCAGTGTGAGGCATGTCTTACACTGGCTTGAGAGATTGTTTCTGTTAAGATATGGACAGTTAATTAAAACCTGTAGTCAATATGAAAAAAACAACGCTAATCAAATCCGTTTTTGCTTCTTCTATTGCGCTTTCTGCAACATTCGCATCATCTTCTTTCGCGGCACCTATCGTCGTACCTGATGCTCCTCAAATTGCTGCTAAAGGCTATGTTCTGATGGATTACCATTCAGGTAAAATACTCGCAGAGCATGAGATGAATACCAAATTATCACCTGCAAGCTTAACCAAAATGATGACAAGTTATGTCATTGGCCAAGAATTAGAGCGCGGAAACATCTCACCCGATGACGATGTCACCATAAGCAAAAATGCATGGGCAAAAAACTTCCCTGATTCATCGAAAATGTTCATTGAAGTCGGCACCACAGTCAAAGTGAAAGACTTAAACCGTGGCATTATTGTGCAATCTGGAAATGATGCCTGCGTTGCCATGGCCGAGCACATTGCGGGATCAGAAGATGCGTTTGTTGATTTGATGAATGCGTGGGCAGACAGCCTAGGAATGAAGGATACTCATTTTGCTAACGTACATGGATTAGATAACCCGAATCTATACTCAACGCCTTACGATATGGCACTATTGGGCCAAGCTTTGATTCGTGATGTTCCGGATGAATACCGTATTTATTCAGAGAAAAAGTACACCTATAACGGCATTACCCAATATAACCGCAACGGTTTATTGTGGGATAAGAGCATGAATGTAGACGGTATTAAAACTGGCCACACAAGTAATGCCGGGTACAGTTTGGTGAGTTCAGCCACCGAAGGACAAATGCGTTTGGTCGCTGTGGTCATGGGAACTAAAAATGCCAATGCACGTAAGTCTGAGAGTAAAAAGCTACTAAGCTATGGTTTCCGCTTCTTTGAGACGGTTGCACCACACAAATCTGGTGAAACTTTTGTCGAAGAAAAAGTCTGGATGGGTGATAAAGATACAGTTGCGCTTGGCCTTGATCAAGACACCTATGTAACCCTTCCTCGAGGTCAGGCTAAAAATCTTCAGGCCAGTTTCGTGTTAGAAAAAGAGCTCGAAGCACCAATTAAGAAGGGCGATGTTGTCGGTAAGCTATACTATCAACTAGAAGGCGAAGATGTCGCTGAGTACCCACTCCTTGCTCTCGAAGACGTAGAACAAGGCAGCTTATTCAGTCGTCTTTGGGATTATATCGTCATGTTGTTCAAGAGCATGTTTTGATCTTCCCAGCTTCCATAACTTGAAAGCCGCACAAAGCGGCTTTCTTTGTTTTATGGCCTGTTGAGATTTAAGTTGAATAGCAGTACTATTTCGCGCTGGCTAAATGACATCCAATTTGGAGTTTCAAAATGTTGACTATTAACTCAGATGCAAAACTAAAAGATCTGCTTGAATTCCCATGTTCTTTTACTTACAAAGTCATGGGCTATGCTAAGCCTGAGTTGCCAGAGAAAGTACTTGAAGTCATACAACGACATGCTCCAGGTGACTACAGCCCGAGTGTCAAACCAAGCGCTAAAGGGAACTACCACTCTGTTTCTATTACGATTACAGCAACATCTATTGAACAAGTGGAAACTCTCTACAAAGAGCTCGGTGAGATTGATATCGTTCGTATGGTTTTGTAAATTTATTTGATTTAATCAAATAAATTTAAAAGCAGCCACAAGGCTGCTTTATTTATATATATCAGATAGATATAAATCTTCTACTTTTCAGAGGGTTAAAAATATCTTACTTACATATAGTTACATGAACCGAACCAGTTTATACTCCGTAAACCTGATTAACTGACGATAGGATTAGGAATGTACAACCAGCTTGTTGTAAAGCACTTGGGCCGACAGGACTATGAACCGATTTGGCGAGCCATGCATGAGTTTACAGATTCTCGAACAGAGGAAACCTGTGACGAAGTTTGGCTTGTTGAACACAACCCTGTTTTTACTCAAGGTCAAGCTGGCAAAGCAGAGCACTTAATCAATACTGGTGAAATCCCCGTCGTACAAAGCGATAGAGGTGGGCAAGTTACCTACCATGGGCCAGGTCAACTAGTGGCTTACTTCCTGATTAACCTTCGTCGTAAAAAACTCGGTGTACGCGATCTTGTCACAACAATTGAGACACTCGTGATAAAAACACTAAAATATTACAATATAGAGTCGGCAGCACGACCAGATGCACCAGGTGTCTATGTTGATGGTAAAAAGATCTGCTCCTTGGGCCTTAGAATTCGCAAAGGCTGTTCATTTCACGGTTTAGCTCTCAACGTGAATATGGATCTGTCGCCCTTTTTGCGTATTAATCCATGCGGCTATGCGGGTATGGAAATGGTTCAAATGAGCCAGCTTGGTGGACCAACAGATCTTGCCCAAGTTGAGACGACACTAGTCGAAGAACTTGTCACTTTGCTTGATTATGAGCAAGTTGAATTCAGCACAGAAGCCTCTCCTACGCGTTGAGAAGCAAAGAGAAGTATAAAGCATGAGTAAACCAATCCAAATGGAAAAAGGCGTTAAGTATCGCGACGCTGATAAGATGGCACTAATTCCAGTCAAGAATATGCCCACTGAGCAAAAAGAAATTCTGCGAAAACCTGACTGGATGAAAATCAAGCTACCTGCTGACAGTCAACGCATTCAAGAGATCAAATCAGCAATGCGTAAGAACAATCTTCATTCTGTGTGTGAAGAAGCATCTTGCCCTAACTTAGCTGAGTGCTTTAACCATGGAACCGCTACTTTTATGATCCTTGGTGCTATTTGTACTCGTCGCTGCCCATTCTGTGATGTCGCACATGGTCGCCCTGTTGCCCCTGAAGTTGATGAGCCTCAAAAACTGGCCCAGACCATCTCAGACATGAAACTCAAATACGTAGTTATTACCTCTGTAGACCGCGATGATCTTCGTGATGGCGGCGCCAAACATTTTGCTGACTGTAACCGTGAGATCCGTGCAAAGAACCCAAATATCAAAATTGAAACTTTGGTGCCCGACTTCAGAGGTCGAATGGATGTTGCTCTCGAATTGATGAAAGACAATCCTCCAGATGTCTTCAACCATAACCTAGAGACGGCTCCTCGCCTTTATCGTAAAGCTCGCCCTGGAGCAAACTACAAATGGTCTCTACAGCTACTGCAGAAATTTAAACAGCAGCACCCTGATGTTCCCACTAAATCAGGGCTTATGATGGGGCTTGGCGAAACAAAAGAAGAAATTATCGAAGTGTTGAAAGATCTTCGAGCTCACGGTGTCACTATGTTGACTCTAGGTCAATATCTAGCGCCAAGTCGTCACCATCTTCCTGTTGAGCGCTATGTACCGCCATCCGAGTTCGATGAGTTAAAAGAAATTGCACTGGACCTTGGATTCACCCACGCCGCTTGTGGGCCTTTTGTTCGCTCCTCTTACCATGCCGATTTGCAAGCTCAAGGGATAGAAGTTGGCTAAAGTCCAATTTTAAATATAAATAAAAAGGGCTAATTGAACCAATTAGCCCTTTTTATTGTTCATTTCTTGAATGAAACAACACTCTTCTATAGGCTTAGCCCTAATAATACTAAAACTGTTTTTATTCCAAGGGATGATTATGAAAAGACTAGGTTTTATTGCTCTAGCGATCACTGCAGTGACAGCAGGTTGTGCATCAAATACTCAACAAGATAACTTTCGTGAAGCTTCTTTTGAACTATGTAATACTGAAGTTGAATTATATTCTGTAAGTGACGACGGCCGTGTACGTATTGTTTGTGCAGATGGCTCTAAGTTTGCTCTAACCAGTGAAGACACTCTGGAAACCATGCGTGATATTAATATCGATTATTGTCACGGTGAAGGTCTAGGAAAGTTCAGTGAAAGCCGCAAGTACTACTCGTTCAAGTGTAAATCAGGCACACTCCTAAGTATTTCCAAGTAGAGACTAATGTACAAAAAGGGGGATACCATGTACCCCCCTTTTTAGTTTTCAAGTTACTGGAGCATTATGCATACACAGGTAAGCGCTGACAGATTTCAAGAACCTTTGCTTTAGTCGCTGAGATAACATCCTGATTATCAATATTATCTAGTACATCACACATCCAGTTAGCTAGTTCTTTCGCATCTTCCTCTGTAAATCCACGACGTGTGATTGCTGGCGAGCCAATACGTATCCCAGATGTAACAAATGGGCTGCGAGGATCGTTAGGTACCGAGTTTTTGTTCACCGTAATATTAGCTGAACCTAGAGCAGCATCCGCTTCTTTACCGGTAATGTCTTTATCTATTAAATCAACTAAGAAAAGGTGGTTTTCAGTGCCGTTTGAGACAATTTTATAACCACGTTCTTGGAACTGGGCAACCATAGCTTTAGCATTTTTAACCACACGCTCTTGGTATGCTTTAAACTCAGGCTCCATCGCCTCTTTAAACGCAACAGCCTTACCAGCAATAACATGCATCAATGGACCGCCTTGCCCGCCCGGAAATACTGCCGAATTCAGCTTCTTGTACATTTCTTCGCCGGCATTGGAAAGAATTAGACCACCACGAGGTCCGGCAAGCGTTTTGTGGGTTGTCGTTGTAACCACATGTGCATGTGGGACTGGAGTAGGATAAACGCCAGCAGCGATCAGGCCTGCTACATGCGCCATGTCAACGAATAAATAGGCACCAACCTTATCAGCGATTTCACGCATGCGCGCCCAATCAACAATTTGTGAGTAAGCTGAGAAACCACCAATGATCATTTTCGGTTTATGCTCTAACGCTAGCGACTCCATTTCGTCATAATTAATTTGACCCGCTTCATCAATACCATAAGGAATGATGTTGTAATGCTTACCAGAAAAGTTAACCGGTGAGCCATGAGTCAAGTGACCGCCGTGCGCCAAGCTCATACCAAGCACAGTATCACCTGGGTTTAACAACGCCATATAAACAGCACTATTTGCTTGTGAACCAGAATGAGGCTGAACATTCGCATAAGCACAACCAAACAACTCACACGCACGATCAATCGCCAAAGCTTCCGCTTTATCCACATATTCGCAACCACCGTAATAGCGCTTGCCTGGGTAGCCTTCTGCATACTTGTTGGTAAGTTGAGAGCCTTGAGCTTCCATCACTCGTGGACTGGTGTAGTTCTCTGACGCTATAAGTTCAATGTGCTCTTCTTGGCGACGAGTTTCTTCTTGGATCGCTGCGAACAGTTCCGCATCATAATCTGCGATATTCATATCACGCTTTAGCATCTGTATCTCCTGACTCAGATTTAAACTGAAAAACTAAGAATGACCCTAATAATCTGCGCAACCAGCTCACGCAAACGTTTGCATCACATTGATAGCGCGCATTCTACATAATTTGATCATAGCCATAAAGAGAAAATTATACTTTTTCTTATGAAGACTTTTCATGCAGAACAACAAAGTGTCACCCAATGTTGCCAAAAAAACTGATGAATAACAAAAGTGTCAATTTTTCTCTATACAGCCCGTAAAACAATATCTACATAGGTTTACCTGAAATTTACTACCCAAGCTACCGAAATAATATCTTTTTCACTATCATGCCGCCCTTAATTATTATTTTGTTTTTATATCATGGATAAACACTCACCAAAAGAAGACTGGATAGCGATCCTCACTGGAACATTTCTTGTCGCTCAGGGTATTTTTTTCCTCCAGTCAGGAGAGTTGTTGACTGGTGGTACCACGGGTTTAGCCCTTTTGCTCAATCAATTCATCCCGCTATCTTTTGGCACACTTTACTTTATGACTAACTGTCCTTTCTATTTACTGGCATGGCAACGGTTTGGCCCTAGATTTGCTATGAGTAGTATCATTTCTGGAGCCTTAGTATCGGTATTGTCTGATCACTTGTATCTAGTGATCAGTCTTGAAACCATCAATGACGTATACTGCGCAGTTGCTGGAGGGCTGTTAATGGGATTAGGTATGCTCATTTTATTTCGCCACCGTTCAAGCTTGGGTGGGTTCAATGTGCTGTGTTTATTTATTCAAGACAAATACGGCATTTCAGTGGGTAAGTGTCAACTTGCTATCGACTTCTGTATTCTTATCACTTCATGCTTTTTCGTTTCGCCGACTACCATAGGTTTATCCGTTATTGGAGCAGTTTTACTTAATATAGTGTTGGCGATGAATCACAAGCCTACTCGCTATTCGGTTAACTATAGCTAATCAAGTGCGAAAGCCCCTCTCACTTGATGAAAGGGGCTAAGCTAGATTTAATGAGACCTCCGCGCTTTTACATCATGGCTGAGTTCCTTATTCAGCTCAGCTTCAACATAACCTGGTGCTCGAGTCGATACCGAGATAAGTCGATACATAGCTGGGATCACAAACAAAGTCACCAAAGTGGCAAATCCCATACCAAAAAAGATAACGGTTCCGACCGCTACTCGACTCTCATAACCAGCGCCGTTAGAAAGGATAAGTGGCACCGCCCCTGCTAAGGTGGTAAAGGCCGTCATCATAATAGGGCGTAAACGACGGGCAGAGGCATCAACAATCGCCTTTTCAAATGCGAACCCCCTATCACGTAATTGGTTAGCAAATTCAACAATTAAAATACCATTCTTAGTCACCATACCAATCAGCATGATCATTCCTATTTGACTATAAATGTTGAGTCCTTGGCTCATCACAAGTAAACCCATAAAGCCGCCAAACACACCCATAGGTACTGTAAACATAACAACTAAGGGATTAATGAAACTCTCAAACTGAGCGGCCAAAACAAGATAAGCAACCAGTAAAGCCAAGCCAAACACCAAAAGCACACTAGATTGGTTCTCCTTATAGTCTTTGGACTCTCCCGCATAGCTTACCGAAATATCACCTGGCAACATCTCAATAGCTTTCTGGTCCAAATAATCCAGCGCATCACCTAAGGTATAACCTTCAGATAAATTGGCGGTTATAGTGATAGACTTTTGCTTGTTGTAATGGGATAACCGAATCGATGAGGCAACTTCTTCAATCTGAGTGACTGCATCTAAGGTCACTAATTCACCGGAGTTGGTTCTTAAATAGATTTGGCTGAGATCGGTAGCATTATTGAAGCTGTTTTCATCACCTCGCAAATAGACATCATACTCTTCACCTCGCTCGACAAAGGTCGTCTCACTCTTGCCTCCAAGCATGATTTCAAGTGTGTCAGAAACATCCGCGACACTAATGCCCAACTCGGCAGCGCGCTGTTTATCAACATTCACGACCAATTCTGGCGTTCTTTCCGAGTAATCAATATCCACGCCTTCCATCATAGGAGAAGCTTCAGCGATCTGTTCGAGCTTTTCAGCCCAAGTTTTAAGTTCTGAATAATCGGCGCCCCCTAAAACAAACTGGACTGGCTCACTTGAGCCACCACGAAAACCGGGCATAAAGGGAAATATCCTCACATCAGCAATACCTGTAAGCGCTTTTTTCACCTCAGCCAACGCCTGTGAAGCCGTGACATCCCGATCGTTCCAATCATCAAGGATCATGATCACAAACCCTGTCTGATCGCCAGCGTTTCCGCCAAAGGCAGGCGACTGGATACTAAATGACTTAAGAAAACCCTCTCCCAATAAGGGCAGCAAGCGCTCTTCGACACGTTCCATATTTGCGGCCATCCTATTGTAACTGGTCGCATCAGCTCCTCGAACAAAAGCAAACACCACACCACGGTCCTCAGATGGCGCCAACTGTGAAGGTATCTGCTGCATCAGTCCCCAACTTCCAGCAACACAAGCAATAATGATAACCGGCGCAGCCCAAGTCCATTTCAAAGCTTTTGAAAGGGCTTTTCGATAACCCGTTTCAAGACGCGAGAACAGGCATTCAACATACAAGTTAAATCGGCTCGGTTTTACATTGGCTTTCAGCAGGTGGCTACTTAGCACTGGCGTTAGCGTTAAAGCAATCAAAGAAGAGAACACGACAGCCATTGCAAGTAACACCGAGAATTCAGTAAAGAGCAAACCGACCATACCATCCATGAAGGAGATAGGCAGAAAGACCATCACTAAAACCAAGGTAGTGGCGACAACAGCAAATCCAACCTCTCGGGTGCCCTTGTAAGCCGCCAGCAGTGGTTTTTCTCCTCGCTCAATATGATGAAAAATGTTCTCTACCACTACAATGGCATCATCAACGACTAGGCCGATGGATAAAATCAAAGCCATCAAGGTGATGAGATTCACTGAAAAGCCAAAATAATACGCAGCAATAAAAGATGAAATGAGCGCAACCGGAACGGTAACAGCAGGAATCAAAGTCGCCCTCACCTGACCGATGAATATGTACAGAACCAGAATGACTAAACCACCAGTAATAAATAAGGTGTTATAGACTTCTGTGATAGAGCGTTCAATAAAGACCGTTGAGTCATAATCAATGGCAAGGCGCGTCCCCTTGGGTAAAAACTTCTGAACTTTCTCGACTTGTTCATGGACGCGATCTGCCACTTCAAGTGGATTAGCATCAGATTGAGGCACAATTCCCATGCTGACATTAACCACACCATCACTTTTAAACGTTGAACTCTCATTTTCTGCGCCAATAAACACATCAGCGACATCCTTGAGATAAATGGGCGTATTGTCACTGGCTCGTTTAACCACCAAATATTCGAAGTCTTCTGCTTGGCTATAACTGCGAGCTGTTCGCACAGACATAACTATTTGGTCATTTCGCACTTCTCCACCAGGACTCTCAATGTTTTCATTATTGAGGGCAGTGGTAATATCCGTTGTGGTTACTCCGCGCCCTGCCATCTCGGCAGGTTTGAGCCTGACATACATCACCTTATATAACCCGCCTGATACCTCAACCGAGCTGACACCAGATATCAGACTAAACCTATCTAGCAAGACACGATCAACATAATCGGTCAACTGGGTACGATCCATCTCAGATGAACTTAAATTGATATATAAAGAGGACTCTCCGGAGCCATTGTTCTTAAAAACGATAGGATCATCGGCTTCATCAGGTAACGAGCGCTGCGCCCTGGAGACCGCATCGCGAACATCACTGACACCTGTCGTCAGATCATAACCCAGCTCAAACGTAATCATAATTCTCGACATGCTATTGCGCGTAGTCGACTCAATTTGATCAATACCACTGATGCCGGATAATTGATCCTCAAGCACAGAAGTGATTTGACTTTCAATGATGGTGGCAGATGCTCCTTCATATCGAGTACTAATTGAAACAACAGGGCTTTCAATATCGGGCATTTCACGTACAGCGAGCTTGTTAAAAGAGACAATACCAAACACACATAAAAGCAAACTTAACACCACTGCAGCAACAGGGCGTTTAACAGCAACATCGGATAACCACATTAGAGTTCCCCTTTCTGTGTGGGTTTCTCTTTGGAAACTACCTCTGTAAGCTCGCTAACCGTCACACCATCGCGCATATTGACAATACCTTGAACAACGATTTTATCGCCAATCGATACTCCTTGTTCAATCACTACCTGATTA
Source organism: Vibrio sp. Of14-4 (assembly GCF_022347625.1). Taxonomy (NCBI): domain Bacteria; kingdom Pseudomonadati; phylum Pseudomonadota; class Gammaproteobacteria; order Vibrionales; family Vibrionaceae; genus Vibrio; species Vibrio sp. Of14-4. The sequence goes on along the minus strand of NZ_JAKRGI010000020.1, from coordinate 1,602 downwards.
CCAATTCGAGCCCCTAAAAAGACTTCTGTGCGATTAGCCTTACCCTTCCCATCGACTATGTAAACAAAGCGCTTAGTGCCTGAGTATTCAAGAGACTGCACTGGGATAATTGGCGCTTTGATCGCAGGAAACGCCATAGTGGCCGTCACTAACATTCCGGGCTTAAGTTGCCCGTTGGTATTGTCAAAGTGAACTCGTACTCTTAGATTGAGCGTCTCCTGATTAATTCTTGAATCAACGCCGACAACCTGGCCTTTAAACTCTTGTTTCCCCCACGCTGAGCTGGTCGCTAATACACTCATGCCTTTTGAAATCTGTGATAAATAGCGCTCAGGGACTTGCAGATCAAGTTGCATGACCGATAAATCGTCCAGTGATACTAATTCATCTCCTGCGGTGACAAACTTTCCAACACTAAAATCAATTAAGCCTACCGTTCCAGAAAAAGGCGCTCTGATGTGTAAATCACTCAAATCAGCCTTAGCAGCATCTAAACGAGCCTTTGCAATTGTCACACTTGCTTTTTGAGCATCTATTTCGGTTTGAGTAATCGCATTACTTTTAACCAAACGCTCAAATTCTTTAAGTTTACGTAATTCATCATCAAGATAAGCGCTAGCTTCGGCGATGCTGGCTTTGGCCTTGTCATCGTCTAGTTCAATAAGCATCTGGCCTACTTCAACCTGCTGATTCGCTTTTATAGCAATCTTATTGACTCGGCCAGTTACCTCAGGTGAGATAACGACTGATTGTTTTGCATCAATTTTCCCCACTAAGGTTAATGACTGGGATACCTCATGCGTTTGGACCTGCTCTGTCACAACAGTGATAGCCTGCATTTGGCCATTTCGAGCAAGCGCTGTTGACGCAGTGCTAGAGAGAGATAGAAAAACGAGACTTAAAGTAATTATTTTTTTCATGATTAAGTTCTAATTCAAAAGGCTGCATATAGTCTAATCGCTAAACCACTATAAAAACGTCAAGCAATGTAAAGAAAGGGAAATAAACTGTAAGTTTCGTTTTTAACTTAATCAGTCTACTTTCCTTGATATCTAGGCTAAAAAATCGACTATTTAACCAGTTTGGGCCGTTTTTTACTTTTCAATATCGTCAAAGTATGTTCAATTCGGGTGATTGTGGTTACTCTTAGTCACGAGCAAAGCCTAGATACAAGAATAAAAAAACACTAAGAGAATGAAATATAAGAGAAAATAAACATATATTTACTAGATTAATACTCATTTCTTGTCTCTTTGTCCAAAAAGCCAGCATTTAGTTCAAAATTACCAGAAAAGGCTTTACAGAGTTAACGAGTTTGCTATGATTCGGTCCTCGCTTGATTGATGTGTTGGGAAAACATCAACTAAGGATAAAACACCCTGGAGGGGTTCCCGAGTGGCCAAAGGGATCAGACTGTAAATCTGCTGGCACTGCCTTCGATGGTTCGAATCCGTCCCCCTCCACCATATTCAATGCTTGATTGCTGTGCTGGGAATACATCAGTTAAGGATAAAAATACCCTGGAGGGGTTCCCGAGTGGCCAAAGGGATCAGACTGTAAATCTGCTGGCACTGCCTTCGATGGTTCGAATCCGTCCCCCTC